>NZ_JBVJFA010000024.1:93481-118522 GCF_055588085.1 Streptomyces sp. NPDC046303
CGTGGTGGCTTCCGCCGCGACGACCGTCCGTCCGGTGGCTTCCGCTCCGGTGGCGACCGTCCCGCCACGGGCAACGGCACGTACAACCGTGACGACCGCAGCTCCGGCGGCGGCTTCCGCTCCGGCGGCGACCGTCCGTTCAACCGCGACCGTCGTGACGACCGTCCGTCCGGTGGCTTCCGCTCCGGCGGCGCCGGCGACCGCCCGTACGGCCGCCGCGACGACCACCGCCCGTCCGGATCCGGCTCGACCGGCTCCTTCGGCGGCCGCCGCGACGACAAGCCGCGCTGGAAGCGCAACGGCTGATCGCAGCTGAGCTGAACCCCTGACAGGGCCCCCGCGACCGCTCGAACCCGAGCCGGTCGTGGGGGCCCTGTCGCGTCGTCGGCGTCCCGTTCCGCGTCCTCCGCACCCCGCTCAGCCCGGCCCCGACAGGCCGGTCGGCCGATACCCGATCGGCTGACCGGCGCTGTCCGGCTATGCTCTGGGGTGAGCACGCCGAGGGCCATTAGCTCAATTGGCAGAGCAGCGGACTTTTAATCCGTTGGTTGTCGGTTCGAGTCCGACATGGCCTACTGCTCGCAGTCGGGGGGACACCCCCTCTGACCTGCTACTGAGCGCCCCACCCGGTTTCGTCCGGGCGGGGCGCTCAGTCGTTTCCGCCCTGCCGCGCGAGCGGTGCGCGAGCGGACGGCACGTCAGGTGCCGGTCCGCAGACGGGCGGACGGGCATGCGGCACCGACTGGGGTGCCACTCCGTCGGCACGTTCGCCCGGCCCCACGACGGCCTCCGGCCGGCCACCCTCGGTGACGGGTGGGCGCCGTGGCGTGTGCTCGTGTAGTGGGCGGCGGACGGGGGACACCCGTGTCGGCGGCCTTGGCGCGGGCTGCGCATGGGCACGGCGGCACGGGGCAAGGGCCAAGTGAAGGACCGGGCGCGGCCGGCGCGGCTCCGCGTCGGCGACGTGGGAAGGAAGACGATCAGGAGGTCGGGCGGGGGACGGTGAGAGGAGGAGGCCATGGTTCTGGTGACGGCCGACGCCCTGGGCGCGCCCTGCTGGCTCAGCCTGACGGCACGTGACCTGGAGGCGTCCGAGCGCTTCTACGGCGCCGTGCTCGGCTGGACGTTCAAGCGCGGCACGCTGGGCCGGGCGTACTCCGTAGCCGAAGCGGGCGGGGTCCCGGTGGCGGGCGTCGCCGCCGTGGCCGGCCAGTTCGCCGTTCCCGTCGCGTGGATGCCGTACTTCGCCGTCGACGACGCCGACGACGCCGTGGCCCGGATCCGCGAGCGCGGCGGCACCATCGCCGTGGGCCCCGTGCCGTACCCGCCGCACGCACGTGCGGCCCTGGCCGCCGACCGCGAGGGCGCGACCTTCGGCGTGTGGGAAGGCAGCGTCCTGGCCAACTGGCGGATCGGCGACGGAGCGGCACCCGCATGGCTGGAACTGCACACGACGAACGCCTTCGACGCGGCCGTCTTCTACGGCGAGGCCCTGCAGTGGGCGGCGGACGGCGGCCACGGCTGCTGCGAGGTCTCCTACGAGCACGATCAGGTCGTCCTGCGCCGCGAGGGCGAGGCCGTGGCCCGCCTCAACAGCGGTCCGGTCGAGGCGGCAGCCCCCACACCGCAGCTGCGGCCGCGCTGGCTGGTCCACTTCAAGGTCCGCGCCCTGAAGGCCGCCACGGAGGCCGCAGTCGAACACGGCGGCAGCGTGGTCCCCGACGGCCCCTGGCAGAGCGACGAACGGCAGGTCACCATCAGCGACCCGGACGGCGCCCTGTTCACGCTCGACCAGTCGTTCACCGCCCCGGGACCCGTCACGTTCTGACCGCGGGCGCGAGCCGAAGGGAGAAGCGCAGTGAACCGGCCCCATGGATCCCGGCCGGGGGAAGAGCAGCCCCCGGTGGTCATCCACGACAGGCGGCGGATCGACCCGGAGACCCTCCAGCCCAGGGAGCCCGACGAGGAAACACCCGAGCGGGAAGGCGGCGAGCACGTACTCGGAACGCCGGACCGGGCCCGAGCCCTGGAATCCCAGCTCGCCGAACGCACCGCGGAGCTGCGGCGGGCGGAAGCGCAGTACGAGAACTACCGCAAGCAGGTGCAGCGCGACCGGGCGGCGCAGCAGGAGATCGCCACCGCCAAGGTCCTCGCCGGCCTCCTGCCCGTGCTCGACGCCGTCGACAGGGCCCGCGGGCTCGGTGACAGCGGCGAGCTGTGGGCCGTGGCGGAGGAGCTGGAGGAACGGCTCGTGGACCTCGGCCTGGAGCGCGTGGGCGCGGAAGGCGAGCCCTTCGACCCCGCCCGTCACGAAGCCGTGGACCACCAGGTGTCGGAGGGGGTGGACGCGCCGGTCTGTACGGCCGTCCTGCGCCCCGGCTACCGGGTGGGGCAGCGGCTGCTGCGCCCGCCCCGGGTATCGGTGAGTGAGCCGCAGGGGCAGGAGCCCGCGGCCGGGGCGGCGCCGGAGGGCTGAGGCCGGGCCGCCGGCCCCCGCTTCTCATTCCAGATCGTCGCTGGCCAGCCGGAGTGCCAGTTCCTGGAGGATCCCTTCGGTGTGCGGCTCGGCGCCCGTTTCGTCGTAGGCGTCCGCGACGGCCTCGAAGGCGGTGATGAATCCGCTGACCAGGGCGCTCAGCGGCTCGGACAGCTGACTGAGCACCGCCAGACCGGCCTCCTCGGGACCGGCTCCTGCGGGGACGGTGAACTGGCCTGGAATGACCTCGCCCAGCAGATCCGAGACGAGGCCCTCGTCGACGTCGGCGCGCAGACCCGTCAGGGCGGCAATGGCCTTGAGCTTGATCTCGTTCTCGGTCATGTTCCGAGCATGCCCTGGCGACGGCCGCGTCAGTACGCGCCTCGCGGCGGGCCGGGTCCGTGCCTCGGCGCCCCCCCCGGGACGTCCCCCGTACGAGGAAGCGCCCCACCCGAGCGGATCGGGCGGGGCGCTTCCCCGTACGGGTGCGGGTCAGGCCGAGATGCCCCGGCGGCGGCGGGCGCCGAGCCAGGCGGCGGCCGCACCGAGGGCGACGAGGGCCGCGGCGAGCCCGGCGTACAGGCCCGTGTCCGAGGAGGAGCCGGTGGCGGCGAGCGAGCCCGAACCCGTGGTGGCCGTGGGGGTGTTGCCCGCCGCGGCGGCCGAGGAGGACGTGGCCGCGGCCGGCTGCGCCGAGGTGGCGGTGACCGGGGCCTTGGTGGGCTTGGCCGACGGCGTGGCGCTCGGGGTGCCGGAGGGCACCGGCTGCGCGAACGGGACGAGCGGGAACGTCACGCCGACGGTCTGGAGCGGGTAGGTGTTGCCCGTGGCGTGGGCGACCTCGACCTCCATCGTGATGGCGGTCTTCTTCTTGATCTTGGTGTTCTCGCCCAGGCTGACCCGCAGCGGCAGGGTGCGGACGCCGGAGGCCGCGCCGAAGCCGTTGGGGATCTCGGGCAGCTCGTAGCGGCCGGCGTCCCCGTCCTTCAGGTCCTGCCAACGGCCGTCGATCATGGCCTGGACGCGGAAGTCGGCCTTCTCGTCGCCCGGGTGCGACAGGATCAGGGTGCGGGCGAGGCCGGTGGCGAACGTGCCGTCGCCCGTGGCCTGGTGGTTCAGGTTCCAGTACGCGCGCTTCTCCGGGCCGCCCATGTCGGGGCTGCCCTGGGTGAACGAGGTCTTCAGCTCGCCCGTCTTGATCTGCGGGCCGACCTTGAAGAGGTGGGAGCCCGTGCCGTCGGCGGCCACCGAGTTGTTGTAGCTGGCGGCCCGGAGGGTGAAGTCGCCGTTGTTGGTCGGGTAGTTCGCACCGAGCCCGAGGGTGACCTTCCAGGTCATCTTGCCGTTCGCGGGGATGTCGAAGCCCTCGCTCAGCCCGCCCGGGGCGCCGGCCGCCGGGTAGAACATGCCCTGCCACTCGCCGTCCTGCCGGCCGATCGAGGACGTGGTTGCCGGGGCGTCCACCGACTCGACCTTGAAGACGACGTCGTCCTGCTGGAGGCGGCTCGGACCGGTCGGGTCAAGGAGCATCCACGGCTTGTAGGTGACGGCCTTGCCGGTCGGGTTCTTCACCGTGAGGTCGAAGGTCTCGGTGGCTCCGCCGCGGGTCAGCGGGCCGTCGGGGACGGGAGTGCCCATCTCCGTACGCAGCACGGCCTGGCCGTCGGCGGTGGGCGCGGCGGACGCGGCGGTGGCCGAGAGCGGCAGCAGAGTGGTGACGACGCCGGCGACGACTGCGATGGCGGCTGCGGTGCGAACGGACATGGTGGACTCCCCCCGGGAATCACGAGGGCATCGGCAGAGCGCCGAGCCGGTTGGTGTGGTTGGTGCCGGCCCGGCCGGTTCCTGTTCCCCGCGGCCTTGGCGACAGGTGAATCTTCGCCCGCAGACGATCCCGGAACCATCCCCGCAGTGTCACCGGCGTGCAACAGAGATGATCTTCGCTTCCCGGTGCCGTATATGAGCCGCTTGGACCGCCCTGACCTGCGGTTACGGGGGTTGCGGGGGTGGGGCGGCGGTTAATTGGCGAAGGCGTCCCCCCGGATGGTCTAGAGTTGGGTTTACCGACGCGGGGTGGAGCAGCTCGGTAGCTCGCTGGGCTCATAACCCAGAGGTCGCAGGTTCAAATCCTGTCCCCGCTACTCAGTACGAAGGCCCGGTTCCCCTTGGGGAGCCGGGCCTTCGTCGTGCTGCGGATCCGTCGTGTCTGAGGCTTCGTCACCCGATCGGCCACCGCCGGGTCGCCGTACGGGCACCCGTGCCGCCAGCCTTGAGGGGCGAGGCGGGCCAGCCCGCACCCGTGCGAGCGACCGGGCGGCAGGAGAGCAGCGTGGTGGGGCTGGGCCGGCAGGGCAACGGCGAGAGCGTGGACGGCGGCGTCAACGGCGGCAGCGGCGGCGGCGACAACGGCAACGGCAACGGCAACGGCAACGGTGTGGCCCGGCAGGTGGTCCGGGTGCTGCCGGGTGTGCTGATCACCCTCGGGCTGGTCTTCGACGTGCTGACCCCGCCCGGCTTCACCGGATCCCCCTTCTTCTCGGCGGCCCCGCTGGTCGCCGCCCCGCTGTTCAGCTTCCGGGCCACGGCCGCCACGGGCGCACTGGCCTCGCTCGCCGTGGTCCTGCTGCACCTGTACCACGGCACCAGCTGGAAGGTGGAGGCGCTGACCGAGCTGGTCACCGTCCTGACCGTCTCCGCGCTGGCGCTCCTGATCAACCGGGTGGTGCGGCGCAGCGGTGAGCGGCTGGCCTCTGCGCGCGGCATCGCCGAGGCCGCGCAGCGGGCGGTGCTGCCCACGCCGGCCGCGCGGATCGGGGGCCTGCACGTCTCCGCCCGGTACGAGGCGGCGCAGGCGGACGCCTTCATCGGCGGGGACCTGTACGCGGTGCAGGAGACCCCGTACGGAGTCCGGCTGGCGGTGGGCGACGTACGGGGCAAGGGGCTGGGCGCGGTGGAAGCCGTGGCGGTGGTCCTGGGGGCCTTCCGGGAGGCGGCGGAGACCGAGCCGACGCTGGAGCGCCTGGCGCACCGGCTGGAGCGGGCCCTGGCCAGGGAGGGCACCCGGCGCGACAGCCTGGACGCGGTGGAGGGGTTCACGACGTGCGTGCTCGGCGAGATCCCGCCGGAGGCGCAGGTGCTGCGGCTGCTGAACCGGGGCCACCCCGAGCCGCTGCTGCTGCACGCCGACGGGGAACTGCTGGCGCTCGGCCCCGAGGAGCCCGCCCTGCCGCTCGGCCTCGGCGAGCTGGACGGCCGGCCGGACCGGGTCGAGCAGTGGTCCTTCCCGGAGGGCGCCACGCTGCTCCTGTACACGGACGGGGTCACCGAGGCCCGGGACCGGGCGGGGGCCTTCTACGATCCGGCGGACCGGCTGCGGGGGCGGGTGTTCCCCGGGCCGGAGGCGCTGCTCGGCGCGCTCAGCAGCGATGTGCGCCGGCATACCGGGGGCGGGGCGACGGACGACATGGCGCTGCTGGCGGTGGGCCGACCGGGCGAGGGGCAGCCGGAGCGGCGGTGGACCGTACCGGTGGTGCGGCGCGACGACCGCAGGTGACGGTGGGTGAGGGCCGGGCCGCTCTCTGCAAGGTCCCTGACGGACCGTCATGATCAGAATGTGGCTGGAGTGGTAGCGCAACTGCCCGAAATTTGCCCGGGTTGATCCGGATCGAAGGCGAAAAGGTCTGGCCAGAACTGGTCAGGGAGTGGCCAATTGGCGCAACGATCCATCGCAACAGCTTGGAATCACTCCCCTCCGTCTATTACCTTTCGATAACGCAGCGCGGTCGTCCCAGCCGTCGCAAGAGACGGCGCCGTGCGCGATCGCGTCAATGAGGAGTGTGCCCCGGTGGCCTCCAACTTGCCTGCCCCCGAAGGCATCGAGAACCACGAGCCGCCGACCGCGGGCGCCTGGGGCGAGTGGAACCCCACCGAGGACTCGGTCCGTTCGGTCCGTGGCAAGCACCGCGTGGCCAAGCAGCGCGGCGGACTGGCCCGCAGCTCCACCGTGCTCGGCGTCGGCGTCATCGCCGCCGTCGGCGCGGGCGGCATCGCCACCGCCCAGGACCGGCCCCAGGTCGCGATATCCATGCCGTCCCTGCCCGACCTGGTGCCCGATGGCTCCGGCGTCGGGATCACCGGGGACACCGTCCGGCAGGCGGAGGGCGCTTCCGGGCCGGCGGCCGGGGCGGCCGCGAGGTCCGGCATCATCCCGCAGCAGTCCGACCGCCGCGCCGACCCGGGCGAAGTGCTGCGCAACCGCATCCTCCAGCAGGCCGACTCCCAGAAGGCCGCGGCCGCGGCGCAAGCCCAGGCCGAGGCCGAGCGGATCGCCCGGGAGGCCGCCACCCAGGAGGCCAAGGACAAGCTGGAGGCCGCGCGCAAGGCGGCCGAGGAAGCGAAGGCGGCGGCCGAGGCGAAGGCCGCGGAGGAAGCCAAGGCAGCCGAGGAGGCCGCAGCGGCCGCAGCGGCCAAGGCCGAGCAGGAGCGCCTCGCCCAACTGGCCGGCAGCTACTCCCTGCCCACCTCCGCCTACACCCTCACCTCGCACTACGGGGTCGCCGGCTCCATGTGGTCCTCCGGCTACCACACCGGCCTCGACTTCGCCGCTCCCACCGGCACCCCGGCCAAGGCCGTGGCAGCCGGGAAGATCACCTCGGCCGGCTGGTCCGGGGCGTACGGCTACCGGATCGTGCTCGAGCTCGAGGACGGGACGGAGGTCTGGTACTGCCACCTCTCCTCGATGTCGGTGACCTCCGGCACGGTCTCCCCGGGCGAGACCATCGGCCGTGTCGGCGCCACCGGCAACGTCACCGGACCCCATCTCCACCTGGAAGTACGCAAGGGCGGCTCTACGGTGGACCCGCTGGCGTGGCTGACCTCCAAGGGCCTGAACGTCTGAACCGGCCGACGGCGCTCCCCGCGCCGGCGCCGCCCGCCCCGGTCCGCGCATCGCCCGTCCTCGCCCTGGCATCGCCCGCCCGCCGTGGTGCCGGCACACCGGCCAGCACGGCGCCGGGCGCGGCGCCGGGCGCGGCGCCGGGCGCGGCCCCGGGCGGGCCACCCGGCCTCGGCAGGGGATCGAACCACGGCGGAAGCAGCTCTTCCATGACCGCCGCCCGGGACAGCGCGGGACCCGCCGTCGCCCGGCGCAGCCACAGCCGGTCCAGCAGCTCCCGCTCCCGTCCGGCGAAATCCGGCTCGCGCCCCGGGCCGCCGCGGCGCGCCCGGTTCCGCAGCAGCGCCAGGGCCGCCGCATCCGCCTCGTACAGGGCGACCGCCCGGCCGGCGGCCCGGCCCCCGCTGCGCCGGGCCAGGCTGCGCGCCAGCGACCGGGCGGGCATCGAAGCCAGGGCGGGGACCTCGGCGGGACCGAGCCAGCCCGCGGCCGCGTACACCGCGAGCTCCCCCGCGACGGCCCGCAGACGGCGGCGCCTTATCCGCACCGCCAGGCACAGCAGCAGCCCGAACACCGGGACCATCACGCAGCCGTAGACCAGGTAGAACCCGTACTCGCCGAGCCGCGAGGAGCTGTTCCACAGGGCGTGCAGGCCCATGGCGAGCGCCAGCCCGAGCAGGGGCAGGCCGATCCTGCTCCTGCGGCGGGCACTGAGCGCGGCCGCGCCGAAACCGAGCCCGGTGAGCACGGTGAACAGCGGGTGCGCGAACGGCGACACCACTATGCGGACGAAGAAGGTCGCGGCCGTGATCGAGTGGAGCATGCCGGTGCCCTTGGCCAGGTCATCGCCGAAGGCGTTGCCGAGGTAGAGGATGTTCTCGGTGAAGGCGAAGCCGGTGGCGGTGAAGCCGGCCACCACGAAACCGTCGGCGGGGCCGGTGAAATGCCGTCTGCGGAAGACGAAGACGAGGAGCAGGGCCGCCGCCTTGACGGTCTCCTCCACCACCGGCGCGATCGCCACCGAACCGAGCTGGTCGGCGTCGGAAGGGTCCGCGGTGGCCGCGGCTATCCACTCGGTCGCGAAGCTGTTGGCCAGTATCGCGATCAGCGCCGCGGTGCAGGCACCCCAGCCGAAGCAGAACAGCAGCTGCGGCCAGGGCGCGGGCGCGGCCCGGCCCAGCCACCGGAAGGCCGCCATGAGCAGCGGCACCGGCAGCAGGGCCAGACCGAGACCGACGAAGAAGCCGGGGGTGCCGGTCTGCTCCCGCACCAGTTCGAGGATCGCGATCCCGGTGGCGGCGAGCAGAACGACGAGCACGCACGTGCGGACCGTGCCCGACGGGCGTGCGAGCACAGGGGGGAGCGCTCGGAACACACCATGACCCTACAGAGCCGGTCTGACACGCGCAGTGACGTTGTCAGTTCTCCCTGCGGCGGAAGAGCAAGTCGTGTACGACGTGGCCCTTGTCGAGGCCCTGGCCCTCGAAGCGGGTGAGCGGCCGGAAGGCGGGGCGCGGCGCATAGCCGCCGTCGGGCTGGGTGTTCTCGAAGTCGGGGTGCGCGGTGAGCACTTCGAGCATCTGCTCGGCGTACGGCTCCCAGTCGGTCGCGCAGTGCAGTACGGCCCCGGGGGCCAGCCGGGTCGCCGCCAGGGTGAGGAACTCGGGCTGGATCAGGCGGCGCTTGTGATGGCGGGCCTTGGGCCACGGGTCCGGGAAGTACACGCGGATCCCGGCCAGGGAGTCCGGCGGCAGCATCTCGCGGAGCAGGATGATGGCGTCGCCGTTGGCCACGCGGACGTTGCTGAGCCCGTTGCGCTCGGCGAGCGCGAGCAGGTTGCCCTGCCCGGGGGTGTGCACGTCGGCGGCGAGGATGCCGGTGCCGGGGTCGGCGGCGGCCATCTGCGCGGTGGCCTCGCCCATGCCGAAGCCGATCTCCAGGACCACGGGCAGGCCGTCGAAGAGGGTCTTCAGGTCGATGACCTCGTGGCCGTCGATGTCCAGGCCCCAGGTTCCCCACAGGCGCTTGAGGGCTTCGCCCTGGCCGGTGGTGACGCGGCTGCGGCGGGGCTGGAAGCTCCGGATGCGCCGCTCGTGGTGCGAGCCGGCCGGGTCCGGGGCGGGCCCGTCGGGGAAGCGGGGCTCGGTGCGCCATTTGGGCGGCACGTACGCGGTCGCCTCCGGAGCGGCGTCCGGGAGGCTGGGCGGCTGGGGGTTCAGGGACTCAGACACAATGTGCCGATTCTACGACGGGGGGCCGGGGCGCGGCTGCGCGAGCGGCCCCCCCGGGCCGGGGACCCGGCCCGCCCCTACCCCCGCCCCTACCCCGCCCCCACCCCGCCCCGGCCCCGCCCAGGACCGTTCAGGCCGAGCCGAGGGTCCGGAGGGCGCGGGTGGCGATCTCGCGGCCGATCGGGAGGGAGGCGGTGGCCGCCGGAGACGGGGCGTTCAGCACGTGCACCGTGCGCGGGGCCTCCCGGATCAGGAAGTCGTCCACCAGGGTGCCGTCCCGCAGGACGGCTTGTGCGCGGACCCCGGCCGGGGCCGGGTGGAGGTCCGCCGCGGTCACGGCCGGGAGGAGGCGCCGTACCGCCTGCGTGAACGCCTCCTTCGACAGTGAGCGGTGGATCTCGCCCACCCCGTACCGCCAGTGCCGCGCGGCCATCCGCCAGGATCCCGGCCAGGCCAGCTCGGAGCCGATGTCGCGCGGGCGGACGGTCGACCAGGCGTAGCCCTCGCGGGCCAGCGCGGGCACGGCGTTCGGACCGACGTGGACGCCGCCCGCGATGCCCCGGGTCAGGTGGACGCCGAGGAAGGGGAAGGCGGGGTCGGGGACCGGGTAGACCAGCCCGCGGACCAGCTCGGGGCGGGCCAGGTCGTAGTACTCGCCCCGGAAGGGGATGATCCGCATGCCCGGGTCGTCTCCCGCCAGGCGGGCGATCCGGTCGCACTGGAGGCCCGCGCAGTTCACCAGCACCCGGGCGCGGACCACCAGCCCGGCGGTGGTGCGGACCGCCACGGCCGACGGGCGGCGGGAGATCAGGTCCACCGCGCCGCCGTAGACGATCTCCGCCCCCGAGGACTCGGCCAGCTGGGCCGTCACCCGCCCGTAGTCCGCGATCCCGGTGCTGCCCACGTGGATCGCGGCCAGGCCCTGGACCTCCGGCTCGTACTCCGAGATCTGCGCCGGGCCGAGCTCGCGCACCGGAATGCCGTTCTCCCGGCCACGCTGGACCAGCGCGTGCAGCCGTGGCAGCTCCTCGCGTTCCGTGGCGACGATCAGCTTGCCGGTCACCTCGTGCGGAATGTCGTGCTCCGCGCAGAACTTGACCATCTCGGCGGCGCCGCTCACCGCGAAGCGCGCCTTGAGCGAGCCGGGGCGGTAGTAGATCCCGCTGTGGATCACCCCGCTGTTGCGGCCCGTCTGGTGCCGGGCCGGGCCGGCCTCCTTCTCCAGAACGACCACCTTGGTCCCCGGAGCCAGCCGTGACAGGGCATGCGCCGTCGACAGGCCGACGATCCCGCCACCGATCACCAGCACATCGCAGTCCACGCCGCCGCCCACGCTGACACCTCCCACCCCTGCATACTGCACCCCGCCACCGACAACGCGGGCACGCGGTCCCCCGGGGCCCGTCTTCCGGGTCGGGCCCTGCCTGGTCCTACGCCTGGGCCACCAGCAGCGGCCGGGCCCGCTCGCGCAGCTCCGCCACGCGCGGCTCGTCCCCGTACGGTTCCAGGCGGTGCAGCAGGTCCCGCACGTATTCGGTCGTCCGCGCCGAGGAGATCCGGCCCGCCACCTCCACCGCCCGGGTGCCCGCCGCGCACGCCGCGTCGAGGTTGCCCGACTCCAGCTCGGCGACCGCGCTCACGACCAGGCGCAGCCCGTGCGACCGTACATACTCCTCGGTGGGCCGGGACAGGGCCTGTTCGGTGAAGCGCCGTACCTGCCGCGGGAGTTTGAGGTCCCGGTAGCATTCCGCCGCGTCCGCCGCGAAGCGGTCGTAGGAGTAGAAACCCAGCCAGGTCGGGTCCGGGTCGCCGCCCCTGGCGCGTTCCAGCCAGCCTTCGGCCGCCCGCAGCGCGGCTCCCGCCGCCGCGGAATCGCCGGCCTTCGCGTGGGCGCGGGCCTCGACGAGCCGGAAGAAGCTCATGGTGCGGGCGGTGGCCAGGCCGCGGTTGCGCTCGACGGCCGCCTGCGCGAGGTCCACGCCCTCGTCCGGGAAGTCCCGGTAGGTCGCCTGCAGGGACATCGACGCCAGGACGTAGCCGCCGAGGGGTACGTCGGCGGCCGCGCGGGCCAGGCGCAGCGCCTGGATGTAGTAGCGCTGGGCCGCCTCCTGCTGGCCGGTGTCGAAGGCCATCCACCCGGCGAGCCGGGTCAGTTCGGCGGTCGCGCCGAACAGGGCGCGGCCCACCTCGTCGGAGTAGGAGCCGAGCAGCAGGGGCGCCGCGTCCACCCGCAGGCACTCGGGCACCATCGACGAACGCCAGTCGCCGCCCCCGTACTTGGAGTCCCAGCGCCGGGCGTCCTCGGCGGCCTCGCGCAGCTTGGCCACATCGCTGTGGCCCACGCGCTGGACGTGGTCGCGGGGCGTTTCGGTGCCGGGCTGGGCGGGCACAACGGTGGACGGCGGAGCAGGCAGGCTTCCCGCCGCACCCGTCACCGGTCCCATCGTCGGGCCGGTCGCCGGGCCTGCGGTCGGTGCGGTCGCCGGGCCTGCGGCCTGCCCGCCGGTCCGTCCGCCCGTCTGTGTGCCGGTCCGTCCACCGGCCTGCGGGGCGGTCCGCGTCCCGATCTGTCCGCCCGTCCGTCCGCCCGTCCGTCCGCCCGTCCGTCCCGCCGGTGGGTCGTGCACCGGCATGTCCTGAGCCGAGGGGGTCGCAGCCGAGGGCGCCGCAGGAGCCGGCACCGGACCGCCCGCCCCCGCGGGCTCGCGCGCCACCGAGCCGTCGGCAGGAGATATCAGCCAGCGCGAGGCGGGCGTCGCGTACGCCGCCACCGAGAACGAACCGGCCAGGGACTGCCAGACCCCGCCACCGCCGCGCCGTCCGGCGAGGTCGAGCCGGTAGAGGTCGGTGGCCGACCGCACCGCCGCGCCCACATCGCGCGGGAACGCCAGCCCCACCTCGGGCGCCGGGTCCGCGTCCGCCAGCCCGATCTCGTGCAGCGGCACCGGCCGCCCCAGCTTCGCGCCGATGGCAGCCGCGATCAGGTGCGGCGCGGCGCCCTGCGGCACCATGCCCTTCGACACCCACCGGGCCACCGACGTCTTGTCGTACCGAAGCGTCAGACCGCGCTGCGCGCCGAGGTCGTTGACCCGACGGGCCAGCCCCGCGTTGCTGATGCCCGCGAGGGCGAGGACGGCGCCGAGCTTCTCATTGGGCTCGCGGAGCTCCCTGGACATGCGCCACCCCTCGTCACACGCGGAACGCAGACGCCGCCGGGGCATAGGCGCCCGGCATTTCGTAAACCCAGCGTAGTTCCCCGCCTCCCAAGCGTTAAGGCCCTTACTTCCGTATGGCGGGATTGTTGTCCGTTTGCACAGTCCGCCCCGGCCCGTGTCCGGGGCGCACGTCCCCTCCCGTGCTCCGCCCGTGTGGCCGTGCGCCCGCCCGTGCGCTCTGGCCGGTCCGCGGGCCCGGCGATTCGATGTGCGGTGCGTGGGTCGGCCCGCTGCGCGGATCGGGCGGGCCGGGGGATGCCGCTACCTCAATCCCCGCGGGTGGCGGAACGGTCCGGGGGGCGGAATCCGCCTCCCGGACCGCGGCCGCGCACCGGGAGCCGGGCGCCGCAACCGCTCTCAGGACGGCCGAAGAATGGCTGAAAGCGACCTATGGGGCGGGGGGAACGGAACGCCAAATACCGCGTGGCGGGGGCGTGTTCGTTTGCATGTGCGCCCCCTTTAACCACTCGCGCACGCCTGTCCCGTGGCAGCATGGACCCGAGCCACCCGGGGTCCCGCCGACCGCGCCCTCAGCGCCGACCGTGCTGCCCGTGCCCCGGTCATGTGCCCACAGGCTGGGGAGGCGGCGGTGCGCTGGTTGGTGGGTTGGAGCAGTATCGCCGCGAGCTTCGGCACGGCCGGCCGCGTCTCGGGGAACGCACCCGGGCGCGGGCCCGGACACGGGCCCGGCCACGGCTCCGGCCAGGCCGGTCACCCCGATACCGGCTACCCGGGCGGCAGCGCCCCGCCCCACGGCGGCATCGCGGACGCCGCCCACGCCGGCGACCCGGGTGCGAACGCCGAACGCACCGTCCACCCCGTCGGATCCCAGCTGCTCTGGGGCGACCCCGACCCGCTCTGGGCCGTCGGCGACTGGCGCCCCGACGAGATCCGCACCCTCACCGCCGACCCGGCCGACCCCTTCACCCGGCTCGCCGTCCTCGGCTGCTGCGGCGCCACCGACGCCGAGCTGCGCAGGGCCCTGTACGCAGCCCGCGGCGGGGCCCTGCGCCACCTCACCCAGTGGTCCGGCAGCTACACCGCCGTCGTCCAGGCCGGCCGCCGGATCACCGTCGTCGGCGACCTCGCGGGCGCCCGGCCCGTCTTCTACACCCCCTGGGCCAGCGGCACCGCGTACGCAACCGCCGCCCTCCCGCTGGCCGACCTCATCGAGGCACAGCTCGACATCGGCCATCTCGCCGCCCTGCTGGCCTGTCCCGACAGCCCGGAGGCACTGGGCGACGGCACACCGTACGCCGGGGTCCGGCGCATCCCGCCCGGGCACGCGCTCATCCTGCGCGAGGGCTCCCGCGAGATCACCGGGTACGAGCCCGTCGCCTCGCTCGCGGTGGCCGGGCCCCAGGCCGATCCCGACCGCGCGGTGGAGGGCGTACGGGAAGCTTTGGTGGATGCCGTGCGCGCCCGGCTCACGGCGCCCCGCCATGCCCCCGACGCAGCTCCGCCGTACGATCCCGGCCCCGTACCCGGCATGGGCCCCGCCGACCGGCGCGCGGCCCGGGGCGCCCCGGTGCCCGGCGTCGGCGCCGACCTCTCCGGCGGCAGCGCCTCCGCGACCCTGGCCCTGCTCGCGGCCGGCCTGCCCGGCGCCCCCGGCACCCTCACCAGCCCCGCCGGAGCCCGGCTGCTGGCCGTCACCTTCAACGACCTCGCCACCCCGCGGGGCCGCGAGGAGGAACTGGAACGGGCCCGCGCCATCGCGGCCGACCCGCGCCTGCACCACGTCGTGGTGGCCGCCGCGGAGGAGGCCCTCCCGTACGCCGAACTCGACGGCCCGCTGACCGACGAACCCGGCCCCTCCCTGGTCTTCGCCGCCCGCGAGCGGCGCCGGCTGGCCGCCGGATCCGCCGACCACTTCACCGGGCACGGCGCCCGCCAGGTCCTCGACGCGCACCCCGCCCGCATGGCCGACCTCCTGATGGACCGCCGCCGCCGCCACCTGCTGCGCCCGGTGGCGGCGCTGGCCCGCTCGGCATCGGCCTCCGGAGCCCCGGGCGAGTCCCTGCTGGTGCCGCTGACCGTGTACTCCGCGGCCCGCAGACTTGCCCGTACGACGTACCGCGCGGGCATGGAAGCCGCCGCGGCCAGACTCCGCGAGGGCGGGGTCACCGAGAGATCCTCCGGTCCGGTGGACGCTTCCCTCGCCGCCCTGACCTGGTCACGGCCCGGCCCGGCGGCGGGCTGGCTCACCGGGGAGGCGCTGGCGGAAGTATCGATCCGCCTCACGGCCGCGGCCGGCCGCCCTCCCCTCTCCCTGCGGCCGGGGGAGGCCCGGGCCCGCGCCGCCCTCGCCCGGCACGCCGCCGACCACCGGGTCTTCGAACAGGCCGTGGAGGTCCGCAGCCAGCGCCTGCACGCCCCCTTCCTGGACAACCAGGTCGTCCGGGCCGCCCGCGCGCTCCCCGAATCCCTGCGCGTCCAGCCCGGGGCCCGCGCCGCGATCCTGCGCACCGTCCTGTCCTCGACCGGCGTGCGGGAACTGCCGCCCGGCTGGGGGGCCACCACCCACACCCCGAACGAGGCGGCGACCCGGCTCGGGCTGCGCGCGGCCCTGAGCGAGCTGCTCGCCCTGTTCGCCGCGCCGCTGCTCGCGGACGCCGGGCTGATCGACGCCCGGGTCGTGCAGCAGGCCCTGATCGACGCGGCGGACGGCCGCCCCGTCCCGCTCGACGGGCTGGCGGAACTCGTCTCCATGGAGCTGTGGCTGCACCGCCTCCTCGCCCGCCGCGGCACCTGCTGGACGGGCACGTCCGCGGCCCGCCGCCGCGCGGTGCCGGAGGGAGTCCCCGTCCACCGCCCGGCCTTGTCCTGAGGCGCTGCTGAAGCGTTGCCGAGGCGGCCCTAGGCGGCCCTAGGCGGTCCTGACGCGGGGCCGCATCCCCTCGCCGTCGCTCAGCGGCAGCTGATCACCGAGTCCGCCCAGCTGGCCAGCACGGGCAGGCGGCCCGGACCGGCCTTCTCCGTCACCAGGCGCAGCGTCTTGCGCCCGGCCAGCGAGACCTCCACGGCCGCCGCAGGATCCCCGTACCCGAGGGCCGCGGACTGCCACAGCCGCTGCCCGTCGGCATACACGGAGAACCGCACCAAGCTGTCGCTGTACATCGACAGGCCGTCCACCCCGGCGCGCGCCGAGAAGGCCGTGCACCGCCGGTTGAGGGCGATCTCCACGGAGGAGCGGGAGTTCACGGTGATCCCCTGCCCGAACCTTCGGTCGCCCACCTCCAGCCCCCAGCGCTGCCACACCCAACTGCTGCGCCAGGTCTGGATCTCCGGGCCGTCATGGTCCCCGTAGACCGAGTGGCCGAGCCGCGACAGCTGGAACCCCTGGGCCGGCTTCGGCGCGGGCGGCGGGGTGGGCTTCGGCGAGGTCCGGCTCGGAGACGGGCTGGGTGAGGCCTTCTCCCGGCTGGGCGACGGAGAAGGCGAGCGGCTCGGCGCGGCACGGGTCGGCGCGGGCGGCGTCGGCGACGGCTCGGTCTGCGGCGGTGGTACGAAGGCCTGCGCGGGCGGCGGCTCCGCCTCCGTCGGGCTCGGCGCCGGCGAGGCCGGGGCGCTCGGCACCACCGGCGCCGCCACCGGCGGGGCGGGCTTCGCCTGGGCCGGCGGATCGGTGTGGTCCCCGGTCAGGGCGAACACCACCCCGGCGGCCGCAGCGACCGCGATCCCTGCGGCGATGGCGGCCTTGGCCGGCATCCCCAGCCCCTCGGACACCACGGCCCCCCCGGCCCCGGCCCCCGACCCTGCCCCACCGGCAGCCCCACCCGCACCACCAGCAGCCCCACCAACAGCCCCCGCCCCAGCAGCCCCACCGGCAGCGCCCGCACCACCAGCAGCACCACCGGCAGCGCCCGCACCAGCAGCCCCTGCCCCCGCAGCCCCTCCCGAGGCTCCGGCGCCCGCGGTCGCCGCACCGGTGGCAGCCGCGGCGGCCCCGGCACCGCCCGCGGCGACGGCCCCGCCGGCCACCACTCCGGCCGCCTTGGCCGCGTACCCGGCGGCGAACCACCCGATGACCGCGACCGGAAGCAGCGCGGGAATGCCCGCGTTGACGTCCTTGAGCTCCCCGGCGGCCAGCCGGCACTTCGCGCACTCCTCCAGATGCTTGCGCAGCCCCCGCTCCGCCCGCATCCGCAGCCCGCCGCGCGCATAGGCGCCCAACCGGTCCGCGTACCGCGCGCAGTCGCCGCCCTCGCTCAGCGCCGAGCTCACATGCGCCTGCAGATACGCCTGCTTGAGCCCCTCGCGGGCACGACTGGCCAGCACCGCCGTCGCGTTGGCGCTCAGCCCGAACAGCGGCGCGATCGCGCTCGGCGAGGCCTCCTCGACGGTGGTGTGCCACAGCACGGCCTGCCACCGCTCGGGCAGGCTCCGGAACGCCTGCATCGCCAGGGACTGCTCGGCCGCGTGCATGGCCCGGACGTCCGCGCCCAGTTCGAGGGTGTCGTCCCCGGACAGGCCCGACAGCCCGGCCCCTTCCGTCCCCGTGACCGCCTGCTCCGCGAAGACGGCGAAGTCCTCGACGAGGTGCTCCCGCCGAGCGGTCTTCACCCAGGCCGCGGCGACCCTGCGTACGGTGGTCAGCAGATAGGCCCGCACCGACTGGTCGGGCCCGGCGCCGCCCCGTACCGCCTGGAGCGTCCGCGCGAACACCTCGGCGGTCAGATCGTCGGCCGTGTGCCCGTCCCGGCAGCAGGTCCGCGCGTAGCGGCGTACGGCATCGGCGTGCCGGCGGAACAGCTCCTCGTACGCACCGTCGTCGCCGCCCCGCATCCGGGCGATCAAGTCCCCGTCCGACGGCGGCAGCTCACCGCCACCGCCCGTCAGGGCAGCGTGCCGACCGCCCGGCTCGCGCTGTGCGGGCACCTGCCGGGCGGGCAGACTGCCCGCTCCGACCTCGCCGCCGGCGCCACCGAGTGCCTCTTCACGACCGTCAACGCCCATCGCGGAAGCCCCCGCACGACACACTCAACCGGTACACCGATCAAGCGTGTCACACGGCGACCTCGCGTCGAACCCTTCTGCGCGCCATCCACTCATCCGGGCACATTTCGACGAAACACCGTACTGGCGGGCGGATTGACGCCCGGTCGAGCGCGTGCCGCGACCGGGCTCCCCGCAGCGGTCACACCGTCCGGGACCGCAGCCCCTCGAGCAGGATGTCGAGCAGCCGCGTCGAGGCCGCCGCCTGCTGTGCCGGGTCCGGCAGCGCGGGCGCCGCCGTCGCTATCACCAGCAGCACGTCGGCCACCGTGACGTCGGTCCGCAGCTCACCGGCCTCCCGGGCACGGTCGACCAGCCGGCCGACGACCTCGAGCAGCGCACCCGCGCCCGCGTCCTGCGAAGGCTCGTCCTCGCCCACGGGCCGCGCGCCCACGACGCGCAGCTCGGGAGACCCGCCGGCCGTGACGGCCTGACGCTGGTGCGGAACCCGCGCCGCCTCGGCCTCCTCGACGCCGTCCTCGCTCGCCGAGCCCACCCGCAGCACCTGCGGCGGCAGCAGCCGCCCCGCGCCCGAGGCCACGGAGGTGCGCAGGAAGCGCGACAGCGCCTGCCACGGCTCCTCCTCCTGGCCCAGCGCGGCCTTGGCCTGCTCGGTCAGCCGGGCGGTCTCCTCCTCGGCTATCCGCCGGACCAGTACGTCCTTGCTGGGGAACCGCCGGTACACCGTGCCGACGCCGACCCGCGCACGACGTGCCACGTCCTCCATCGGGGCCCCGTAGCCCAGCTCGCCGAAGACCTCGCGTGCCGCGCGCAGCACGTGCTCCAGATTGCGCTGGGCATCGACGCGCAGCGGCGTGGACCGGCCTACGCCGTGCGTCGTGCCGCCGCCCGCGATACCGCGGCCGTTGGCCTCGACCGAGAGTGCGGTCGCAGAGCCATGGAAATCGGAAATGTTCATATGTTTCCCCCGGTAATCATCTGTCTCCCCCCGGAGACACTCCCCGCCTTCACGCCGAGGGGGCCACGGTCATGTGGGCCCGGTCCTACTCCTCGACGAGATACGAACATAGTTGAGCCAGAGTCAATTCAGAAGAGGCAGCCCCGGACGGAGCACCGCCCGATCGGAGCATTCACCCCCACTTTTCCGTTCCGTACCCTCGGAACTGTTCATTCCGTGCCGTCTGACCTGCGGGTTTTCACCCCCCTCCAAGGTCCGCTTCCACCCCGCCCCGGCACCACCGCCGGTCACACAATGTGTCGGGCCTGTGGACAAACTCCCGGCCACGTTGCGTCATGGGATGGTGAAGGCTGCTAACTCCCGGGGCGCGGCCCCCGGTACCCCGCCCCGCACCCGCATCCTGGTCGTCGGCGGCGGTTACGTCGGCATGTACACGGCCCTTCGGCTCCAGAGAAAGCTGAGATCCGAAGAAGCCGAGGTCACGGTGGTCACCCCCGAGCCCTACATGACCTACCAGCCCTTCCTGCCCGAAGCGGCCGCGGGCTCGATCTCCCCCCGCCACGTCGTGGTCCCGCTCCGCCGCGTCCTCGACAAATGCCGCATCGTCATCGGCGAAGCCCAGCGCATCGACCACTCCAAGCGCACCGCCACCGTCACCACCCTCGCCACCGAGGAAGAGGGCACCGGCGCCACCGAGATCGAGTACGACGAACTCGTCCTCGCCCCCGGCTCCATCTCGCGCACCCTGCCCATCCCGGGACTCGCCGACTACGGCATCGGGTTCAAGACCGTCGAAGAGGCCATCGGCCTGCGCAACCACGTCATCGAACAGATGGACATCGCCTCCTCCACCCGCGACCCCGCCCTCCGCGACGCCGCCCTCACCTTCGTCTTCGTCGGCGGCGGCTACGCGGGCGTCGAGGCGCTCGGCGAACTCGAGGACATGGCCCGCTACGCCGCGCGGTACTACCACAACATCAAGCCCGAGGACATGAAGTGGGTGCTGGTCGAGGCCAGCGACCGGATCCTCCCCGAAGTCGGCCCCGACATGGGCGTCTACACCGTCCGCGAACTGCGCCGCCGCAACATCGACCTGCGCCTCGAGACCCGGCTCGAATCCTGCGAGAACCGCGTCGCGGTCCTCAGCGACGGCGCCCGCTTCCCCACCCGCACCGTCGTGTGGACCGCCGGCGTCAAACCCCACCCCATCCTGAGCGCCTGCGACCTGCCCAAGACCGACCGCGGACGCCTGGCCTGCACCTCCTTCCTCACCGTCGAGGGCGTGGAGCACGCCTGGGCCGCCGGCGACGCCGCCGCCGTCCCCGACATCACCGCGCCCGAGTCCGGCCGCGAATGCGCCCCCAACGCCCAGCACGCCGTCCGCCAGGCCAAGGCACTCGCCGACAACCTCATCGCCGCCCTGCGCGGCGAACTCCTCACCGAATACGCCCACAAGTACGCCGGCTCCGTCGCCTCCCTCGGCCTCCACAAGGGCGTCGCCCACGTCTACGGCCGCAAGCTCAAGGGCTACCCCGCCTGGTTCATGCACCGCGCATACCACCTCAGCCGCGTCCCCACCTTCAACCGCAAGATGCGCGTCCTCGCGGAATGGACCCTCTCCGGTCTTTTCAAGCGGGAGATCGTCTCCCTAGGCTCACTCGAACACCCCAGGGCAGAATTCGAACTCGCCGCAGGCGGCGGCCCCAAGGAACCCCCGTCCCACCCCGCCCCCAAACCCCCGCAGGACAGCCAGGGCTGACGTTGTCAGTGCGGTCGGCCACACTGGACGTGTGACCATAGGTGGGCTCACACCTGCACAGAGTGACAACGTCCAGTCAGCGACTCACCACGAGCGACACAGCGACCACTTGCGACACCACGAGGCTTGAACGCAGTGAACTTCACGCGCTGGAGCGCCCGGTTTCCCGGAACGCAGCGCCGCGCCGCCGCCCGGTCCGAACACGCCGCCGCCCAGGCCAAGCGGGGTGAAGGCTCCGTCCCGGCAGCCCGCGGCGGCCGCGCCGACCCCGGAACCGATCGGTCCGCGCCCGCCGCCGACGGCTCCCCCACCGACCCCACGGTCTCCGGCACCGGCAGCGGCTCCGGCACCACCCCGGCCCTCGCCCCCGCCGCAGGGACCGGAGCCCTCGCCACGGTGCCCAGCCTCGACGAGCTCTCCGTACGCGAGGTCCTCGGCCGGCTCCCCGCCCTGGTCGCCCTCGTCCACGGCTCCGAGCACCGCGTCGCCTACGTCAACGACGCCTACGTCACCGGCTTCGGCACCCGCACCCCCGGCGCCCCCGCGCACGAGGCCCTCCCCGAGCTCGGCGAGCTCGGCCTCCTCCCGCTCCTCGACCAGGTCCAGCGCAGCGGAAAGCCCCGTACCGCCAAGAACCGCACCACCCCCGGCGGCACGAACTCGTACACCGTCACCTGCACCCCGGTCGAGTTCCCCAAGTCCGGCACCGAGGGCGACACGGACCCCGACCACACCGGGATCCTGATCCACCTCGCCGACGTCACCGACCACGCCGAAGCCGTCGAACGCCTCCGCGCCAGCGAGCGCCGCCAGCGCGAGGCCGCCGTCACCCTCCAGCGCTCCCTCCTCCCGCAGGAGCTCGAACAGCCCGACGACCTGCGCGTCGCCGCCACCTACCAGCCCGGCGGCACCGAGGCGGCCGTCGGCGGCGACTGGTACGACGTCATCACCCTCGGCGCCGGCCGCACCGCCCTCGTCATCGGCGACGTCATGGGCCGCGGGGTCCGCGCCGCCGCCGTCATGGGCCAGCTCCGCACCGCCGTCCGCGCGTACGCCCGCCTCGACCTCCCCCCGCACGAGGTCCTGCAGCTCCTCGACGGCCTCGCCGCCGAGATTGACGCCAGCCAGATCGCCACCTGCGTCTACGCCGTCCACGACCCCAACGAGGGCCTGCTCGCGTACGCCTCCGCCGGCCACCTCCCCATCCTGGTCCGCGACGAGGACGGCACCGTACGCAGGGCCGCCGATCCCACCGGCCCGCCGCTCGGCACCGGCGGCTGGCTGCACACCTCCGGCACCATCGCCCTGGGCCCCGGCTCCACCGCCGTCCTCTACACCGACGGCCTGGTCGAACGCCGCGGCGAGGACATCGACGAAGGAGTCGCCGCCCTGGAACGCGCCCTCTCCGGCGCCCAGGGAACCCCCGCCGTCATCTGCGACCGCCTCATGCGCGCCCTCGGAGTCGACGCCGACCACGATGACGACGTCGCCGTGATGGTCCTCCAGCAGCCCGCCCGCACCGGCGCGGACGCCGAGCTCTTCCACAACGCCGCCCTGGAACTCCTCGGCGGCATCGAGGCCGCCCCGCGCGCCCGCGCCTTCGCCCAGGGCGTGCTCACCTCCTGGCGCTTCCCCGTCGAGCTGTGCGACCTCGGTGTCCTGGCCGCCAGCGAGCTCGTCGCGAACTCCCTCCAGCACGGCACCCCGCCCATGCGCCTGCGGCTGCGCCGCACCGACCGCCGCCTGATCATCGAGGTCACCGACGGAGACGACCACCTGCCGCGCCGCCGCCGCGCCGAACCGGCCGACGAGACCGGCCGCGGCATCTCGATCGTCGCCACCATCGCCTCGTCCTGGGGCACCCGCCGCACCCCGGGCGGCGGCAAGGCCGTCTGGTGCGAGTTCGCCCTGCCGGACAAGTAGCCGCACACGCGGAAGGCCCCGGTCCACCGGACCGGGGCCTTCCTACGGGCGGATGCTTACGCGTGCACGGGCTCAGCGGCCTCGGCCACGACGGGCCGGGCGACCGGGGCGGCGGGTGCTGCGGGTGCTGCGGGTGCTGCGTGGGCTGCGGGCCCACCCTGCGCCACGACCCGGGACAGCGACGGGTTGTCCTGGACCGGCGTCAGCTGCTTGCCGAGCCGCAGCGCCAGCCAGGCGATCCCGAGCGAGACGGCGATGAAGATCCCGATGTACAGCATCGGAACCCCCGCACCGAGCGGCACACCGAGCGGCCCCAGCGCCAGGGCCATCTGCTTGACCAGCGCGAAGGCGGAGTTGTACTGCCCCACGGAGCCCTCCGGAGCCAGGTCCGCCACCAGCGGCGCCAGGGTCGGGGAGAGCATGGCCTCGCCGATGCCGAAGAGCGCGTACGTGGTGATGAACGCGGCGGCGGCCATCACGGCGCTTCCGTGCCCCAGCCCCGAGAACCCGGCGATGACCCACGCCACGGTCCAGATCAGCCCGACCAGCGCGATCACCCGGGACCGGCGCCGCTTCTCGACGAGCCGGAGCACCACGAACTGCGCGATGACGATCGCACCGGTGTTGGCGGCCAGCGCGAAGCCGAGGGTGGAGGGGGAGATCCCGGCGGCCTCGGTACCGAAGGCGGCCAGACCCGACTCGAACTGCCCGTAGCAGGCGAAGAACAGCACGAAGCCGAGCACGCACAGCTGCACCATGGCCTTGTGCCGCAGCAGCCGCTTGAAGCCGCCGCCCGCCTGCGCCGAGTCCTTCGGCCGGGCGTCCTTGAACCCCTGCACCTGCGGCATCCGCACGGAGGCGATGACCGCCGCCAGCACCAGGAACATCAGGGCCTCGACGCCGAACAGCAGCGTGAAGCTGCCTGGACGGCTCTCGTCGACGATCTGCCCGCCGATGAGCCCGCCGATGCCCAGACCGAGGTTCTGCATGAAGAACTGGAGGGCGAAGGCACGGGTCCGTGTGGAGGGGGTGGAGCACCACACGATCATGGTGGCGAGGGCCGGCTGCATCACGGCCTGCCCGGCGCCGAGCGCCAGGGCGGACAGCAGGATCGGCACCAGGCCGGTGGAGAGCCCCAGCGAGATCGCGCCCACGGAGGCGGCGACCGCGGCGCCGATGACCACGGGTACGGGACCGCGTCGGTCGATGACCCGGCCGGTGAGGGGCAGCGCGACCAGGGCGCCCAGCGCGAACGCCACGAACGCGCTCGTGGCGGCCATGGAACCCAGACCTCGCACCTGCGCCACATAGATGTAGAGGAACGGAACCGTGAAGCCGATGCCGAACGCGGTCAGCGCGTTCCCGGCCTGGATCCGCCGCATCGCGGCGCCCATCACCTTGGTCACTTCTCACCTGCCTTTGAGAGCCGAAGACTGAAGACTTCAGAACTTCATACCTAAACTTCGATCCTTAACTCTACACATCGAAGGAGTTAGATGCCAACGGGTACGTGCCATACTTCGACCCATGGGTGACACCCCCGACGGCACCGCGCCCGTCCACGAGCCGACCCTCGATGAGCAGATCGCCATCTACCAGCGCGAGTTCCAGGACCTCGACCCGCAGGTCGAGAAGGTGGTCTCGGCACTGAGCCGCCTGAACCGCCGCATGAACGTCGCGTACGGACGCCAGACCGCGGCGCTGGGCATCAGCAACGCGGAGTGGGAGGTCCTCAAGGCCCTCGTCATCTCCGGCGCCCCGTACCGGATGGGCCCGAGCGAGCTCGCGAAGCAGCTGGGCCTCACGCCGGCGGCGATGACCCACCGGATCGACCGCATGACGGCGGAGGGGCTGGTCACGCGCGAGCGGGACGAGTCCAACCGGGTCCGCGTGATCGTGGAGCTCACCGACGAGGGCCGCAGCAAGTGGCTGGACGCGATGCGGGCGGCCACGGTCTTCGAGGAGGACCTCCTCCAGGACCTCTCCACCGCGGAACGCGGGGTGCTCGGTGACATGCTCACCCGGCTCCTGGACCGCGTGGAGGACCTCCAGTCGCCCAGCTGACCACCGGGGTTGACACGGTCCTCACGGATCCGTAAGGTTCTTCGAGTTGTCCCCGGGCCGAAAGGTTGCGGAGGCAACAGATCCCGCCGCCTCGTCGCGGCACCCAACTCTGCACGATCTCCCACTGGGAACGAATTCGGCATGCCCGAATTCATTTCCGAAGGCCGATTATGAATCGCCGGGGAAATCCACTAGAGTTCAGGAGTCGGAAGGGCCCAACAGCCCGGAAGACAAACCCCGCTGACCGGGGGTCAGGCCCGAAAGAGTCTGATAGAGTCGGAAACGCAAGAACAGAACGAAAGCCCGGAGGAAAGCCCGAGAGGGTGAGTACAAAGGAAGCGTCCGTTCCTTGAGAACTCAACAGCGTGCCAAAAATCAACGCCAGAAGTTGATACCCCGTCCACTCCGGTGGATGAGGTTCCTTTGAAAAAGACCTGTGAGGCTCCCTCGTGGAGTGCTTGCAGGCGATTACACAGCGAGGACGCAGTGGACGGTCGGTCTTATTCCGACATGATCGTCCCGCTCTACGTGATGTGTGCACCCGATTACGGGTAAACATTCA
>NZ_JBVJFA010000025.1:0-112479 GCF_055588085.1 Streptomyces sp. NPDC046303
TGCCCGCGTACTGGACGTACGTGGGCTTTCGGCCGGTGCGGCGAGAGTGCGTGCCGGGCATCGCGACGCCGCGGACCTCCGTCAGACACCCCCTAGCCCCGCGCCCCCGGAAGCCGCTCCGCGGGGTCGGCGACACGGGGTCGCGGAGAGCCGGGGTGAGGGGCGCGGCTGCGAAGGTGGGGCCGTGGATCAGCTCGCCCTGCTCTTCGTGATGCTGCTCGGGGCCGTGGTCACGGTGCCGCTCGGGGACCGGCTCGGGCTGCCCGCGCCCGTCCTCATGACCATCGGCGGAGCCGGCCTCGCGCTCGTGCCCGCCGTGCCCGACGTCGACGTGCCGCCCGAGTACATCCTTCCGCTGGTACTGCCGCCGCTGCTGTACGCCTCCGTGCAGCGGACCTCCTGGCGGCAGTTCGCCGCCAATGTCCGGCCGATCCTGCTGCTCGCCGTGGCCCTGGTGTTCGTCACGACAGCCGCCGTCGCCGCCACCGCGCACGCCCTGGTGCCGGGGCTGTCGATCGCCGCCGCCGTCGCGCTCGGCGCGCTCGTCGCCCCGCCCGACCCCGTCGCCGCCACCGCCGTGGCCGGATCGCTCGGACTGCCCCGCCGGATGGTGTCCATCCTGGAGGGCGAGGGGCTCTTCAACGACGTGACGGCGATCGTCCTCTACCACGTGGCCGTCGCCGCCGCCGTCAGCGGCAGCTTCTCCTGGCCGGCGGCGCTCGGGGAGTTCGTGCTGTCCGCGGTCGTCGCCCTCGCCGTCGGGCTCGCGCTCGGCTGGGCCGCGAACCGCCTGATGGGGCGGCTGGGCGACGCCACGCTGCAGATCGGGCTGACGCTGCTGGTGCCGTTCGTCTCGTACGTGGTGGCCGAGGAGCTCCGGGGCTCGGGGGTGCTGGCGGTGCTGACGACCGCCCTGTTCCTGGCCGAGTACGCGAACGACGCCGACGACGTGCTGGGGCGGCTCGCCGGGCACACCTTCTGGGAGGTCGTCGACGTGCTCGTCACGGGGGTGGCGTTCGGTCTGATCGGCCTGGAGCTGCACAACGTGTTCGGCACGGCGCACGGGCGCGAGGGGGAGATGGCCGGATGGGCCGGGGCCGTGATCGCGGTGGTGGTCGGCGTCCGGCTGATCTGGCTGCTGCCGGCCGGCTGGCTCGCCAAGAAGCTGCACACGCGGCGCGACTACGGCGAGGAGATCCCGCTGAGCTGGCGGGAGAGCGTGGTCATGTGGTGGGCCGGGATGCGGGGAGTGGCCTCGGTGGCCCTGGCCCTCGCGATCCCCTTCCGGACGGAGGCGGGCGAGGCCTTCCCCGCGCGGGACGAGATCGTCTTCATCGCCTTCGCCGTGATCATGGCGACGCTGGTGCTCCAGGGGCTGACCCTGCCGTGGCTGGTGCGGCGGCTGGGGGTGGAGGCCGACTCGGACGCGGATCGCGAGACCGAGCGGAAGCTGGCGATCCGCGCGGCGAAGGCCGCGAAGCGCCGACTGAAGGAGATCGAGGCGGTGGAGGATCTCCCCGAGGACCTGGTGGAGACGCTCTACCGGCGTGCGTACGACGTCGGGGCCCGGATCAGCCCCGACATGGTGGACGAGGAGCGTCGGGAGGCGTACGCGCAGCGGGTGGCACGGATCCGGGACATCCAGCGGATCCAGCGCGAGATGATGTCGGCCGCCCGCCACGAGGTGCTCTCGGCCCGCAGCGAACCCGGCGCGGATCCGGAGATCGTGGACCGGGTGCTGCGGCACTTGGACGTGCGGAGCCTGCGGAGCCCGTAGCTACGACACCTCGTCCCGTCCCCGGCGCATCAGCGCGCGGAGGAAGCGGACGTACGGGCTCCAGCGGGCGCGGCGGGCCAGGGCGCCGGTGCAGCCGAGCTCCCCGCGGTCCAGGCTGTCCTCGATCAGGGCGTCGTGCAGCGGGCGGTACACGAGCGGCCAGGTCACGCGGGCCAGGCCGGTGGTGCGCATCGCGAGGGTGTGGCGCAGGACGGTGCGGTCCTCGTCGACCGGCAGCACGGCGAACTCGTGGAAGCCGTGGAAGCCGCGCGGCCCGGTGAAGGTGAAGCGGACCCAGGTGTCGGGCACGTACGACGAGACCGTGTAGTGGATCGGGCCGTGCCCGCCGGCGGAGCCGACGGCCAGGCCGCGGTCGAAGACCACCGGGGGCCAGGCGGCGCCCGGCCAGAGCCGGTCCGCCGGTCCGCCGGAGATCGTGTTGACGAGGGCCCCCACCTTGCTCCCCTTGGCGGCCAGCAGGCGTTCGTGCACGTTGTAGACGGCCATGCGTCTTTCCTCCCCTGGTTTTGGAGATGACCCTCCAATAAATTAGAGGGTACTCTCTGATTCATGGCCAGACCACCCCGCTTCGACAGTGACCAGATCCTCGACGCCGCCGTCCGCCTCGCCGCCGCCGGCGGACCGGGCGCCGTGACCATGTCGGCCGTCGCGCAGGCGGTCGGCGCGCCCAGCGGATCCGTGTACCACCGCTTCTCCGGGCGTACGGCCCTGCTCGCCGAGGTGTGGCTGCGGACCGTCGAGCGGTTCCAGGAGGGCTACTTCGACGCACTCCAGAGCGATCCCGACCCGCGCCGGGCCGCGCGCGCGGCCGCCCGGCACGTGATCGTGTGGAGCCGCGCCCACCCGCACGAGGCCTCGCTCCTCCTCTACGGCGCCCAGGAGTTCGGACAGTCCGAGTGGTCCGAGGAGCACCGGGAGCGGGCGGACGCGGGCAACCGCCGCGTCTTCGCCTCCCTCCGCGAGCTCGGCACCTCCCTCGGTGCGACCACGGCCCTGGACCGGGAGCGGGTCACGCTGGCCCTGGTCGACCTGCCGCTGACCGTGGTCCGCCGGCACCTGCGGGCCGGCGAGACGATGCCGCCGTACGCGGAGGAACTGGCGGAGACAAGCGCCGCCGCGCTGCTGCCCCTCGCCTGAGCCGGGACGGCACCGGTCGGCGTTACGGCACCGGTCGGCGTTACGGCGGCGGCGGGAGGATGGCCTGGGACGTGGCGATGCGGGGCAGTGCGTAGGGGTGGTGGGCCAGCAGCCACGCGATCAGGCGTTCGCGGACCGCGCAGCGCACCGTCCACACGTCGTCCGCGTCCTTCGCCGTCACCACCGCCCGTACCTCGACCGTATGCGGTGTGGTGTCCGTCACCACGAGGCTCGCGCCGCGCCCGTCCCACTCCGGGACGTCCTTCAGGATGTTCTGGAGCTGGTCCCGCATCAGGTCCACGGGGGCGCTGTGGTCCAGGTGCCAGAAGACCGTGCCCGTCATCTGCGCGCCGCCGCGCGACCAGTTCTCGTACGGCTTGCTCGTGAAGTACGACACCGGCATCGTGATGCGGCGCTCGTCCCAGGTGCGGACGGTCAGGAAGGTCAGCGTGATCTCCTCGACCGTGCCCCATTCCTTGTCGACCACGACCGTGTCGCCGATGCGCACGGTGTCGCCGAAGGCGATCTGCAGGCCGGCGAACAGGTTCCCCAGCGAGGACTGGGCGGCGATGCCCGCCACGATGCCGAGCACGCCCGCGGAGGCCAGCATCGAGGTGCCGACCGTCCGCATCGGCGGGAACGTCAGGAGCATGGCCGCCGCGGCGACCACGACCACCACCGCGGTGACCACCCGCTGGATCAGGGTGACCTGGGTGCGGACCCGGCGGACCCGGGCTTCGTCGTGGGTCACGGACGCGTAGCGCGCGTACGTGGAATCCACGGCGGCCGTCGCGATGCGCACCGCCAGCCACGCCGTGGAGGCGATCAGGACCAGGGTGAGGGTGCGGCCCACGAGGAGGGCGTGGTCGGGGAGGATGCCCGCCTGGCGGTGGGCCCCGCGCAGCAGTGAGGTGCAGAGCACCACCTGGAACGGCACGCGGCAGCGGCGCAGCAGGCCCCACAGGGGGGTTTCGGGGTGCCGGGCGTCGGCCCGGCGCAGCAGCAGGTCCAGCAGCCATCCGGCGGCCAGGGTGACGACCAGCGTGCCGCCGGCGAACAGGACGGGGCGTAGGACGGTGTCCATCTCCATGCGTATGAACGTAACCGGAAGGCGCGATCGGAAACTGGCACGATGGGGGTATGAACATCATGCTCTTCCATTCGACCTACGGGCTGCGGCCCGCGGTGCACGAGGCGGCCGACCGGCTGCGCGCGGCCGGGCACCGGGTGCACGTGCCGGACCTCTTCGAAGGGCGCACCTTCGAGACCGTCGAAGAGGGCATGGCCCACCAGGACGAGGTCGGCCGGGACGAGCTGCTCAAGCGCGCGGTGCTGGCCGCCGCCCCCCACTCCGACCAGGGCCTGGTCTACGCCGGCTTCTCCTTCGGCGGTTCCCTCGCGCAGCACCTGGCGTTCGCCGACGACAAGGCGCGCGGGCTGCTGCTCCTGCACGGCACGGCGGACCTGGAGGACGACGCCTCGGTGGACGCGCTGCCCGTGCAGCTGCACGTCGCCGACCCGGACCCCTTCGAGCCGCACGACTGGCTGACGGCCTGGTACCTGCGGATGCAGCGGGCCGGGGCCGATGTGGAGGTGCACAGCTACCCGGGTGCCGGGCACCTGTTCACCGACCCGGGGCTGGACGACTACGACGCCGAGGCCGCCGAGCAGGCCTGGAAGGTCGCGATCGGGTTCCTCGACACCCTGTAGGACGCGGGCCCTCCTACGCCTCAGCCGCGGGGCGCCGGCGTGCCGGGCAGCGGCGGCGGGTCGTCGCCGACACGATGTGGTGGATGGTGACCACGTGGGGGTGGTGGAGCCGGGCCTGGGCGCGGGCCTCGCGCCGTACGCGTGAGCGCACGCGGCGCGAGGCCCCGCCCTTCTCGTGACCGACGGGCGGCCGGACTTCCCTGAGGGCCACGTCGCGGTGCAGGACACGGTCCAGCGCTCTCCAGACCGTGCCCATGCCCCCGCTGCCGAGCTTCTCAACCAGCTCGAACCGTCCGTCGATCACGTCCCCCGGCGCGCTCATGCCGCCAGGGTAGGCGAGAAGTCCCGTGTGCTTCCGGTGCTTCAGCCCGCTCGGTAGGCCGTCCAGTTGCTCGACATGCGGGCAACCTGGCCGGCGGTGAACTGGTACATGCAGGAGTCGTACGTGTAGTCCATGAAGTTGCGGATCGGGTCCACGCCGGGCTTGCTGGCGCAGCTGTCGCGACCGGTCGGGCACTCGTACGCGGGGCTCTTCTCGGCCGGGGTGTCGGAGACGTAGTCGCCGTTCCCGTTACAGCCGCCCTGGAAGGTGTGGTACAGACCGAGCCAGTGGCCGACCTCGTGGGTCGCGGTGTCGCCCTCGTTGTAGTTCGCCGCGGAACCGCCCGGCAGCGAGCTGTCCAGCACGACCACGCCGTCCATCTTGGGGGCGGAGTTGTACGAGGTCGGGAAGGTCGCCCAGCCCAGCAGGCCGCCGGAGAGCTTGGCGGTGTAGAAGTTGAGCGCGCCCGGGCCGCCCTGGCGCAGGGCGTTCTTCATGTCCTTCTCGGCCTGGGAGCCGGAGGCCAGGTTGTACCAGGTGGCGTTGTCCGTGTAGTCGGTGGACGCCAGGGTGAACTGGAAGTTCGTGTTCACGTTGCCGGTGCCCTGGCCGCCGTAGGCCGCGTTGAGGACCGACAGCTGGTTGTTGATGTCCGTGGCCGAGAGCTTGCCGGCGGTGCCCGAGTGCACGACGTGGAAGTACACCGGGATGTTCACGACGGCCTCGGCCGCGGCCAGGCTGCGCTGCGGCTGGTTCTTGAGGGCCTTGTCCAGCTTCGCCTTGAGGTCGGCGTCCATGGCCTTCGCCTGGGCCTCGGTGACCTCGTTGGGCTCGTCCGCGTGCTCCTCGTGGGCGCGGGCGACGCGGGCGTTGGCGGCTGCCCCGGTCGTACCCTCTTCGGCGCAGACCTCGGCGGGGGTCTTCGCAGCCGCCAGCGTGGTGGGGGCGGCGAGCGGCGTGAATGCCAAGGTTCCGGCCAAGACCGCCGTGCCCATCAGGCGGCGGCGAAGAAGGGGGGATATGCGGGCAATTGCGCGCACGTGTGCTCCTCGCGGTGGGGGGTTCATGGCGTGAAGGATCTCTTCAGCTGGCGCGAAGCTTATGTGTGCATGACATCTTCAGGTCAAGAGCCGTGCGTAAAAGATTTGTTGCTTAAAACGCACAGGGGCGCCTGGTATGTACCAGGCGCCCCGTATAGCAGGAGAATTGACGGTCAATCAGCAAACGATCAGTGAACCGGCTGGTAGGCCCGCTCCACCTTCTGGGTGCCGTTCAGCGTGCGGTACGAGCGGGACCAGGCGGCCGAGGCGTCCTGGCGCCGCTTGTCGGACACCACGTAGTAGTCCATCTGCGAGCGCTCCGCCGTCACGTCGAGCACGCCGTAGCCGTGCGCGTCCATGTCCAGCCACTTCACGTGCCAGTTCGCGGCCCGCACGGCCGACTCGGCGACCAGCGAGGCGGTGTCCGCCGGCACGTGCAGGATGTCGTCGAGGTTGTCCGAGGTCACCGAGGTGACCACGAACTCGGTCGCCGCCGTCCCCGAGCCGGGGTAGGTGGCCATGTTCACCGGGACCTCGTTCGCCCACGCCATGTGGATGTCGCCGGTCAGGAACACCGTGTTCTTGACGCCCCGGTCCTTGAGGTGGCCCAGGAGTTCCTTTCGATCGTCCGTGTAGCCGTCCCACTGGTCCACGTTGACCGCTATGCCGCCCTCGGGCAGGCCGAGCAGCTTGGCGAGCGGGCCGGCCAGGTGCGCGGGCAGCGAGGCGAAGGCCACCGGTGAGATCATCACCGAGGTGCCGACCAGCTTCCAGGTCGCGGTGGAACCCGCGAGGCCCGACTTCAGCCAGTCGAGCTGGGCGCGCCCGGTGAGGGTGCGCTCGGGGTCGTCCACCGAACCGCTGCCGACCTTGACCTGCTGGGAACGGAAGGAGCGCAGGTCGAGCAGGTGCAGGTCGGCGAGGGTGCCGAAGCGCAGCCGTCGGTAGACGGTGCCCGCGGTGGAGGTGCGCACGGGCATCCACTCGAAGTACGCCTGCTTGGCGGCGGCCGCGCGGGCCGCCCACTCGCCCTCGGTGCCCGCCGTGTGGTTCTCGGCGCCGCCCGCCCAGGCGTCGTTGGCGAACTCGTGGTCGTCCCAGATGGCGATGACCGGGTGCGCGTGGTGCAGCGCCTGGAGGTCGCCGTCCGTCTTGTACTTGCCGTGCCGGGTGCGGTAGTCGGCGAGCGAGACGATCTCGTGCCGGGGCTCGTGCGCGCGGACGGTGTACTTGGCCTCCGGATATCCCCCGGACTGGTACTCGTAGATGTAGTCGCCGAGGTGCAGGACCGCGTCGAGGTCGGTGCGGGCGGCCAGGTGGCGGTAGGCGGAGAAGTAGCCGGACTCCCAGTTGGCGCAGGACACCACCCCGAAGCGGACCCCGGAGGTGGTCACGTCGTGGCCGGGGGTGGTGCGGGTGCGTCCGGCGGGGGAGACCGCGGTCCCGGCCGTGAACCGGTACCAGTACGGGGTCTGCGGCTGCAGTCCGCGCACGTCCACCTTGACCGTGTGGTCGGTGGCGGCGCTCGCGGTGGCGGTGCCGCTCGCGACGATCACGGAGAAGTTCTTGTCCGCGGACACCTCCCAGCCGACCTGGACGGCCGGGCCGAGGCCGGAGCCGGGCACGGCCTCGGCGGTGGGGGTGACGCGGGTCCACAGCAGGATCCCGTCGGGCAGCGGGTCGCCGGAGGCGACGCCGTGCAGGAAGGCGGGTGCGCTCTCGGCGGCATGGGCGGCGGAGGCGCCCAGCGAGGTGAGGGGGGCCAGGGCGGCCGTGGCCGCGGCAGCGAGAACCACCGTGCGACGGCGGGGAGTTGCCGCGGTCGCAGGGGAGGAGAGATGACTGGTCACGGATGATCATATTACTGGCGGGTATGGCCGCTGGAACAGCACCGGGAACGCAACGGGCGGGCGAACTCTGGTGGTCCGCCCGCCCGTTGGGCCGCGCTTGTCCGGAAAAGAGGCCTCCGGAATGGCCGGGGTTCAGCCCTGCAGGGCCTTGTCGATCGCAGCCGTGAACGCCTCCGGGGTCCCCGGGGTGTCGATCTTCTTGCCGTCCATCTTCAGCGTCGGCGTACCCGTGACACCGGACTTGTTGAAGGCCTTCGACATCTCCAGCGCCCACCGGTCGTACGTGCCGTCCTCGACGGCCTTCTTGAACTCGGCGTTGCCCTTGAGCGCCGGGACGGTGTCCGCGACCTTCAGCAGGTAGTCGTCCTTCGCGAAGCTGTCGACGGTCTCCTCGGGGTGCAGCTCCTTGGAGTAGAGCGCCGCCTTGTAGTCCAGGAAGGCCTCGGGGCTGACGTTGAGCGCCGCGCCCAGGGCGCTCAGCGCGTTCCTCGAACCCTCGCCCTTGACCCCGTTGTCGATGAAGGTGGCGCCGAAGTACTGCAGCTTGTACTTGCCGGCGTCGACGTCCTTCTTGATCTGACCGCCGACCGCCTGCTCGAACTGCGCGCACGCCGGGCAGCGCGAGTCCTCGTAGACCTCCAGGGTCTTCTTCGCGTCGGCCTTGCCGACGACGACCGTGGTGCCGTCCTCGCCCTCGGTGTTCTTCGGCTTGACCAGCTCGGCCTCGGCGGCCTTCTCCCAGTAGCCCGGCTGGTTGGCCTGCATGATGCCGTAGGCGACGCCGCCGACCAGGGCGAGCGCGGCCACGACCGCACCGGCCACGACCAGCTGGCGGCGCACCTTGTCCTTCTTCGCCTGGGCCTCGCGCTCGGCGCGCAGCCGCTCGCGGGCGGCAGCCTTGTTGGCCTGGCTGTTGCGTGAACTCATCGTGATCTCCGTGGGATAGGGCGTGATGGGGTGCCGTGCGTGTGTCAGGCGCTGACGAGCGCGCCGCGCACGGGAGGTCCCCGCCGTCCCACGGAATGTGCGGGGAAGCGCGTACGGGCCCCCGCGCCCGGCAGCACCGACGGCCGCACCCGCTCCGCGGGACCCGTGGCCACCGCCGGCGCGGCCGCGGTCAGCAGCAGCGGCCGGAACGCGCAGGCGGCCACGGCGCGCAGCAGCCGGCCCAGCGCCCGCTCGCCGTGGCGGAGCCATCCGGCGGCGAGCAGCCCGACCGAGACGTGGGCGGCGAGCAGCAGCCACGGCGTCCACGGCCCGGGCGAGGACAGCAGCGCGGCCGGATCGGCGGCGGGCCCGGCCACCTCGGTCAGCGGCCCGCCCACCGCGGGGCCGCCGCACAGCTCCTCCAGGCCCAGCGCGCGCAGCGGGCCCGAGACCGGCCCGCCCGCCGGGCCGTAGCAGAGGTGCTGCCCGGCGGTGAAGACGGTGTCGGCGGCCAGCTCCAGCGGGACGAGCAGCCCGGCGATGGGGCCGAAGCCCCGCTCGCGGCCGGCGAGCGCGTAGGCGATCACGAAGACGGCGGCGAAGGCCCCGCCCATCAGAGCCGGCGGCAGCGGGACCCGGGACATGAGGACGTGCGAGCCCGCCGAGAGCAGTACGACGACAGCGCTGAACAGCGCGGCCCGCAGCCCCCTGAGTCTCACCCCTGATATGTCCATCGCCGCGAGTGTGCCATGCGTCCCTGTGCGAGCGGCCCGCAGGTCCTCCACCCCCTAGCGCAGGCCCCGCCCCGCGGCGGCGGCCGGGGGAGCGAGCCGGCCGTTGCGGAAGAGGTCCACGAAGATCTGGTGGTCGGCGCGCGCCCGGGCCCCGTAGGCGTGGGCGAAGTCCACGAGCAGCGCCGCGAAGCCCTCCTCGTCGGCCGCGATGGCCGCGTCGATGGCCCGCTCGGTCGAGAAGGGGACCAGGGTCTGGCCGCTCTCGTCGGCGTCCGCCGCCCCGTGCATGGTCGCGGTGGCCCGGCCCAGGTCCGCGACGACGGCCGCGATCTCCTCCGGATCGTCCAGGTCCGACCAGTCCAGGTCCACCGCGTACGGGGAGACCTCCGCCACCAGCTGCCCGGAGCCGTCCAGCTCCGTCCAGCCCAGCCACGGGTCGGCATGGGCCTGCAGGGCGCGCTGGGAGATCACCGTGCGGTGCCCCTCGTGCTCGAAGTACTCCCGCACGGCGCGGTCGGTGATGTGCCGGGACACGGCCGGCGTCTGGGCCTGCTTGAGGTAGATCACGACGTCGTTCTCCAGGGCGTCGCTGTGCCCCTCCAGCAGGATGTTGTACGAGGGCAGGCCGGCCGAGCCTATGCCGACGCCGCGGCGGCCCACCACGTCCTTCACCCGGTAGGAGTCGGGCCGGACCAGGGACTCGTCGGGCAGGGTCTCCAGGTACCCGTCGAAGGCGGCCAGCACCTTGTAGCGGGTGGCCGCGTCCAGCTCGATGGTGCCCGGGCCCGGCGCGAAGCGGCGCTCGAAGTCGCGGATCTCCGTCATCGAGTCCAGCAGGGAGAAGCGGGTACGGGAACGGGCCGAGCGCAGCGCTTCCAGCAGGGGGCCCTCGGCGGTGTCCAGGGTGAAGGAGGGCACTTCGTCGTACTTCGCCCCGGTCGCCAGGGCGTGGATCCGCTCCCGGTAGGCGGCCGCGTAGACCCGGACCAGCTCGCTGATCTGGTCGTCGCTGAGCGCCTTGGTGTAGCCGATCAGGGCCACGGAGGCGGCGAACCGCTTCAGGTCCCAGGTGAAGGGGCCGACGTACGCCTCGTCGAAGTCGTTGACGTTGAAGACCAGCCGCCCGTTGGAGTCCATGTACGTGCCGAAGTTCTCCGCGTGCAGATCGCCGTGGATCCACACCCGGCCCGTCCGCTCGTCCAGGTACGGGCCGCCGTGCCGGTCCCGCTCCAGGTCCGCGTAGAAGAGGCAGGCCGTGCCCCGGTAGAAGGCGAAGGCCGAGGCGGCCATCTTGCGGAACTTGACCCGGAAGGCAGCGGGGTCGGCGGCGAGCAGCTCACCGAAGGCGGTGTCGAACACGTCGAGTATCTGCTCGGCGCGCTGCTCGTCGGTCGTCTCGGGAACCGCCATGGCGGGTGCCTCCAGGTGGTGCGGGGTGGATCTGGTGGGATCGCATTCAGGACGGGTGTCCCTGGCTCTGCAACGGATGACCGTACCCGCCGGTGCCCGGGATTTGTCACCCGGTCGACGTAGGATTCGTAGCTGCCGCCCCTCTCTCCCCACCGGAGGACCCCCACCGTGACCAAGCCGCCGTTCACGCACCTGCACGTCCACACCCAGTACTCGCTGCTGGACGGTGCCGCGCGGCTGAAGGACATGTTCAACGCGTGCAACGAGATGGGCATGACGCACATCGCCATGTCCGACCACGGCAACCTGCACGGCGCCTACGACTTCTTCCATTCGGCGAAGAAGGCCGGGGTCACCCCGATCATCGGCATCGAGGCGTACGTCGCTCCGGAGTCCCGGCGCAACAAGCGGCGCATCCAGTGGGGCCAGCCCCACCAGAAGCGCGACGACGTCTCCGGTTCCGGCGGCTACACCCACAAGACGATCTGGGCGGCGAACGCCACCGGCCTGCACAACCTCTTCCGGCTGTCCTCCGACGCGTACGCCGAGGGCTGGCTCACGAAGTGGCCTCGCATGGACAAGGAGACCATCTCCAAGTGGTCGGAGGGCCTGATCGCCTCCACCGGCTGCCCCTCCGGCGAGCTCCAGACGCGTCTGCGCCTCGGCCAGTTCGACGAGGCCCTGAAATCGGCCTCCGAATACCAGGACATCTTCGGCAAGGACCGCTACTTCCTGGAGCTGATGGACCACGGCATCGAGATCGAGCGCCGGGTCCGCGACGGGCTGCTGGAGATCGGCAAGAAGCTCGGCATCCCGCCGCTGGTCACGAACGACTCGCACTACACCTACGCGAGCGAGGCCGGCGCCCACGACGCCCTGCTCTGCATCCAGACCGGCAAGAACCTCTCGGACCCCGACCGCTTCCGCTTCGACGGCTCCGGCTACTACCTGAAGTCGACCGAAGAGATGTACGCGATCGACTCCTCGGACGCCTGGCAGGAGGGCTGCGCCAACACCAAGCTGGTCGCGGACCAGATCGACACCGAGGGCATGTTCCAGTTCCGGAACCTGATGCCGAAGTTCGACATCCCCGAGGGCCACACCGAGGTCAGCTGGTTCCGTGAGGAGACCATGCGCGGCATGCACCGCCGCTACCCGGGGGGCATTCCGGAAGACCGGATGAAGCAGGCCGAGTACGAGATGGACACGATCATCTCGATGGGCTTCCCCGGCTACTTCCTCGTGGTCGCCGACTTCATCATGTGGGCCAAGAACCAGGGCATCGCGGTGGGCCCGGGCCGAGGCTCCGCGGCCGGCTCGATCGTCGCGTACGCCATGGGCATCACCGACCTCGACCCGCTCACCCACGGCCTGATCTTCGAGCGCTTCCTGAACCCCGAGCGCGTCTCCATGCCCGATGTCGACATCGACTTCGACGAGCGCCGGCGCGTCGAGGTGATCCGGTACGTGACCGAGAAGTACGGCGCCGACAAGGTCGCCATGATCGGTACGTACGGCACCATCAAGGCCAAGAACGCGATCAAGGACTCCGCGCGCGTCCTGGGCTACCCCTACGCCATGGGCGACCGGCTCACCAAGGCCATGCCCGCCGACGTCCTCGGCAAGGGCATCCCGCTCTCCGGCATCCTGGACCCCTCGCACCCCCGCTACAGCGAGGCCGGCGAGATCCGCTCGATGTACGAGAACGAGCCGGACGTGAAGAAGGTCATCGACACCGCCCGCGGTGTGGAGGGCCTGGTCCGCCAGATGGGCGTGCACGCCGCCGGCGTGATCATGTCCAGCGAGACGATCACCGACCACGTGCCCGTCTGGGTGCGGCACACCGACGGCGTCACCATCACGCAGTGGGACTACCCGAGCTGCGAGTCGCTCGGCCTGCTGAAGATGGACTTCCTGGGCCTGCGCAACCTCACGATCATGGACGACGCCGTCAAGATGGTGAAGGCCAACAAGGGGATCGACATCGATCTCCTGGCCCTCCCGCTCGACGACCCCAAGACCTTCGAACTGCTCGGCCGCGGTGACACCCTCGGCGTCTTCCAGTTCGACGGCGGCCCCATGCGCTCCCTGCTGCGCCTGATGAAGCCCGACAACTTCGAGGACATCTCCGCCGTCTCGGCCCTGTACCGGCCGGGCCCGATGGGCATGAACTCGCACACGAACTACGCCCTGCGCAAGAACAAGCAGCAGGAGATCACCCCGATCCACCCGGAGCTGGAGGGGCCCCTCGAAGAGGTGCTCGCGGTCACCTACGGCCTGATCGTCTACCAGGAGCAGGTGCAGAAGGCCGCCCAGATCATCGCCGGGTACTCGCTCGGCGAGGCCGACATCCTGCGCCGCGTGATGGGCAAGAAGAAGCCCGAGGAACTGGCGAAGAACTTCACCATCTTCCAGGAGGGCGCCCGGAAGAACGGCTACAGCGACAAGGCGATCCAGGCCCTGTGGGACGTCCTGGTCCCCTTCGCCGGCTACGCCTTCAACAAGGCCCACTCGGCCGCGTACGGCCTGGTCTCCTACTGGACCGCCTACCTCAAGGCGAACTTCCCGGCCGAGTACATGGCCGGCCTGCTCACCTCGGTCAAGGACGACAAGGACAAGTCCGCGATCTACCTGAACGAGTGCCGGCGCATGGGCATCAAGGTGCTCCCGCCGAACGTGAACGAGTCGGAGTCCAACTTCGCCGCCCAGGGCGACGACGTGATCCTCTTCGGCCTCACCGCCGTCCGCAACGTCGGCCAGAACGTCGTCGACTCGATCATCAAGACCAGGAAGGCCAAGGGGAAGTTCTCCTCCTTCCCCGACTTCCTGGACAAGGTCGAGGCCGTCGTCTGCAACAAGCGGACCATCGAGTCGCTGATCAAGGCGGGCGCCTTCGACGAGATGGGCCACACCCGCAAGGGCCTGGTCGCCCACCACGAGTCGATGATCGACAACGTGGTGGCCGTCAAGCGCAAGGAGGCCGAGGGACAGTTCGACCTCTTCGGCGGAATGGGCGACGAGGGCGCGAGCGACGAGCCCGGCTTCGGCCTCGACGTCGAGTTCTCCGACGTCGAGTGGGAGAAGTCCTACCTGCTCGCCCAGGAGCGCGAGATGCTCGGCCTGTACGTCTCCGACCACCCGCTCTTCGGCCTGGAGCACGTGCTCTCCGACAAGACCGACGCCGGGATCTCCCAGCTGACCGGCGGGGAGCACGCGGACGGCGCCGTCGTCACCATCGGCGGCATCATCTCCGGCCTCCAGCGCAAGATGACCAAGCAGGGCAACGCCTGGGCCATCGCCACCGTCGAGGACCTGGCCGGCTCCATCGAGTGCATGTTCTTCCCCGCGACCTACCAGCTCGTCTCCACCCAGCTGGTCGAGGACACCGTCGTCTTCGTCAAGGGACGCCTCGACAAGCGCGAGGACGTTCCCCGGCTGGTCGCGATGGAGATGATGGTCCCCGACCTGTCCTCCGCCGGCACCAACGCCCCCGTCGTCCTCACCATCCCCACCGTCAAGGTGACCCCGCCGATGGTGACCCGGCTGGGGGAGATCCTGCGCCACCACAAGGGCAACACCGAGGTGCGGATCAAGCTCCAGGGGCCGCGCACCACCACCGTGCTGCGCCTCGACAAGCACCGGGTCCAGCCCGACCCCGCCCTCTTCGGCGACCTCAAGGTGCTGCTCGGCCCGTCCTGCCTGGCCGGCTAGAACCCGCCCGTACCGCGCGTGAAGGGCCCGCCGGCGCTGCCGGGCGGGCCCTTCGCGTCACCGGACGCTGCCGCGTCAGTTGTGGCCGAACTTCTTCGTCTTGCTCTTGTGGGCCAGATCCATCGGACTCGGCGCGTGCGAGGCCGACTCGGACGAGGATTCCGCCGAGCTCCTCGACGGGTCCTGCGAGGACGAGCGGGCCTGCTGCTTCGGCTGCTTCTGCTGCTTGTTCTTGGCCATGGTGGAGCCTCCGTGGTGGGGTCTAGGGGCCAGGACCGCCTTCACACTCACACAGCGCCAGAAATCGCGCATTTTGGATCATTACCGCGCGTAGCCGGGACCCCTCTCCCGCCCCTTTGTGAGATCCGCCACGCCGATGATCGAGTTCCGGCCGTCAACGCCCTTGCGGTCGGGCAGACTCGGGGCACCCGCGAAAAACACAGAGGACCCCCAGGGAAGAGGGTGGAACGCGTGGACCGCTGCGTCGTCCTGGTGGACGCCGGCTATCTGCTGGGCGCCGCCGCGAGCCTCCTCGCAGGGGAGCCCTCCCGCTCCCGCATCACCGTCGACCACGCCGCCCTCATCCAGGGCCTGCGCGAACGGGCGGAGGCCGACACCGAGCAGCCCCTGCTGCGCATCTACTGGTTCGACGGAGCACCCGACCGGGTGCCGCAGCCCGAGCACCGGCGGCTGCGCGTCATGCCCCGCGTCACCGTCCGCCTCGGCGCCCTGACCCGAAGCGACGGCCGCTGGGCGCAGAAGGGCGTCGACGCCGCCATGCACGCGGAACTCACCGAGCTCGCCCGCAACCGCGCCTGCTCCGACGTCGTACTGGTGACCGGCGACGGCGACCTGCTGCCCGGCCTGATGTCCGCCAAGGAACACGGGGTCGCCGTCCACCTGTGGGCCGTACAGGCCGCCGACGGGGACTACAACCAGTCCGAGGACCTCGTCGCCGAAGCCGACGAACGCCGCGTCCTCGACCGGGCCTGGATCACCCGGGCCGTCCGCGCCAAGGACCTCACCGGCCTGTGCTCCCCGCCGCCCGCGCCCCGCCCCGACATCGCCGCCATCCTCTCCGCCCCGCTGCCCGAGGCCGCCCTTGCCGAGGCCGCCCGCAACAGCTCCGCCCCCGCCGGGGACGAGGAAGGCGACGGCCTGCCGGTGCCCGCGCCCGCCACCGCCGGCGCCAGAGCCGTCCCCACCCCCAAGGACCTCGCCGGCTCGCTGCGCGCCCCCGGCCAGCAGGCGGCGCCGCCGAACGGGCAGCACAGCGGGCAGGCCCCGGCGGGCAGCGCCCTGCGCTGGTCCTCCGACAAGGGCTGGATCGACCGGGCCGGACCGCTCGGCGAACCCGCCGAGACCGCCTCCCTGCCCACCCTCGCCCAGCTCACCAGCGCGGAGCAGCGCTGGGCCGACCGGGAAGAGGACATCACCACCGTCGGCGGGGACCCGTTCGAGGTGGGACAGGTGTTCGCCCGGCGCTGGATGGAACGGCTCCCGGAGACCGTGCACCTCCAGAAGCTGGCCACCATGTACCCGCGCATCCCGCACCGGATCGACGGCGAGCTGCTGCGCTACGCCGCCAGGTTCGGCCTCCTCGCGCACAAGGACGACCAGATCGACGAGCACGACCGGTACGCCATCCGGGCCGGGTTCTGGCGGGAGATCGACGTCCGGGCCGCCGCCGAACACGTGGCCGCCGTACCCTCCGCGGCCCCGGGATCCGCGTCCCTGAACGCGAGCGGCCCGGCGACCCCGGGGGCCGAGTAGGGGGAGGAGCCGCGTAGGCTGCTCCCTCGTGAGGACGGGCACAGCACAAGAGCAGAACGGCACAGCGGCAGCCGCGCGAGCCGGCTCCGACGTCGTCTGCGCGGTGCGCGACCTGGTCAAGACCTATCCCGCCGTACGCGGCCGGCGCGGGGCTCCCGCCCTGCCCGAGACCCGTGCCAGCGACGGCATCTGCCTGGACGTCCGGCGCGGCGAGATCTTCGGACTGCTCGGCCCCAACGGCGCCGGGAAGTCCACCCTGGTCCGCCAGCTCACCGGCCTGATGCGCCCTGACGCCGGCACCGTGACCCTCCTCGGCCACGACCTCGTACGCCACCCCGAGCGGGCCGCGCGGCTGCTCGCGTACCTGGGGCAGGAGTCGACCGCACTGGACGAGCTCACCGTGTCCCTGGCCGCCGAGACCACCGGGCGGCTGCGCGGGCTGGACGCGCGAGCGGCGCGGACGGCGCGGGACGCCGTACTGGAGGAGCTCGGACTGACCGGGATCGCCGGGCGGCCCCTGAAGAAGCTCTCCGGCGGGCAGCGGCGGCTCGCGTGCTTCGCCGCCGCGCTGGTGGGGGAGCGGCCGGTCCTGGTCCTCGACGAACCCACCACCGGCATGGACCCCGTCGCCCGGCGCGCCGTGTGGTCGGCCGTGGACCGGCGGCGCGAGCGGCACGGGGCCACCGTCGTCCTCGTCACCCACAACGTCATCGAGGCCGAGACCGTCCTCGACCGGGTCGCGGTCATCGACCAGGGAAAGGTCATCGCCTGCGACACCCCGGCCGGACTCAAGGCCGAGGTCTCGGGCGAGGTCCGGCTGGAGCTGGTGTGGCGCGAGAGCGCCCCGCTGGACGTGCCCGAGGTCGCCCTGCTGCGCGCGGACGCCGTCGAGTCGGGACGGCGCTGGGTGCTGCGGCTGCCGCCCGACCGGGCACGGGCCGCGGTGGCCGCGGTCACCGGCGGCCCGGCCTTCGCCGCCCTCGACGATTTCAGCCTGGCCACGCCGAGCCTGGAAGACGTCTACCTCGCACTCGGCGGCAAGGCGAAGGGGCTGGTGAAGTCGTGAGCGACCGCTCGACGGGCGCTGTCGCGCCGATCGCCGCGGCCGGGCCCGGCGCCGCACAGCCGGCCGCCGACGTGCGGGCCGCGGACGTGCCGGCCGCCGCCGGGGGGCCGGCGGCAGCACCGCTCGCGCCCCGGGCCGGGTTCCTGCCCGCGCTGGCCGCCGTCTACCGGGCGCAGCTGTCGAGGGCGCGGGTGGCGCGGATCCCGCTGCTGTTCGTGGCGACCTTCCAGTCCGTCGGGATCATGATCCTCATGCGGGGGGTGGTGGACGGCGGCTCGGAGGCCCGGGCCGTCGTGGCCGGCTCCTCCGTCCTCGTCGTCGCCTTCGTCGCGCTGAACCTGCTCGCCCAGTACTTCGGGCAGCTGCGGGCGAGCGGCGGACTCGACCACTACGCCACGCTGCCGGTGCCGCCCGCCTCCGTGGTGCTCGGCGCGGCCGCCGCGTACGCCTCCTTCACCCTGCCGGGGACCCTGGTCACCGCCGTGTTCGGCTGCGTGCTGTTCGGTCTGCCGATGGGCGGGCTGTGGATCCTGGCCGCGGTGGTGCCGCTGGCCGGGGCGGCGCTGGCCGGGCTCGGCGCGGCGCTGGGGCTGCTGGCGCCGCGGCAGGAGCTGGCCACCCTGGCCGGGCAGCTCGGCATGTCGGCCGCGCTGCTGCTGGGGGTGCTGCCGCCCGAGCGGATGCCGGACGTGATCGTGTGGGCGCGGGACCTGCTGCCGTCCACGTACGGGGTGGAGGCGTTCGCGCAGACCTTCGCCCCCGATCCGGACTGGGCCGCCGTCGCGCTCGACCTCGGCGTGTGCGGTGCGGTGGGGGTCCTGTCGCTGGCCGTCGCCACCTGGGCCTACCGGCGGGCCTCCGTCCGCTGACGCCGGTGCCGGGCGCCACCCCTCCGCCGGGACCTGGCACGATGTGGGGGTGACCGAAGCCGTGACCCCGCCGTCCCCCTGCGACCCGCCGTCGCTCCCGCCCGAGAAGCCGGAGGCGCCCGCCGCGGCCGTCACCCCGGAGGAGGTCCGGGACGGGGCCGCCGTCGCCCTGGCGGTCGGGGTGGCCGGAGTGCTGCTCGGGCTGCTGTGGGTGTGGCTGGCGCCGCGCGTGCAGTACGTCTCCAACGGGGAGTCGGTGTTCCTGCGCAACAGCGAGAGCGAGGCGCGGATCGGGGCCGACGGGACCTTCTTCCTGCTCTCGGCGGGGCTGGGCGTGCTGAGCGCCGCCGGCACCTTCCTGTGGCGCCGGGCCGGCGGTGTGCCGCTGGTGATCGGGCTCGCGGTCGGGTCGCTGTTCGCGTCGCTGGCGGGATGGCGGTTCGGACTGTGGCTGGGGCCGTCCTCGGACTTGGCCGCCGCAGCCGCCAAGGCGGGCAAGGGGGTGCCGTTCGACGCACCGCTGCAACTGCTGGCGCACGGGGCGCTGCTGGCCTGGCCGATGGCCGCGGTCCTGGTCCACCTGGCCCTCACGGCCCTGTGGTCCCCCCGCGACCCGGAACCCGGCCCGCCGCCCGGCTGGACCGGCGTCTACCCGCCGCCGCACGTCCACGCCGACCCGGCCGCGCCGGAGCCTCCGCGCCCCTGACCGCGCCGCCCCTGACCGCGCCGCCCCTGACAGCGGCGCCGCGGAGGCTACGGGCGGGCGATGGGGGCCAGCACGGCCCCGGTCAAGGAGGCCAGGGCCGACGGGGACAGCTCGACCTCCAGGCCGCGGCGGCCCGCCGAGACGCAGATCGTGGCGTGCCCGGAGGCAGAGGCGTCGAGCACCGTCCGCAGCCGGCGCCGCTGGCCCAACGGGGAGATCCCGCCCCGCACGTAGCCCGTCGTACGCTCCGCCGCCGCGGGATCGGCCATCGCCGCACGCTTGCCTCCGACGGCCGTGGCGAGGGCCTTCAGGTCCAGCGATCCCGACACCGGGACCACCGCCACCGTCAGGACCCCGTCCACGTCCGCGACCAGGGTCTTGAAGACCTGGGCCGGGGAAAGCCCGAGCGCTTCCGCCGCCTCCTCCCCGTACGAGGGATGCGCCGGGTCGTGCTCGTACGCGTGCGTCGTGAAGGCGGCGCCCGCCGCCGTGAGGGCCGCGATCGCCGGGGTTCCGGCCGCCTGCTTCGGCTTCTTCGCCATCAGTTCGGGCTCGTCGGAGCTCGGGTCAGGTCCACCGCGGGCAGGGACGGCAGGTGGCGGATCACCGCCGTCTCGGTGCGCAGGAGCTTGAGTTCCTCCGCCAGCCGGGTCGCCGTGTCCGGGGCCTGGAGCAGCCGCTGCTTGGCGGGGATGTCCAGGACCGCCGCCGCTGCCACCAGATACGAGACCACCGACGGGTCGTCGGGGAGTTCCGCACCCGTCAGGGACCGCTCCCGGGCCCCGGCCAGCCGCTTCTGGTAATTGCGGAAGGCCCGCAGCACCCCCTCGGCCAGCGCGCCCGCACCCTCGCCCGCGTCCTCCGGGAGCTCCTCCAGCTCCGCGGTGAGGAACGCGCCCGAGGAGTCGACCGACAGCAGCCGGACCCGCGCCGTGCCCGTCGCGAGGACCTCGAAGCTGCCGTCCTCCCGCTCCCGGATCGTCGCCGCGTCCGCGATGCAGCCCACGCGGTGGAAAGCCTGCACCGGGTCCGCACCGAAGCCCGCGGCCGGGCCCCGCTCGGGCAGGGAGGTCTGGTCGGGCAGGCCGGGCGCGGTCGGCGCGACCTCACGGCCGTCGCGGATGGCGACGACCGCGAAACGGCGCGGCTCGTCCTCGCTCGTCTTCAGCAGCTCGCGCATCATGGCGCGATAACGCTCCTCGAAGATGTTCAGCGGGAGGACGAGTCCCGGGAACAGCACCGAGTTCAGCGGGAAGAGGGGCAGGCGAACGGTGGTCACGAGGCACAGGGTAGTGGCCGCCGGGCTCGGGCGTGTCGTGCGCCGTCACCCTCGCCTCAGCAGCCGGGACGCGCCCGCCGCCACCGTCGTGGCGAGGATCCACCCCAGGAGGACCAGCGCGGCCGCCCCCCACTGCCAGCCGCCGTCCACCTTCCACTGGGCCTGCTGCCCGAGGTCGATCACCGGAAGCAGCAGGTCCAGGGCGTACAGGGCGGCATCCCACTCGGGGTGCTCGTTCTCCTTGATGGGCGGCGGCCGGTGCTGGGAGAACAGCAGCGCGCCCGCCGCCCACAGCACCGCCATCCACAGCGCGGCCCGGCCCGGACGGTAGCCGTAGACCACCGTCCAGTCCTGGAGATAGCCCCAGGCCTTGGCGGCCGGCGGCAGCGTGGCCCGGCGCCGCCGCTGCTTGGCCAGCAGCACCTCGCGGGCGTCCGCGTCCTCGCCGCTGGCCCGCAGTACGGCCGCGAGGCGCTCGTAGGGCTCCGGCGAGTACTCGGGGGTCGCCGCCTCCAGCCACTCGAGCCGGCGGGAGAGCGGGAAGTGACCGCGCGGGGCGAGGTTCTCGTAGACGAATCCCTCGATGGACACCCCGCCCGGGCCCGGCCAGCTGGTGGAGGTGTCGACGAGCTTGACCACCTTGGCCCCCGACACCACGACCCGCCCGCGCTCCGGCCGCTCGCCGACGAAGCGGAACTCCGGGGTCTGGATCCTGCGCAGGGATATCTCCTGCTCCTCCGTGAGGACGAAGCGCGCCCCGTAGAAGTCGATGGCGTCGCCGAAGCGGCCGTCGTCCAGCCGCATCCCGCCCCGGCACTCGAAGCGCTGCGCGCGCTGCCCGCGCGTCGGCGTCAGGCCCAGGCCGTACGGGGGAGTGGAGGAGTTCGAGCCGGGGACGTAGTCCCGCGCGATCGAGGTCAGGTACAAGGTCCGCTCGACGGTCAGCTGCGGCGCGTTCAGCGCGTACCTCCCGTACGGATTGCGCAGGCGGGCCCCGCGCATGTTCATCGACACCCCGACCGTCGCGCCGCGCAGGCTCACCTCCCCGTACGTCTCCAGCAGCTCGCCCTGGAAGTCCTGCGCCACCGACATCCCGTCGGCGGTGATCGCCCGGCCCTTGCTGTCCCGCTGCACCACCGCCTGGCTGATCAGCAGGTCGGTGCCGATCTGCGCGTCGGTCAGCCGGATGCCCCGGGCCACCCGGCAGCGCGGCATGTGCAGATCGCCCTCGGTCTGCAGGCGGGCCGCCTCCAGCCGGGGAATCGCGCAGTTGATCAGGCGCAGGGTGCCGAAGCGGGTCTCGGACAGCTGGATCTCGCTGTCGAAGCGGCAGGACTGCAGCTCCACGTACGGGCCGACCGTGCCCCCGGACAGATCGAGCCGCCCGGTGATCCGTACGCCGCGCAGCTTGAGCGAGGCCACCCGGCCCGGGACCGGAGACGGTCCGTGGAGCAGCAGCAGGGCCACCACCTGGGCGCGGACACTGCGCTCGGGGCCCCACACGTGCTCGGCGTGCGGATCGTCCCGGTCGGCCGCGCGGACGCTGAGGTCGCAGACGCTGCCGGTGCGGTACGCCTCCCACATGCGGTGCTCGGCGGCGGTGAGATCCGCCGGTTCCTCACCCGCGCGTGCCTCGGTCATGGCGGCCCCCCTCCGCTGTCACCTACATGTAGATCAAAGCTATCGGGGGGCTGTGACAACCGGGGCGTGTATCAGCCAGTGATACGGGCGAACGGTGGCGTGAGCCGGTCTGAGAGAATTGGGGCGTGATCTCTCGTATCGACCTGCGCGGTGACGCCCTCCCCGAGGGTGGCGCCCTGCGCGATCTGCTGCCCCGTGCCGAGTTCGACGTGGAAGCCGCCCTGGAGAAGGTGCGGCCCATCTGCGAGGACGTCCATCATCGTGGCACGGCGGCGCTGATCGAGTACGCGCAGAAGTTCGACGGGGTCGAGCTCTCGCAGGTCCGGGTGCCTGCGGAGGCCATCGCGGCTGCCCTGGAGCAGCTGGACCCGGCCGTCCGCGCCGCCCTCGAGGAGTCGATCCGGCGCGCCCGGATCGTGCACCGCAACCAGCGCCGCACCGAGCACACCACCCAGGTGGTCCCCGGCGGCACCGTGACCGAGAAGTGGGTTCCGGTGGAGCGCGTGGGGCTGTACGCCCCGGGCGGCCGTTCCGTGTACCCGTCCTCCGTCGTCATGAACGTCGTACCGGCGCAGGAGGCCGGCGTCGAGTCGATCGCGCTCGCGTCCCCGCCGCAGAAGGAGTTCGGCGGCCTGCCGCACCCGACGATCCTCGCCGCGTGCGCGCTGCTCGGCGTGGACGAGGTGTACGCGGCCGGCGGCGCCGTCGCCGTCGCGATGTTCGCGTACGGCACGGAGGACTGCCTGCCCGTGAACATGGTGACCGGCCCGGGCAACATCTGGGTCGCCGCCGCCAAGCGCTACTTCACCGGCAGGATCGGCATCGACACCGAGGCCGGCCCGACCGAGATCGCGGTCCTCGCGGACTCCACGGCCGACCCGGTCCACGTGGCCGCCGACCTGATCAGCCAGGCCGAGCACGACCCGCTGGCCGCCGCCGTCCTCGTCACCGACTCCGCCGAGCTCGCGGACGCCGTCGAGCGGGAGCTGGAGCCGCAGGTCGCGGCCTCCAAGCACGTCCACGACCGGATCAAGCCGGCGCTCGCCGGCAAGCAGTCCGCGATCGTGCTCGTGGACAGCCTGGAGGACGGCCTCAAGGTCGTCGACGCGTACGGCGCCGAGCACCTGGAGATCCAGACCGCCGACGCGGCCGCCTGGGCCGCCCGCGTGCGCAACGCCGGCGCGATCTTCGTCGGCCCGTGGGCGCCGGTCTCGCTCGGCGACTACTGCGCCGGGTCGAACCACGTGCTGCCCACCGGCGGCTGCGCCTGCCACTCCTCCGGCCTGTCCGTGCAGTCCTTCCTGCGCGGCATCCACATCGTCGACTACACGCGCGATGCCCTCGCCGAGGTCACCCACCACGTGGTGACGCTGGCCGAGGCCGAGGACCTGCCCGCGCACGGCGCCGCCCTCAAGGCCCGCTTCGGGTGGAAGGTGCCGGGCCAGTGACCGGAATCGGAATCGACGACCTCCCCATCCGGGACGAACTGCGCGGAAAGTCCCCGTACGGCGCCCCGCAGCTCGACGTGCCCGTCCAGCTGAACACCAACGAGAACCCGTACCCGCTCCCCGAGCCGCTCGTACGGCGCATCGCCGAGCGCGTCGCCGACGCCGCCCGCACCCTCAACCGCTACCCCGACCGGGACGCGGTCGAGCTGCGCACCGAGCTGGCCGCCTACCTCACCCGTACGGCCGGGCACCCGGTCACGCGGGAGAACGTATGGGCCGCCAACGGCTCCAACGAGGTCATCCAGCAGCTGCTGCAGACCTTCGGCGGGCCGGGACGCACCGCGATCGGCTTCGAGCCCTCGTACTCGATGCACGCGCTGATCTCCCGCGGCACCGGCACCGGGTGGATCACCGGCCCCCGCCGGGACGACTTCACCATCGACGTGGCGGCGGCCGAGCAGGCCATCGCCTCCAGCGCCCCGGACGTCGTCTTCATCACCTCGCCCAACAACCCCACGGGCACCGCGGTCGAGGCCGAGACCGTCCTCGCGCTCTACGAGGCCGCGCAGGCGGCCAAGCCGTCCCTGGTGATCGTGGACGAGGCGTACGTGGAGTTCAGCCACCGCGACTCGCTGCTGCCCCTCATCGAGGGACGGCCGAACCTGGTGGTCTCCCGGACCATGTCCAAGGCCTTCGGCGCCGCCGGTCTGCGCCTGGGCTACCTGGCCGCGCACCCCGCCGTGGTCGACGCCGTCCAGCTGGTGCGCCTGCCGTACCACCTGTCGGCCGTCACCCAGGCGACCGCGCTGGCCGCCCTGGAGCACACCGACACCCTGCTCGGCTACGTCGAGCAGCTCAAGGCCGAGCGCGACCGCCTGGTCGGGGAACTGCGGGCCCTCGGCTACGAGGTCACCGAGTCCGACGCGAACTTCGTCCAGTTCGGCAGGTTCGAGGACTCCCACACCGCCTGGCGGAAGATCCTCGACCAGGGTGTCCTGGTCAGGGACAACGGCGTACCGGGCTGGCTGCGGGTCACCGCCGGCACCCCGGACGAGAACGACGCGTTCCTGGAAGCGGTTCGCGCACTGAAGAAGGAGCAGCACGCATGAGCCGCATCGGACGGGTCGAACGGACCACGAAGGAGACCTCCGTCGTCGTCGAGATAAACCTCGACGGCACCGGCCGGGTCGACGTGTCGACGGGCGTGGGCTTCTTCGACCACATGCTCGACCAGCTCGGCCGCCACGGCCTCTTCGACCTCACCGTGAAGACCGACGGCGACCTGCACATCGACACCCACCACACCATCGAGGACACCGCCCTCGCGCTCGGCGCCGCCTTCAAGCAGGCCCTCGGCGACAAGGTGGGCATCTACCGCTTCGGCAACTGCACCGTGCCGCTCGACGAGTCCCTCGCCCAGGTGACCGTGGACCTGTCCGGCCGCCCCTACCTCGTGCACACCGAGCCCGAGAACATGGCGCCGATGATCGGCTCCTACGACACGACGATGACCCGGCACATCTTCGAGTCCTTCGTCGCGCAGGCCCAGATCGCCCTGCACATCCACGTCCCGTACGGCCGCAACGCCCACCACATCGTGGAGTGCCAGTTCAAGGCCCTCGCACGGGCCTTGCGCTACGCCGCCGAGTTCGACCCGCGCGCGGCCGGCATCCTTCCCTCGACGAAGGGCGCCCTCTAGCGTGAACGGGCTCAACACGATCCTGATCGTCCTCGGCCTGTTCCTGGCCGGAGGCGTCTACTCCTTCCAGAAGCAGCAGATGCCCAAGTCGGTCGTCATCCTGCTCGCCATCGGCTCCGCGATGTGCCTCGCCGCCGGAGTCCTGCGAATCCAAGGAATCTGGGAATGAGCGCAGCACGCAAGACGGTCGTGGTCTTCGACTACGGCTTCGGAAACGTCCGGTCCGCCGAGCGCGCCCTGGCCCGCGTCGGCGCCGACGTCGAGATCACCCGCGACTACGACAAGGCCATGGACGCCGACGGGCTCCTCGTCCCCGGTGTCGGCGCCTTCTCCGCCTGCATGCAGGGCCTCAAGGACGCCCGCGGCGACTGGATCATCGGACGCCGGCTGTCCGGCGGCCGCCCGGTCATGGGCATCTGCGTCGGCATGCAGATCCTCTTCGAGCGCGGCATCGAGCACGGCGTGGAGACTTCAGGTCTCGACGAGTGGCCCGGCACGGTCGGCCCGCTCAAGGCCCCGATCGTCCCCCACATGGGCTGGAACACCGTCGAGGCCCCGGCCGACAGCCAGGCCTTCGCCGGACTGGACGCCGACGCCCGGTTCTACTTCGTGCACTCCTACGCGGCGCGCGAGTGGAGCCTGGAGATCACCAACCCGGCGATCCGCGCCCCCCGCGTCACCTGGGCCACCCACGGCGAGCCCTTCGTCGCGGCGGTGGAGAACGGGGCCCTGTGGGCGACCCAGTTCCACCCCGAGAAGTCCGGCGACGCCGGAGCCCAGCTCCTCACCAACTGGATCGAGACCCTGTGATGACCGAGCCCGCAGCGAAGCTGGAACTCCTCCCCGCGGTCGACGTCCGCGACGGCCAGGCCGTCCGCCTCGTGCACGGGGTGTCCGGCAGCGAGACCTCCTACGGCTCCCCGCTCGAGGCGGCCCTGGCCTGGCAGCGCTCCGGCGCCGAATGGCTGCACCTCGTCGACCTCGACGCCGCCTTCGGCACCGGTGACAACCGCGCCCTGGTCGCCGAGATCACCCGCGCCATGGACATCAAGGTCGAGCTGTCCGGGGGCATCCGCGACGACGCCTCGCTCGCCGCGGCCCTCGCCACCGGCTGCACCCGCGTCAACCTCGGCACCGCCGCCCTGGAGACCCCCGAGTGGGCCGCCAAGGCCATCGCCGACCACGGCGACAAGATCGCGATCGGCCTCGACGTCCGCGGCACCACCCTCAAGGGACGCGGCTGGACCAGCGAGGGCGGCGACCTGTACGAGACCCTCGCCCGCCTCGACTCCGAGGGCTGCGCCCGCTACGTCGTCACCGACATCGGCAAGGACGGCACGCTGACCGGCCCCAACCTGGAACTGCTCCGCAACGTCTGCGCCGCCACCGACCGGCCCGTCGTGGCCTCCGGCGGCATCTCCAGCCTGGACGACCTGCGGGCCCTGTCCGAGCTCGTCCCGCTGGGCGTCGAGGGCGCGATCGTCGGCAAGGCCCTGTACGCCAAGGCCTTCACCCTGGAAGAAGCCCTGAAGGTGGTCAACGCATGAGCAGCCCTTCCGAAGTGCGCCGCATCTCCTCCGGCGGCCCCTACGAGGACGTCATCGGCTACTCGCGCGCCGTCCGGCTCCCCAACGGCCTCGTCCTCGTCTCCGGCTGCACAGCGGCCGACGGCGGAGGCCCGTACGAGCAGGCGGTGACGGCCTTCGGCGTGGCCTTCAAGGCCCTGGCGCAGGCCGGTCTCGGCCCCGAGCACGTGGTGCGGACCCGCATGTACCTCACCCACGCCCGGGACGTGGACGAGGTGGGCCGCGCCCACAAGGAGCTGTTCGACGCGGTCCGCCCGGCCGCATCCATGATCATCGTCTCCGGCTTCGTCGACCCCGGCATGGTCGTCGAGGTGGAGGTCGAGGCGTACAAGGGAGACGCGGCATGACCCTCGCCGTACGGGTGATCCCCTGCCTGGACGTGGACAACGGCCGCGTCGTCAAGGGCGTCAACTTCCAGAACCTGCGCGACGCCGGCGACCCGGTGGAGATGGCCAAGCTGTACGACGCCGAGGGCGCCGACGAGCTGACCTTCCTCGACATCACGGCGTCCTCCGGCAACCGCGAGACCACGTACGACGTGGTGCGGCGGACCGCCGAGCAGGTCTTCATCCCGCTGACCGTGGGCGGCGGCGTCCGCACGGCGGACGACGTGGACAAGCTGCTGCGGGCCGGTGCGGACAAGGTGGGCGTGAACACCGCCGCCATCGCCCGCCCCGAACTCATCCAGGAGATCGCGGAGCGCTTCGGCCGGCAGGTACTGGTCCTGTCGGTGGACGCCCGCCGCACCGCCTCGGGCTCCTTCGAGGTCACCACCCACGGAGGCCGCCGCGGCACCGGCCTCGACGCCGTCGAGTGGGCCCACCGGGCGGCCGAACTCGGCGCCGGGGAAATCCTGCTGAACTCGATGGACGCCGACGGCACCAAGGACGGCTACGACACCGAGATGATCACTGCCGTGCGCCGGCACGTCACGGTCCCGGTGATCGCCTCGGGCGGTGCCGGCAAGCTCGAGCACTTCCCGCCGGCGATCGAGGCGGGCGCCGACGCGGTGCTCGCGGCCTCGGTGTTCCACTTCGGCGACCTGCGCATCTCCGAGGTCAAGGCAGCGCTCCGGGAGGCGGGCCACCCGGTCCGCTGAGCCCGCCTCGGTTCCCCCGCGGGGCTTTCTCAAGATGGCGGAAGCTCTTTCTCGAGAAAGCCCTGCGGCGAACTGGAGTTGACCCCTACCCTGGCTCACATCGGCAATGGTGCCGAGGAGACGGGTGGGGACCATGGCCAAGCCGAACACCGATGAGATCGACCTCTCCGCAGGGATGTTCATCCGCTGCCTGCCGGTCGACGAGTGGACCACGCACATCCAGGTCCCCTTCAAGCACCTGAAGGTGATCACCCACGACCCGGTCGTGCTCCAGTCGGGAAACGCCAAACAGCGGCCCACCGACGTCACGGACGAGGACATCGAGCTGCACTCGCTGGTGCAGCGGGGACTGGAGCTGGGGAAGAAGACCAACATCCCCAAGTACGCCGCCTACATCCAGCGCTACGTGACCCGCGAGCGCGCCGCCGTGCTGCCCCCCATCCACCTGTGGACCGAACACCCTCTGTCCATCGTGCAGTCCACGCACCAGGGCGCCCTGCAGAACTTCCTCTGCGTCCCCCACGGCCTGAAGCTGATCGCCATCGACGGGGAGACCCAGCTGGCCAGCCACTACCACCTGGAGCGCTCCCTCGTCGGCAGGGAAGAGGAGCGGAAGCAGCACGCCGACACCTACCTGAGCGCGGTCGTGCACGACAACAGGACTCCGCTGGAGGCCCGCCAGTTCTTCTACGACCTCAACGTGCTGGGCGTCAGGGTGAACTCGGCCATCGCCCTCAGCATGGACACGGCCGACCCGCTGATGGAGGTCGTGGGGCGCCTCTCGGAGGAGATCCCCTTCTTCCGGGGGAAGGTCGAGCGGATCTCCCGCCAGATCAAGAAGAACAGCCCCAAGGTGGTCAAACTCCAGGACCTGCGGCAGTTCGTGGTCAACATGCTCCACGGCATCGCCGGCGTCCAGTACGGCACCAAGCCCGCCCCTGTCGACCACGTCGACCTGGCCGACCTCGAATCCGCCGCACGCGCCTGGCTGTCGGCCTACTCCGAGGCCTTCGCGGAGGAGATCGCCGACCGCGAGCAGTGCGTCGCCGCGATGGGCAGCGTGCTGGCCGCCGTCGGAGCGATGGGCCGCGGGATCCTGGAGGCCTCCGCCGAGGACCGGGCGGACCGTCTCCAAGAGCTGCTCGACAGCCTCAAGAAGGTGGACTGGCGCAAGGGCGACCACTGGCTGGGCACGGCCCTGACCAAGACCCCGCAGGGCAAGTACACGATCAACGGGCCCAAGCAGTCCGCCTACGCCGTCTTCGGCGCCCTGAGCGACCCCGCGAGCCCCGCCTACCGGGCCGTCCGCGGTGAGCCGGCATCACCGGCGCTCTGAGCCGCCCCCGCGCACCACGACGCACACGAAAAAACGGCCCCGTCGCCGGGGCCGTTCCTGTCGGCGTGACCGCCGAACTCGTATGAACCAACCGTAACAGGCGGGCCGTCCCCGCCGGGAGAACCTGTGAGCAGCGTCATCGCCTACGTCGACGGGCCCAACCTCGACTACTCCATCCGAGCGACCTTCGGCCACCGGTACCTCTGGCTGGACCTCGCGGCGCTGGTGGAGCGGCTGCGGCCCGACGACACCCTCGAGCGCGTCCAGTACTGCACCACCCTGGTCGTGAAGGACCCCGCGGCACTCGCGGACCAGAAGACGCACCTGGACGCCCTCGCCGCGCACCGCCCCCGGGACGTGCGGACCGAGCTCGGGCACTACACCGTGCAGAAGCCGCGCTGCGCCTCGTGCCGTCAGGGCTACCGGTGCGGCTGTACCCCGCCCCGCCGGTTCCGCCGGTTCGAGGAGAAGCGGACCGACGTGGCCATCGGCGCCCGCCTCGTCGAGGACAGCGCCCGGCGCGCCTCGGACATCGCGCTGATCGTGTCCGCGGACTCCGACCTCGTGCCCGCGGTCGAGGCCGCCCAGCGCCTGGACCCGCTGCGCAGGATCTACCTGGCCCTGCCGCCCGGCTACGCGAGGCCGAGCCCGCACTTCCGGTCGGTCGGCGCGTTCACGATCAACGAGACGGCCCTGCGCAACAGCCAGCTGCCCGAGACCGTCACCGAGCCCGCCACGGGCACTTCGTACAGCCGTCCCACCGCGTGGAAGTGAGCTGCGACAACCACGGCGCTACAGCCATCGCGCCTCGGAGCGGTGGCCGACCAGCGACTGGGCTACCGCCAGGCAGACGACGTGAGACTTACTCCAGCTCCTCCGCCAACAGGTCCATCAGCAGCCCGTCGTGCCAGCTGCCGTCCGGGCCGCGCTCGTACTGCCGCATGATGCCCACCGGGCGGAAGCCGACCTTGCGGTAGCACCGGATGGCGGCGGTATTGTCGGCGGCCGGGTCGATCACCAGCCGGCGGTATCCGTGATCATCGATCAGATGGCGTGCCAGGGCACGGACGGCGTCAGTGCCGAGGCCACTCCCGTGCACCGCAGGGTCGAGGTAGATGTCGATGTTGGCATGCCGGTAGTCCGGCTCGTCCTCGGCGCCCCACTGGATAGCACCGACCACCCTGCCGTCATGCTCGACCACGAAGGTCCGGACCCCGGGATCTTCGAGGTCCTGGGCCACCGCGGCCGTCAGGTCGTCGCCGCCTCGCCAGCGCGCGTACACCTCAGACGTGGTCCGGATCGCGGCCAGAGCGGGGATATCGCCCACCGTCGGCGGGCGAAGCGTCACCAAGGCTCCCCGCAGGACCGTCTGCATGCCACTGATCATCCCCGACCTCGGAGCCGCTCGTCTAGATGCCCAGTTTGGCCGTCGTCAGCTTGGCGACGGCCTCCTTGTCACCGTCCAGGGTGACAGCGGCGGCGTCCTGGCGGCCGAAGCAGAACAGCGTCAGCTCGCCCGGTTCGCCCGTCACCGTCACCACCGGCGCGCCCTTGTGCGCCACCGCCGTCTGGCCGTTCGGGCGGCGCAGGACCAGTCCGACCGGCGAGCGGCGGCCCGTCAGGCGGGCCAGCTTCTCCAGGCGGGACCACAGGGAATCCGAGAAGACCGGGTCCAGCTCCCGCGGGGACCAGTCGGGCTGCGCCCGCCGGACGTCCTCCGCGTGCACGAAGAACTCCACCGCGTTCGCCGCCTCGTCGATCTGCTTGAGCGCGTACACCGACATCCTCGGCGGGCCGGTCCGGATCAGCTGGATGAGCTCCTCGTACGGTTTGGCCGTGTACTCCGCCATCGCCGCGTCCAGGCGGTTCTTGAGCACGTTCAGCAGCAGGCCGCCCGCCGCGTCCGGGCGGCGCTCCCGGACCACCACGTGCGCCGCCAGTTCCCGGCAGGTCCAGCCGTCGCACAGCGTCGGCGCCTCCGGCCCGGCCGCCTCCAACAGGTCGGCCAGGAGCAGTCGTTCGCGCTTCGCATGGGTAGACATGCGGGCCAGCCTACGGCTGGAACGCGGCGCGCGCCCGCTCATCAGGCGGACGGGGATCCGTGCCGGGCACCGCGGCCCGGCACAATGGCCCCATGAGTACGCCCCCCCGCCCCGGCAGCCTCGATCCCGCCATCGCCGCACGCCTCAAGCGCTCCGCCGACGGCCTGGTGCCGGCCATCGCCCAGCAGTACGACACCGGTGAGGTGCTCATGCTCGGGTGGATGGACGACGAGGCCCTGCACCGCACCCTGACGACCGGCCGCTGCACCTACTGGTCCCGCAGCCGCCAGGAGTACTGGGTGAAGGGGGACACCTCCGGCCACTTCCAGCACGTGAAGTCCGTCGCCCTCGACTGCGACGCCGACACCGTGCTCGTCAAGGTCGACCAGGTCGGAGCCGCCTGCCACACCGGAGCCCGCACCTGCTTCGACGACGATGTCCTCCTCCGCGACGCCGACTAGGCAGGCCCCCCACATGGATCTCGATACGTTCCGCAAGCTCGCGGCCGACCGCCGCGTCATTCCCGTGAGCCGCAAGCTGCTGGCCGACGGGGACACCCCCGTCGGGCTCTACCGCAAGCTGGCCGCCGAACGCCCCGGCACGTTCCTGCTGGAGTCCGCCGAGAACGGCCGCTCCTGGTCCCGGTACTCCTTCGTCGGCGTACGCAGCGACGCCACCCTGACCGTGCGCGACGGCCAGGCGCACTGGATCGGCACGCCGCCCGTCGGCGTACCCACCGGCGGCGACCCCCTGGACGCGCTGCGCGTCACCGTCGAGACCCTGCACACGCCCCGCGACCTCGCGGGCGGAATGCCGCCCTTCACCGGAGGCATGGTCGGCTACCTCGGCTACGACATCGTCCGCCTCCTGGAGCGCATCGGCGAGCACACGGCCGACGACCTCGAACTGCCCGAGCTGACCATGCTGCTCACCTCCGACCTGGCGGTCATGGACCACTGGGACGGCACCGTCCTGCTCATCGCCAACGCGATCAACCACAACGACCTCGACACCGGCGTGGACGAGGCGTACGCCGACGCCGTGGCCCGCCTCGACGCCATGGAGGCGGACCTCGCGCGGCCCGCCCCGTACACCCCGACCCCGCTGCCCGCCTCCGAGCTGCCGCAGTTCTCCGCGCTGTGGGGCGGCGAGAAGTACCAGGCCGCCGTCGAGGACATCAAGGAGCGCATCCGGGCGGGCGAGGCCTTCCAGGTGGTGCCCTCGCAGCGGTTCGAAACCCCCTGCGAGGCCTCCGCGCTGGACGTCTACCGCGTGCTGCGGGCCACCAACCCCTCCCCGTACATGTACCTCTTCCGCTTCGAGAACGGCTTCGACGTGGTCGGGTCCAGCCCCGAGGCGCTGGTCAAGGTCGAGGACGGGCGGGCCATGGTCCACCCCATCGCCGGCACCCGGCACCGCGGCGCCACCCCGCAGGAGGACCACGACCTCGCCGAGGAGCTGCTCGCCGACCCCAAGGAGCGCGCCGAGCACCTCATGCTGGTCGACCTGGGCCGCAACGACCTGGGCCGGGTCTGCGAGCCGGGATCGGTGGAGGTCGTCGATTTCATGTCGATCGAGCGCTACTCCCACGTGATGCACATCGTCTCCACCGTCACCGGGCGGGTCGCCGAGGGCCGGACCGCCTTCGACGTGCTGACCGCCTGCTTCCCGGCGGGCACCCTCTCCGGCGCGCCCAAGCCCCGCGCCATGCAGATCATCGAGGAGCTGGAGCCCTCCCGCCGCGGCCTGTACGGAGGCTGCGTGGGCTACCTGGACTTCGCGGGCGACTCCGACACGGCCATCGCCATCCGCACCGCGCTGCTGCGCGACGGCACGGCGTACGTGCAGGCGGGCGCCGGGGTGGTGGCCGACTCGGTGCCCGAACTGGAGGACAACGAGTGCCGCAACAAGGCGGCCGCCGTGCTGCGCGCGGTGGGAGCGGCGAACCGCCTCCACGGCTCCTGAGGGCGTAGGGGATAGTGGGGTACGTGAGTGCCGTACCCCCGCCCCGAACCGATACCGAGGCCCCCGAGAGCAGGAGCAGCCGCCGCAGCGTGGCCGTCGCCCTGCTGCTCGGCACCCTCGGCTCCACCGTCGTCCTGCTCGCCTCCGGCCGGGTCTGGGCCCGGGGCACCACGGCCATCGGCGGCGATTCGCTCGCGGTGACCGCCGACGGGCAGGCCGTCACCGGCCTCCCGGCGGCTCTCGCCATCGTCGGCCTCGCGGCGCTGGTCGCCGTCTTCGCCGTACGCGGCAAGGGCCGGCTGCTGGTGTCGGGACTGCTGGCCCTCAGCGGCCTGGGCGCCGCGCTGTCCGCGGTCCTCGCCGCCGACGGCCGCCGGGCCCTGGACGCGGAGGCCGCCCGTACGACCGCGGACACCGCCGCCCAGGTGGCGGGGCTGACCCAGACGGCGTGGCCGTACGTCACGGCCGCCGGTGCGGCCCTGATCCTGGCCGCCGGGCTGCTGGCCCTGCGCTTCGGCCGCGGCTGGCCCGCCATGGGCGGCCGCTACGAGCGGGGCGCCGGCCCGCGGACGCACCAGGCGGCCGTGGTGGATCCGGACCGGCCCGAGGATCTGTGGAAGGCTCTGGACCGCGGTGAGGACCCCACCGGCTGACGCACCCCCCGTGTGACGGCGGCCCGGCCCGGTGCGGGACAATGGGCACCGAGCGTTCGACACGCACCGCGACACACCGCGCGCTCGACAGAGCACCGCGACAGAGCAACGAGGAGCAACTCATGGCGGGCACAGACCACGGACACACCCCGGCCGCCTGGACCGGTGTCACCATCGCCTTCATCGGCTTCTGCATCTCCGGCGCCTTCATGGTGCTCGCGAACCCGATCGGCTTCTGGGCCGGCATGGTCGTGGTCGCGCTCGGCGGTGTCGTCGGCATGGCGATGAAGGCGGCGGGCATGGGCGCGCCGAAGGCCTCGCACAAGGACCTCGCCGAGGCCATCGCAGCCTCCAAGGTCCCCGCCAAGGTCTGAGCGCGGTCCACGGAGGATCCGAAAGGCGCGGCCCGTCGGGCTGCGCCTTTTGTCATGACCGGGTGAGAATCAGCGGGTGGACGCCCCCGACGCCTTTCGCAGCCCCGACACCCCGCCGCCGCAGACTGCCCGGCCGCACACCGCGCCGCCGCACACCGCGCCCGCCGTGCCGCCGCACACCGCGCCCGCCGTGCCGGCGACCCGGGCCCGGCGGCTGCGCGCACCGGCGCTCACCCTGGCCGCGGCGGCCGCGGCGTTTGCTTACGTAGGCACCGTGGATCCGAACGAACCGGGTCACTACCCGGTCTGTCCGCTGCTGCGGCTGACCGGCATCCTGTGCCCCGGCTGCGGTGGCCTGCGCAGCGCGCACGCGTTCGTCCACGGCGATCTGATCACGGCATTCGGGGCGAATGCCCTGGCCGTCACGGGCTATTTCGTCTTCGCGGCATTCATGCTCCTGTGGCTGGTACGCGCCGTTCGCGGCGGCCCCGTGCCCCGCCTGGCCCTGCGCCCGCCGTACTGGTGGGCGATCGGCGGGGCGGCCGTGGTGTTCGCCGTCGTCCGAAATCTTTCTTTCGGCTCCGCGCTGGCCCCCTGAGGCCCGTACGGGGCCCGGATGAAGCCCCGATTCCGAATGTCCAGTTACTGGGACGGCGTCAACCGCGTGCGGAGGGCAAGGCCTCCTGCGGATACCATTTGATTGCTGACCTTGCAGTTGTACGTGTCTGCAAGGCGGCCGACCGTCATCGACCCGGAAGGGGGCCGCTCGCGTGAGTGTGCTCGACGAGATCATCGAAGGGGTCCGCGAAGACCTTGCCGAACGGCAGGCCCGCGTGAGCCTCGACGAGCTCAAGGAGCGTGCCGCCAAGGCGCCCCAGGCCAAGGACGGCGTCGCCGCACTGCGCGGTGACAGCGTCAAGGTGATCTGCGAGGTCAAGCGCTCCAGCCCCTCCAAGGGCGCGCTGGCCGCGATCGCCGATCCGGCCGGGCTCGCAGCCGATTACGAGGCGGGCGGTGCGGCGGTCATCTCCGTCCTCACCGAACAGCGCCGCTTCGGCGGCTCGCTGGCCGACCTGGAGGCCGTCCGCGCCCGCGTGGACATCCCCATCCTGCGCAAGGACTTCATCGTCACGGCGTACCAGCTGTGGGAGGCCCGCGCCTACGGCGCCGACCTCGTGCTGCTGATCGTCGCGGCGCTGGAGCAAGAGGCCCTCGTCTCCCTCATCGAGCGGGCCGAGTCCATCGGCCTGACCCCGCTCGTCGAGGTCCACGACGAGGAGGAAGTGGAGCGCGCGGTCGCCGCCGGCGCCAAGATCATCGGCGTCAACGCCCGCAACCTCAAGGACCTCAAGGTCGACCGCTCCACCTTCGAGCGCGTCGCCCCCGAGATCCCGGCCCACATCGTCAAGATCGCCGAATCCGGCATCCGTGGTCCGCACGACCTCATCGCCTACGCCAACGAGGGCGCCGACGCCGTCCTCGTCGGGGAGTCCCTGGTGACCGGCCGCGACCCGAAGGCGGCCGTGGCCGACCTCGTCGCCGCCGGCGCCCACCCCGCCCTGCGCCACGGGCGGAGCTGACCGCTCCATGGCCCGCCCCCGTCCCTCCGTCGGCACCCGGCCCGGCCGTCGCGGCCCCGTCGGCGTGCAGACGGCGCACGCGCCCCTGGCGCGCGGCTGCCGCCCCCGCGGCTGCCGCGCTCCGGCCCGGCGCGTGCACGGCCGGCGGGTCCGGTACGTGATCGGCTCCGAGCCCGGTCAGGTCAACGGCATGCGATGGCGCCCCGGAGACGCGCCGTAACGAGGACCCGAGGCCGGGCGGTACGAGACGTACCGTACCGCGCCGCGGTGGTCCCGTACGGCCTGCCGCCCGGGCCCGACGGCTCGGGGCGGCGGGTTCTCCCTCCCCAAGACAGCGCAGAGCCAACCCCCGTGCGGGTATGCGGCTGCGCGTGTCGCGGGCGGGCGGCGCCATACGGTGAAAACCACTCGTCGCATCCCGTTCCCGTAGGAGCACTGGCATGTCCAGCCAATTCTTCATCCCCGACCCGGAGGGTCACGTTCCCAACGCCGAGGGTTACTTCGGTGACTTCGGCGGCAAGTTCATCCCGGAGGCGCTCGTCGCCGCCGTGGACGAGGTCGCGGTCGAGTACGAGAAGGCCAAGGCCGACCCGGCCTTCGCGGCCGAGCTCAACGACCTGATGGTCAACTACACCGGCCGCCCCAGTGCCCTCACCGAGGTGCCCCGGTTCGCCGAGCACGCCGGCGGCGCGCGGATCTTCCTCAAGCGCGAGGACCTGAACCACACCGGCTCCCACAAGATCAACAACGTGCTGGGCCAGGCACTGCTCACCAAGCGCATGGGCAAGACCCGCGTCATCGCCGAGACCGGCGCCGGCCAGCACGGGGTGGCCACGGCCACCGCCTGTGCGCTCTTCGGCCTCGAGTGCACCGTCTACATGGGCGAGATCGACACCCAGCGCCAGGCCCTGAACGTGGCCCGGATGCGGATGCTCGGCGCCGAGGTCATCGCCGTCAAGTCCGGCTCCCGGACTCTGAAGGACGCCATCAACGAGGCGTTCCGCGACTGGGTCGCCAATGTGGACCGGACCCACTACCTCTTCGGTACGGTCGCCGGCCCGCACCCCTTCCCGGCCATGGTCCGCGACTTCCACCGGGTCATCGGCGTCGAGGCCCGCCGCCAGATCATCGAGCGCGCCGGCCGGCTGCCCGACGCCGTCGCGGCCTGCGTCGGCGGCGGCTCGAACGCCATCGGCCTCTTCCACGCCTTCATCCCCGACGCCGAGGTCCGCCTGGTCGGCTTCGAGCCCGCCGGGCACGGCGTCGAGACCGGCGAGCACGCGGCCACGCTGACCGCGGGCGAGCCCGGGATCCTGCACGGCTCCCGCTCCTACGTCCTCCAGGACGAGGAAGGGCAGATCACCGAGCCGTACTCCATCTCGGCCGGTCTGGACTACCCGGGCATCGGCCCGGAGCACTCGTACCTGAAGGACACGGGCCGCGGCGAGTACCGCGCGGTCACCGACGACGCCGCGATGCAGGCCCTGCGGCTGCTCTCCCGCACCGAGGGGATCATCCCGGCGATCGAGTCGGCGCACGCCCTCGCCGGCGCCCTCGACCTGGGCAAGGAGCTGGGCGAGGACGGCCTGCTGGTCGTGAACCTGTCCGGCCGCGGTGACAAGGACATGGACACGGCCGCCCGCTACTTCGGGCTGTACGCGGAGCAGCCGAGCGCGACCGAGAACGACGCCACCGAGGGGGAGTCGAAGTGAGCACGGGCACCATCCAGCTGCTGAGCGACACGCTCGCGAAGGCGAAGTCCGAGGACCGCGCGGCCCTCGTCGCCTACCTCCCGGCGGGCTTCCCGACCGTCGACGGAGCCATCGAGGCGGTCAAGGCCGTCATCGCGGGCGGCGCGGACGTGGTCGAGGTCGGGCTGCCGCACAGCGACCCGGTCCTGGACGGCGCGATCATCCAGACCGCCGACGACATCGCCCTGCGCGGCGGAGTCAAGATCGCCGACGTGATCCGGACGGTCCGCGAGGCGCACGAGGCCACGGGGGCCCCGGTCCTGGTGATGACGTACTGGAACCCCATCGACCGCTACGGCGTCGAGCGGTTCACCGCCGAGCTGGCGGCGGCGGGCGGAGCCGGCTGCATCCTGCCCGACCTGCCGGTCCAGGAGTCCGCGCTGTGGCGCGAGCACGCGGACAAGCACGGTCTGGCGACCGTCTTCGTCGTGGCTCCCAGCAGCAAGGACGAGCGGCTGGCCACCATCACGGCGGCCGGTTCCGGATTCGTCTACGCGGCCTCGCTGATGGGGGTCACCGGCACCCGCGCCTCGGTCGGCGCCGAGGCGAAGGAGCTGGTCGGACGGACCCGCCGGACCACCGATCTGCCGGTCTGCGTGGGCCTGGGCGTCTCCAACGCCGAGCAGGCCAAGGAAGTGGCCGGATTCGCGGACGGCGTGATCGTCGGCTCGGCCTTCGTCAAGCTGCTGCTGGACGCGCCGGACCTGCCGGCCGGGCTGGCCGCCGTACGGTCGCTGGCGGGCGAGCTCGCCGAAGGCGTGCGCAGGAGCTGACGGGCGCGTTCGATGCAAAGGCGCGGACACCTGAACGGGTTCTGTAGCCCGATCGGGTGGAAGTGGGAGCGGGGAGGCACGCGAGTGCCTCCCCGCTTCGTTTGGCCGAACGTGAGCGAGAAGAACGACGGTGCGAACCGCGATGCGACGAAACGATCGGCCCGCGAGCGACTGCAGGTGGAGCGCGAGCGGCAGAAGGCCCGGGACAAGCGTCGGCGGACGCTCATCGTGTCGGCGGCGGTGGTCGGCGTACTCGGCCTGGCCGCGGTCGTCGGCCTGATCGCGGCCAACACCGGAAAGGACGGCGGCGCCGACAAGGCGGGTCCGGTGGTCGCCCCCTCCGGGGCCACCGGCAAGGACGCGCTGGCCATCCGGACGGGCAAGGACGAGGCCAAGTCCACCCTGACCGTCTGGGAGGACTTCCGCTGCCCCGCCTGCAAGGGCTTCGAGGACAACTACCGGGAGACGATCCACGAGCTCGAGGCCAAGGGGCTGCTCAAGGTCGACTACCACCTGGTCACGCTCATCGACGGGAACATGGGCGGCAGCGGCTCGCTGAAGAGCGCCAACGCGGCGGCCTGCGCCCAGGACGCCGGGAAGTTCACGGCGTACCACGACCTCCTCTTCCAGAGCCAGCCGGAGGAGGTCGACGACGCCTACGGCAAGAACGCGAAGCTGCTGGAGCTGGCCGCCAAGGTGGAGGGGCTGGACACCCCCGCCTTCCGCTCGTGCGTCGAGGACGGCACGCACAACAGCTGGGTGGCCAAATCCCACGAGGCGTTCCGCGAAGGAAAGTTCCGGGGCACGCCGACCGTGCTGCTGGACGGCAAGGACATCTTCTCCGACCAGGCCAATCCGCTGACCCCGCAGAAGCTGAAGGCGCAGGTGGAGGCGGCGGCCAAGGGCGCCTCCGGCGGCGGCACGGCCAAGGGGGCGGGGGAGGCCTCTCCGTCGGCCTCGGTCTCGGCGTCGGGCTCGGCCTCGGCGTCACCGTCCGCCGGCGCGTCGAAGGGCGCATCGAAGGCGGGCTCGAAGACCCCCTCGGGCACCCCGTCGAAGGGCACCTCGGCCGGGGCCGCCGAGCGCTGAGAAACGCCCGGGCCGTGTGTTGATTCGGTATCGGCTTGCCGGGCGGGTTGCGGTGTGCACCGCCCGGCAGGGTAGCGTCATGTCTGCCATGGACATTGCTTACATCCCCAGTCCGTCGACCGGCGTGATCCATCTCGGACCGATCCCGCTCCGCGGCTACGCGTTCTGCATCATCATCGGCGTCTTCGTCGCTGTCTGGCTCGGCAACAAGCGGTGGGTCGCGCGCGGCGGAAAGCCGGGCACGGTCGCGGACATCGCCGTGTGGGCGGTGCCCTTCGGCCTGGTCGGCGGTCGCCTCTACCACGTGATCACCGACTACCAGCTCTACTTCGGCGAGGGCCGCAACTGGGTCGACGCCTTCAAGATCTGGGAGGGCGGCCTCGGCATCTGGGGCGCGATCGCGCTCGGCGCGGTGGGCGCCTGGATCGGCTGCCGGCTGCGCGGCATCCCGCTCCCGGCCTGGGCGGACGCCCTCGCACCGGGCATCGCGCTGGCCCAGGCCTGCGGCCGCTGGGGCAACTGGTTCAACCAGGAGCTGTACGGCAGGGCCACCGACCTGCCGTGGGCGGTGGAGATCAGCGCGGGCCCCAACCGGGACGCCGGCACCTACCACCCGACCTTCCTGTACGAGTCGCTGTGGTGCATCGGCGTCGCCGTCCTGGTCGTCTGGGCCGACCGCCGCTTCACGCTCGGGCACGGCCGGGCCTTCGCCCTGTACGTGGCCGCGTACTGCGTAGGCCGCAGCTGGATCGAGTACATGCGGGTCGACGAGGCACACCACATCCTGGGCCTGCGGCTCAACGTGTGGACCTCGATCGTGGTCTTCGTCCTGGCCGTCGTCTACTTCGTCCTGTCGGCGAAGCTGCGGCCGGGCCGCGAGAAGGTGGTCGAACCGGACCGCTCCAAGGACACGGACGGCGACACCCCGGCCCCGGCCGACGCGGACGCCGACCCCGAGGGCACGCCCTCGGACGCCGCCGGCGCGAAGGCGGCCGTCCTGACGAAGGACGCGCCCGCCGAGCAGGGCGAGGCCCCGGAGGCCAAGAAGCTCTGACCCAACGGGTCACACAGGGGGTGCCGCGCACGATGCGGCACCCCCTTCGGCATCCAGGCGTTCCGGACACCATCCAGCCGGCACAGGCACCATCCGGCGCCGAGTGGCCCCCTCCAGCCCCGCCGGCGTTTGAGGCGCGGGGTCTGGGGCGGAGCCCCGGCAACGGCGCTGCACCGGCCCCCTCCGCGGAGCCTCCGCAGGGCCCCGGTCAGCGCCCCGCCATCCGCGCGGCGAGCGCAAGGGTGCGGTGGGCGGCGGCCACCACCGCCGGGTCCACGAAGCGCCCGTCCGGCAGCGCGAGCGCCCCCGGCGTGGCACGGGCCGCGCTCAGGACCTCCTCCGCCGCGTGCACCTCCTCCGGCGCGGGCAGGTACGCCCGCTCGATCACCGGCAGCTGGCGGGGATGGATCGCGGCCCTGCCCAGGAAGCCGAGCCCGCGGCCGCGCGCGCAGGAGACGGCCAGCGCCTCCAGGTCCCGGATGTCCGGGAACACCGACTGGACCGGGGGCGCCAGCCCGGCCGCGCGGGCCGCCACCACCACCCGGCAGCGGCACCAGTCCAGGCCCGGCTCCGCGCTGACGGCCAGGTCGGCCCGCAGATCGGCCTCCCCGAGGGAGAGCCCGCGCAGCGCGGGGTGCGCGCGGGCGATCTCGTACGCGCGCTCCACGCCCAGCGCGGACTCGAGCAGGGCGTGCAGCCCCACCCCGCCGGTGCGGTCCGCGGCGGCCACGACCTGCTCCGGAGCGCTGATCTTGGGCAGCCGGAGCCCGGCCAGGCCGCGCAGTCCGCCGAGGGCGGCGAGGTCGGCGCCGCCCCAGGGAGAGCCGAGAGCGTTGACGCGGACGTGGACGGGGACCGGGGGCCGCTCGGCGAGCAGCTCGGCGGTGGCGGCGCGGGCGTACTCCTTGCGCGAGGCCGGTACCGCGTCCTCCAGGTCCACGATCACGGCGTCCGCCCCGCAGCCGAGGGCCTTGGCCACCACCGCCGGGCGGTCGCCCGGCGCGTACAGCCAGGTCAGGATCACAGCGCCCCCTCGCTCCGCAGCGCGCCGATCTCGGCCGCCGTCAGGCCCAGCTCGGCCAGGACCTCGTCGGTGTCCGCGCCGTGCGGGCGGCCGGCCCAGCGGATCCCGCCGGGGGTCTCGGAGAGACGGAAGAGGATGTTCTGCATCCGGATCGGTCCGAGCTCCGGGTCCTCGATCTCGGTGACCGTGTCCAGGGCCGCGAACTGCGGGTCCGCCATCACGTCCCGGACGTCGTAGACCTGGGCGACGGCCGCCTGGGCCTCCTCGAAGGCGGCGACGACCTCCTCGGCCTTGTGGCGGGCGATCCAGCCGCCGACCGCCTCGTCCAGGACGTGCCCGTGTGCCGCCCGCCCGGAACCGGTGGCGAACCAGGGCTCGGCGATCAGCTCCGGCCGCCCCACCAGGCGCAGTACCCGCTCGGCGACGGACTGGGCCGAGGTGGAGACCGCCAGCCAGCGGCCGTCCGCACTGCGGTAGGTGTTGCGGGGCGCGTTGTTCGTGGAGCGGTTGCCGGTGCGCGGCTGGACGTAGCCGAGCTGGTCGTACCAGAGCGGGTGCGGGCCGAGCACCGTGAGGATCGGCTCGATGATGGCCAGGTCCACGACCTGGCCGCGGCCCGTGCGGTCGCGTCCCGCGAGGGCGGTCATCACCGCGTACGCGGTGGTCAGCGCGGCGATGGAGTCCGCGAGCCCGAACGGCGGCAGGGTCGGCGGCCCGTCCGGCTCCCCGGTGATCGCGGCGAAGCCGCTCATCGCCTCGGCGAGGGTGCCGAAGCCGGGGCGGTGGGCGTACGGGCCCTGCTGTCCGAACGCCGTGACGCGGGTCAGCACCAGGCGCGGGTTGGCGGCGGACAGCTCGGGCCAGCCCAGGCCCCATTTCTCCAGGGTGCCGGGGCGGAAGTTCTCGATGACCACGTCGGCGGTGGCGGCGAGGCGCAGCAGGGTGTCCCGGCCGCCGGGCGTGGACAGGTCGAGGGTGATCGTCCGCTTGTTCCGGCCGAGCAGCTTCCACCACAGCCCGATGCCGTCCTTGGCGGGGCCGTGGCCGCGGGAGGGGTCGGGGCGGCCGGGGTGTTCGACCTTGACCACCTCGGCGCCGAAGTCGCCGAGCAGGGTGGCGGCCAGCGGTCCGGCGAAGAGGGTGGCGAGGTCCAGGACGCGGAGTCCGGCCAGTGGTCCGGCGGGGTCCGCTGCGCCGGCACGGGGGGTCACGACGCGGCTCCGGGCCGGTCCGCGGCGAACGCATCGGTCTCCGCGCGGGTCGGCATCGAGTCCTGGGCGCCGGGCCGCTGGACGGAGAGCGCGGCCGCCGCCGAGGCCCAGCGCAGCGCCTCGGGCATCGGACGGCCCTCGCCCAGGGCCACGGAGAGGGCGCCGACGAAGGTGTCCCCGGCGGCGGTGGTGTCCACGGCCCGGACCCGCGGAGCCGGCACGGTCAGCGGCTCCCGGCCGCGGGCGGCGTACAGGACCCCGGCGGCACCGAGGGTGACCACCACCTCGGGTACGGCGTCCAGCAGGGCCGCCGCGCACTGCGCGGGGTCGGTGAGCCCGGTGAGGGCGGCGGCCTCGTGCTCGTTGGGGACCAGCAGGTCGGTGGCGGCGAGGAGCCCGGCGGGCAGCGGCTGCGCGGGGGCCGGGGTGAGCACCGTACGGACGCGGTGCGCGCGGGCGGCGAGGGCGCCGGCGAGGACGGCCTCAAGGGGCAGTTCGAGCTGGAGGAGCAGGGCGTCGGCGGCGGCGATCCGGGTCTCGTCGCCCGCCTCCAGGCCGGTGACGCGGGCGTTGGCGCCGGGGATCACGATGATGCTGTTGCCGCCCTCGTCGTCCACCGTGATGTGGGCGGTGCCGCTGGCGCCCTCGACGGTGCGCAGGGCCGCCGTGTCGACCCCGTCGGCGGTGAGCGCGGAGCGCAGCCGCACGCCGAACGCGTCGGCCCCGACCGCGCCGATCATCACCACCTGCGCGCCGCAGCGGGCCGCGGCGACGGCCTGGTTGGCGCCCTTGCCGCCGGGGACGGTGCGGAAGGCGCGGCCGGTGACGGTCTCCCCGAGGCGGGGGGCCTTGGGGACGTAGGCGACGAGGTCCATGTTCGTACTGCCGAGCACGGCGATGGCCGTCATGAGCGTGCTGCCTCCTGTGCGGTGAGCCGGTGGGTGAGGTGGGCGAGGGTGTCGAAGCCGATGCCGTCGAAGCCGGGGACCGTGGTGGCGAGGCGGTTCTTCAGGGGCGCCGCCCAGCGGTGCGGGACCTCCCCGGTGATCAGCGCGCAGAGGGCGCCGACGGTGGCGCCGTTGGAGTCGGTGTCCCAACCCCCGGACACGGCCCGGCAGATGGAGTGGGTGAAGTCGCCGTCGGCGTGGGTGAGGGCGGCGGCGATCAGGGCCGTGTTGGGGACGGCGTGCACCCAGTGGTAGTGACCGTAGCGGGCGTGCAGGCGGTCGGCGACACGGTCGAAGTCGGGCTCCTCGCGGGCAGCCCGGATCCCGGAGCGGACGGCCTCGGCGAGGCGCGAGCGGGGCGGTACGACGGCCAGCCCGGAGCGCAGCGCGGTGTGGACGCCGGCGCGGCCGGTGGCGGCGGTGGCCGTGGCGGCGGCGATGAACAGGGCGGCGTAGACGCCGTTGCCGGTGTGCGTCAGGGCGGCGTCGCGGTAGGCCTGGGCCGCGGCGGCGGCCGGGTCGCCGGGGTTGGTCCAGCCGTGGACGTCGGCGCGGATGAGGGCGCCGATCCATTCGCGGAACGGGTTGTGGTGGGTGGCGGTGGCGGGCGGCTCCAGCCCGAGGAGGAGGTTGCGGTAGGCGACGCGCTCGGCGGTGAAGGTCCGGCCGGCGGGCAGCTCGTCGAGCCAGAGCCGGGCCACGTCGGCGGTGGTGAAGGCCTTGCCGTGCCGCTGGAGCAGGAGCAGGCCGAGGAGGGGGTAGTTGAGGTCGTCGTCCTCGGGCATGCCGTCGATGTTCTCGGCCAGGGAGGTGGGGGCCGAGCGGCGGTTCCAGGGGTACGCGGCCAGCAGCTGCGGCGGGACGCCGCGGGCGCTGAACCAGTCGTTCAGCGGCCAGTTCCCGGCGGCCCGGGCCAGCGCCCGGATCCCGTCGAGCGGCAGCTTCTCCACGGGCTTCCCGAGCAGGCACCCGACGGCCCGCCCCACCCACGCGGCCTCCAGCCTGCGGCGCAGCGCGGGGTCCGGGCGGGGGCCGGGCCCTGGGGCCGGGGAGTCCGGGCGGGGCGCGCCCGCCGGGCGGGGGTCCGGGCCGTCGGCGGCGGGCCAGGTGGCACGGACGGCTTCCCAGGACTGCGGTTCGGCGGCGGCCAGCGGGGAGGGAAGGGCGGCGAGTTCGTCGAGCAGGCGGTGGGCCAGGGCCCGCAGGGCCGGATCCGACGGGCCGGGGGACGCCCCGGCGCGGGCGGGGGCCGGGTGCCCGCCCGCGGCCAGCCAGACCCGCCGCACACCCTCCGGGTTCCGCCCGTCCTCGACCGCCTGCCGCAGCTCGTGGCCGACGAGGTCCTCGGGCTGCGCCCAGGTGAGCCGTAGGCGGGGCGCGGTCATCGGGGTGTGCAGATCGCGGTGAAGGCCGACTCGTGGGCGCGGCGGCGGGTGCGGTCCAGGGCGAAGACCTCGCGGGCCACCGCGGCCAGCGCCCCGGCGGGGGCGTGCAGGTCGAGGCGGCTGGCCTCGGCGACCTGCTTCGACCAGGCCTCCGGGATCACGGACTCGCCGCCCAGGGCCCCGGCGACGGCCCCCGCCATGGTGGCGATGGAGTCGCAGTCCCGGCCGTAGTTGACGGCTCCGAGCACGGAGGTCTCGTACGCCCCGTCCGCGATCAGCAGCATCCCGAGCGCGATCGGGAGCTCCTCGATGGAGTGGAGGCGCGAGGGGCGCCGCGCACCGAGGGAGGGCGAGCGGTAGTCCGGGCCCACCGTGTCGTACGGGGCGACCGCGGCCCGGAGCGGGGCCAGCGCCGACTCGACCTCGCGGTGGCGTGAGGCGGTTTCCGCGACGGCGGCGATGGCGGCGCGCGTGCCGTCCTTGGCCAGGGCGAGGGCGGTGTCCACCACGGAGGCGGCCGTCGCCCCCGGCAGGCACGCGGCCGCCACCGCCGCCGCGAAGACCCCCGCCGCCTCCCGCCCGTACGAGGACTGGTGCGCCCCGGCGATGTCCAGGGCCTCCGCGTACGCGCCCGCCGGGTTGCCCGCGTTGACGATGCCGACCGGGGCCATGTACATCGCCGCACCGCAGTTGACGATGTTGCCGCTGCCGGCCTCGCGGGGGTCGGCGTGCGCGTAGTGGAGGCGGGTGACGATCCACTTCTCGGCGAGGAAGATCCGCTGGAGGGGGAGGGCCTCCGCCTCCAGTTCGGGGATCCAGCGGGGGTTGCCCATCAGGTCCGGGACCAGGTGCTCGGCGACCGCGTAGGCGTCGAGGTGGTCCCGTACCGCCTCGTAGACCCGTACCAGGGCGTGCGTCATGAGGGTGTCGTCGGTGACGTGCCCGTCCCCCTTGTGGTACGGGGCGATCGGGCGGGCCGTGCGCCAGTCCTCGTGCCAGGGGCCGACGATGCCGTGCACCCGGCCGCCGTGCCGTTCGACGATCTGGTCGGGGCTGTAGCCCTCCACCGGCCCGCCGAGCGCATCGCCTACGGCGGCCCCGACGAGAGCGCCTGCGGCCCGTTCCTCCAGCGTGAGCGTGAGCGTCATGTCTGAATCATCCCTTGTGCGAGGTGAGTTCCGTGCGAGCGAGGAGCGCGGCGAGTTCCACGAGATCGGTGCCGGCGAGGCGGGGGAGGGCGCAGCCGGAGAGCGTGCGGCAGGCCTCGCGCCAGGCGGCGGGGATCGAGTCGCCGCCGCCGAGCGCGCCGGTGAGGGCGCCGGCCAGGGCGGGGGCGGAGTCCGCGACGCGGGACAGGCAGGCGGCGGCGGGGACGGCCTCGGCCGCCTTGCCGCGGGCGGCGGTCGCGAGGGCGAGCGCCACCGGGACGGTCTCGGCGGCGGCGATCCCGTAGCTGTAGACGTGGTCCACGATCTCGTGCTCGAGGGTGGGGACGATGGCGAAGGCGCCCCCGCCGCCGCGGGCGAGCTTGAGGGCGTGCCGGGCGTTGCGGCCGATCTCGGTGGCCTCGGGGAGCTGGGCGAGTGCGGCGTCGACGGCGGTGTCGACGTCGGAGCCGGCCAGTGCGGTCGCGACGGCGGCGGCCATGGCGCGGGCGCCGTGGACGCCGTCGCCGTCCTGGGTGTAGCGGGCGTCGAACTCGGCGAGGTCCGCGGCCGCGTCCGGGTCACCGGGGTGGACGATGGCGAGCACGCAGGCGCGGACGCAGGCGGCGTCGTCGAAGAAGTGCGGGTTGTCGTGGCCGGTGGCGGGCGGACGCAGGCCGGCGGCGAGGTTGCCGAGGCCGGCCCGGACGGAGATCCGGGCCCGCAGGGGCAGTACGGCGGACTCGACCTCGGGGGCGCGTTCCGCCGCGGCGGCGACCTCGGAGGCGAGGGCGTTCCAGGCGAGGTCGATGGCGGCGCGCATGCGGCGGGACCGGGAGAGGTCGCTCAGCAGGACTCCGGAGGCGGTGAGGACGGACTCGGCGACGAAGGCGGCCCATTCGGCGTCGTCGGAGGGGCCGAGGCGCAGGGGTTCGGGGGGCTGGTTGAGGGCGATGGGGACGGGGAGGGTGGTGGTGGCGTTCTGCTCGGCGAAGGTGTCGAGCTCGCGGGTGAGGCGGCGCGTCCACTCGGGCATCCGGCTGGCACGGTGCCGCGCGGCGGGCCACCCGGCCGCGTCGCCTGCGGCGAGCCCGATGAGCAGCCCTTCGATCCGCCGGGTCGCCTGCGGCGGGCTTGGCGGGCCTGCCGGGGCCGAGGTCGGCACGGGCCGGACCCGGCGCACCGGTCGCACCGGCCGCACCGCGCGCATCGCGCGCACTGGGGTCACCGAGGTCGCCGGGCTTTCCGGGCGCACCGGGGTCACGGATCGCACTGGGGTGACGGTGGCGACCCTGATGACCGGGGCGGCCGGGGCGGCCGGGGTGACCAGGGTGACCGGGCGTACGAGGCTGCCCGTGCCGGGGGTGCTGGCGGTGGTCGCCGTGCTGGCCGTGCTTGCCGTACTGGCGGTGCTGGCGGCGCTCGCCGGGGTCGCCGTGCTGGCCGTGCTTGCCGTACTGGCGGTGCTGGCGGTGGTCGCCGTGCTGGCCCTGCTCGCCGTGCTGGCGGTGGTCGCCGTGCCGGCCGGGATGACGGCGCTCACCGTGCTCGCCGTGCCGGCGGTGCTTGCCGTACTGGCCGTGCTGGCGGTGCTCGCCGTGGTCGCAGTGCCGGCCGGGCCGGCCGTGCTCACCGTGTCGCCCGTGCTGGCGGTGCTCACCGTGTCACCCGTGCCGGCGATGCTCGCCGTACTCGCCGGGCTCGCCGTACTCGCCGGGCTCGCCGGGCTCGCCGTACTCGCCGGGCTCGCCGTACTCGCCGGGCTCGCCGTACTCGCCGGGTTGGCCGTGCTGGCCGTGCTGGCCGGGCTCGCCGTACTCGCCGGGCTCGCCGTGGTCGCCGGGTTGGCCGTGCTGGCCGTGCTGGCCGGGCTCGCCGTACTCGCCGGGCTCGCCGTGGTCGCCGGGTTGGCCGTGCTGGCCGTGCTGGCGGTGCTTGCCGTGCTGGCCGTGGTCGCCGGGCTGGCGGTGGTCGCCGTGCCGGCCCTGCTCGTCGTGTGCGTCGGGCCGGCCGTGGTCGTGGTCGTGGGGCTGAGGGTGATGACCGGGTTCGCGGGGGGTGGCGGGTTCGGCGTGGGGGACGGGCTGGTGGGGATTGCCGGGGGCAGGGGGGTGGGGGCCGGAGGTGAGGGGGGCTCGGTGTACGGGGACGGGGTCATCGGGGGGCCTCGTATTCCGGGGTCAGGAGGTCCGCGATGTCCAGGACGTGGTAGCCCCGCATCGAGGGGAGGCAGCTGCCGCGGACTGGGCCGATGGCCGAGGACCAGGCGGCGGGGACCGCGGCGGCGCCGGACAGGGCCCCGGACAGGGCGCCGGCCACCGCCGCCGTGGTGTCCGCGTCGCGGCCCATGTTCACGGCCGTGAGCACCGAGGAGGGGAAGTCGCCCGCGCAGGCGGCGAACGCGCCGAAGGCCAGCCCCACCGCCTCCGGGGCGAGGTCCGTCCACGGGTAGCCGCCGATGACCACGGCCGAGCGCACCGCCCGTTCGCCCCGCGGGGCGGCGGTGACGGCCCGGCGCAGGGACCGGGCCGTCCAGGAGTCGGCCGGGATCACCGACAGGGCGGCCGCGATCACCGACGGCGGCCCGGCGCCCGCCATCGCCGCCGCCACGCCCGCCGCGACCGCCTGGCCTCCGTAGATGCCCTCGCCGTCGTGGCTGACACAGCCGTCGATCGCGACGAGCCGGGCGGCCTCGGCGGGCCGGCCCGCCGCGAAGACCCCGAAGGGGGCCGCCCGCATCGCGAGACCGTCCGACCAGGCGTGGCGGTGCTGGGCCGAGATGGGCGCCGCCAGGCCCCGGCGCAGGTTCTCCAGGGTGCCGCGTTCCGAGAAGCCCGCGCCGCGGAACGGGCCCTCGTCCAGGTCCGCGATCCAGTGGTGCCAGGCCCGCTCCACATGGGAGACGGTGAGCGCGGAGCCGTGCCTGGCCAGCAGCAGCCCGGAGAAGATCGCGTACTCGGTGTCGTCCGTGCCCGCCGGGTCCTCCGACACGAAGCCCTCGATCCGGCCCCACTTCGCCCGGATCTCCGACGGCTTCATGTTCTCCGCGGGGGCGCCCAGCGCGTCACCCACCGCGAGTCCCAGAAGAGCGCCCCTGGCCCGTTCGAGGAGGACCTGCGGATTGCATGCAATCAGCTCCATGGCGCGCCTCTCCACTTGGTGGGACTCATCTTGAGCCCTTGGGGGATTTGTGCCATGGCATGAGGTTTGTCGCTCGTCGCGAAACACCCCGCGCGCACCCTCGTCACCCGGTCGCCGACCCGCAAAACCGCAGGTAAGTACGGCCTTCCTTGCTGGCGGGGCGCTGAATTCGTGCGTAGTTTCGAGGTGTTCCGGGGGAACGGGAGGCCGGGTGGCGCCCGTTCGCACAAAAGGGGAGATACGGCGCATGTCCATCATCGGCATCGAAGCACCGCTGCACACCGCACACCGCGACAACCACACCCACCGGGACGTCAACGGCGGATGGCTGCGGCCGGCCGTTTTCGGTGCGATGGACGGGCTCGTGTCGAACCTCGCCCTCATGACCGGTGTGGCCGGCGGCGCCGTCGCCCCGCACACCATCGTGATCACCGGTCTGGCCGGCCTCGCGGCCGGCGCCTTCTCCATGGCGGCCGGCGAGTACACCTCCGTCGCCTCGCAGCGCGAGCTGGTCCTCGCCGAACTCGACGTCGAACGCCAGCAGTTGCGCAAGCACCCCGTCGACGAGATGGAGGAGCTGGCCGAGCTCTACGTCTCGCGCGGCGTCGAACCCCCGCTCGCCCGCGAGGTGGCCATGCAACTGTCCCGCGACCCCGAGCAGGCGCTGGAGATCCACGCCCGCGAGGAGCTCGGCATCGACCCCGACGACCTGCCCTCGCCGCTGGTCGCCGCCGTATCGTCCTTCGGCTCCTTCGCGCTGGGCGCGCTGCTCCCCGTACTGCCGTACCTGCTCGGAGCCGCGTCGCTGTGGCCCGCGGTGCTGCTGGCGCTCGCGGGGCTCTTCGCCTGCGGAGCGGTGGTCTCCCGGGTCACGGCCCGGTCCTGGTGGTACAGCGGTCTGCGCCAGCTGGCTCTGGGTGGCGCGGCCGCCGGTGTGACGTACATCCTGGGAACCTGGATCGGTGGAGCCATAGGCTGACCGGGCTGAGAGTGAGACACTATGCAGCGCACCACATAAGTAATCCATTACTCGGCGGTTTCACTCGCGTGTCCGCCGGGTACCAGAACAGGGCTGCGGGCAACGATGCCCGCCCCGCCGGGACCTTCGGCCCGTCATGGTGCCGTGAGAACCGCCTAGAGAACACGGCGAAGGTCCCCTCTTTTCTGCCCCGTGCAGTGTCCGCATGCTGGAACGGCATATCCGCTTCGCGGGATAGTCGTCATCATGTAATCTGCACGAAATTTCGCAGAGGGCCAACGTCGTCCCTCGGCTATGCACATATGCCACGACGACGACGGGAGAGCCGATGCGTTCCGCATCCACGCACTCCGCGACCGGCCCCAGCACCACCGCCTGGTCGCCCATGGACGGTCGCCCCGCCCAGCAGGGCATGTACGACCCGCGCAACGAGAAGGACGCCTGTGGCGTCGGATTCGTGGCGAACCTCACCGGCGAGGCCACCCACACCCTCGTTGAGCAGGCCCTGACCGTATTGCGGAACCTCGAGCACCGCGGCGCCACCGGCTCCGAGCCGGACTCCGGCGACGGCGCCGGCATCCTCTGCCAGGTGCCGGACGCGTTCCTGCGCGAAGTGGCCGGTTTCGACCTTCCCGAGGCCGGCGCCTACGCCGTCGGCATCGCCTTCCTCCCCGCCGACGGCTCCGCACAGGCCGTCGCCGTGGAGCAGATCGAGGCGATCGCCGCCGAGGAGAACCTCACGGTCCTCGGCTGGCGCGAGGTCCCGGTCACCCCGGACCTGCTCGGCAACGGCGCCCGCGCCACCATGCCGGCCTTCTCGCAGCTCTTCGTCAGCAACGGCTCGACCGGCATCGAGCTCGACCGCAAGGCCTTCGTGCTGCGCAAGCGCGCCGAGCGCGAGGCCGGGGTCTACTTCCCCTCGCTCTCCGCCCGCACGATCGTCTACAAGGGCATGCTGACCACCGGCCAGCTGGAGCCGTTCTTCCCGGACCTCTCCGACCGCCGCTTCGCCTCGACGCTCGCCCTGGTCCACTCCCGGTTCTCGACGAACACCTTCCCGTCGTGGCCGCTCGCCCACCCGTACCGCTTCGTCGCGCACAACGGCGAGATCAACACGGTCAAGGGCAACCGCAACTGGATGAAGGCCCGCGAGTCCCAGCTGGCGTCGGACGTCTTCGGCGAGGGCACGCTGGACCGGATCTTCCCGATCTGCACCCCCGACGCCTCCGACTCGGCCTCCTTCGACGAGGTCCTGGAGCTGCTCCACCTCGGCGGCCGGTCCCTGCCGCACAGCGTGCTGATGATGATCCCGGAGGCGTGGGAGAACCACACCTCCATGGCCCCGGCCCGCCGCGCGTTCTACAAGTACCACTCCACGATGATGGAGCCCTGGGACGGCCCGGCCTGCGTCACCTTCACCGACGGCACCCAGGTCGGCGCGGTCCTCGACCGCAACGGTCTGCGCCCCGGCCGCTACTGGGTCACCGACGACGGCCTCGTCGTCCTCGGCTCCGAGGTCGGCGTGCTCGACATCGACCCGGCCAAGGTCGTCCGCAAGGGCCGCCTGCAGCCCGGCAAGATGTTCCTCGTCGACACCGCCCAGAAGCGGATCATCGAGGACGACGAGATCAAGGACGAGCTGGCCGCCGCCGCCCCGTACGCGGACTGGCTGGAGACCGGCGAGATCGAGCTGTCGGACCTGCCCGAGCGCGAGCACATCGTGCACACCCACGCCTCGGTCACCCGCCGCCAGCAGACCTTCGGCTACACCGAGGAAGAGCTGCGCGTCATCCTCGCGCCGATGGCCCGTACCGCCGGCGAGCCGCTCGGCTCCATGGGTACGGACTCCCCGATCGCGGCCCTCTCCGAGCGCCCCCGGCTGCTCTTCGACTACTTCACCCAGCTCTTCGCGCAGGTCACGAACCCGCCGCTGGACGCCATCCGCGAGGAACTCGTCACCTCGCTGCTGTCCTCGATCGGCCCGGAGTCCAACCTGCTCGAGCCGACCGCCGCGTCCTGCCGCAGCGTCACGCTGCCGTTCCCGGTGATCGACAACGACGAGCTGGCCAAGCTCATCCACATCAACGCCGACGGCGACATGCCCGGCATGAAGGCGGCCACCCTCTCGGGCCTCTACCGGGTCTCCGGCGGCGCCGAGGCACTGGCCGCCCGGATCGCCGAGATCCGCACCGAGGCCGACGCCGCCATCGCGGCCGGCGCCCGCCTGATCGTCCTCTCGGACCGCCACTCGGACGCCGAGCACGCACCGATCCCCTCGCTGCTGCTCACCTCCGCCGTGCACCACCACCTCATCGCCACCAAGCAGCGCACCCAGGTGGGCCTGCTCGTCGAGGCCGGTGACGTCCGCGAGGTCCACCACGTCGCGCTGCTCATCGGCTACGGCGCCGCCGCGGTCAACCCGTACCTCGCCATGGAGTCCGTCGAGGACCTGCTGCGCGCCGGCACCTTCCTGTCCGGCCTGGAGCCGGAGCAGGCCATCAAGAACCTGATCTACGCGCTCGGCAAGGGCGTCCTGAAGGTCATGTCCAAGATGGGCATCTCCACCGTCGCCTCCTACCGCGGCGCCCAGGTCTTCGAGGCCGTCGGCCTGAACGAGGAGTTCGTCGGCGCGTACTTCAGCGGCACCGCCACCAAGATCGGCGGCGCCGGCCTGCACGTCATCGCCAAGGAGGTGGCCGCGCGCCACGCCAAGGCGTACCCGGCCTCCGGCATCGCGGCCACGCACCGCGCGCTGGAGATCGGCGGCGAGTACCAGTGGCGCCGCGAGGGCGAGCCGCACCTGTTCGACCCGGAGACGGTCTTCCGCCTCCAGCACGCCACCCGCAACCGCCGGTACGACATCTTCCGGCAGTACACGGACCGCGTGAACGAGCAGTCCGAGCGCCTCATGACGCTCCGCGGCCTGTTCGGCTTCAAGAGCGACCGCCCGTCGATCCCCCTCGACGAGGTCGAGCCGGTCGCCGACATCGTCAAGCGCTTCTCCACCGGCGCCATGTCGTACGGCTCCATCTCCAAGGAGGCGCACGAAACCCTCGCCATCGCCATGAACCAGCTGGGCGCCAAGTCCAACACCGGTGAGGGCGGCGAGGACCCGGAGCGCCTGTACGACCCGGCGCGCCGCTCCTCCATCAAGCAGGTCGCCTCCGGCCGCTTCGGTGTCACGAGCGAGTACCTCGTCAACGCGGACGACATCCAGATCAAGATGGCGCAGGGCGCCAAGCCCGGCGAGGGCGGCCAGCTGCCCGGCCACAAGGTCTACCCGTGGGTCGCCAAGACCCGGCACTCCACCCCGGGTGTCGGCCTGATCTCCCCGCCGCCGCACCACGACATCTACTCCATCGAGGACCTCGCCCAGCTCATCCACGACCTCAAGAACGCCAACCCGGCCGCGCGCATCCACGTGAAGCTCGTGTCCGAGGTCGGCGTGGGCACGGTCGCCGCGGGTGTCTCCAAGGCCCACGCGGACGTCGTCCTCATCTCCGGCCACGACGGCGGTACGGGCGCCTCCCCGCTGACCTCCCTGAAGCACGCGGGCGGCCCCTGGGAGCTCGGCCTCGCCGAGACCCAGCAGACCCTGCTGCTCAACGGGCTGCGCGACCGCATCGTCGTCCAGACGGACGGCCAGCTCAAGACCGGCCGCGACGTGGTCATCGCCGCGCTGCTCGGCGCCGAGGAGTTCGGTTTCGCGACCGCGCCGCTCGTCGTCTCCGGCTGCGTCATGATGCGCGTCTGCCACCTGGACACGTGCCCGGTCGGCATCGCCACGCAGAACCCGGTCCTGCGCGACCGCTTCTCCGGCAAGCCCGAGTTCGTCGTCAACTTCTTCGAGTTCATCGCGGAGGAGGTGCGCGAGATCCTCGCCGAGCTGGGCTTCCGCACCATCGAGGAGGCCGTCGGCCACGCCGAGCTGCTCGACACCACCAAGGCCGTGACGCACTGGAAGGCGCAGGGCCTCGACCTCGAGCCGCTCTTCCACGTGCCCGAGCTGCCCGAGGGCGCGGTCCGCCACGCCCTGATCGAGCAGGACCACGGTCTGGAGAAGGCCCTCGACAACGAGCTCATCGAGCTCGCGGCCGACGCGCTGAACGCCGAGTCCGCCGAGGCCGCCCTGCCGGTCCGCGCTCAGGTCGCGATCCGCAACATCAACCGCACCGTCGGCACCATGCTCGGCCACCACGTCACCAAGAAGTTCGGTGGTGCGGGCCTGCCCGACAACACCATCGACCTGACCTTCACGGGCAGCGCCGGCCAGTCCTTCGGCGCCTTCGTGCCGAAGGGCATCACCCTCCGCCTGGAGGGCGACGCCAACGACTACGTCGGCAAGGGCCTCTCCGGCGGCCGCATCGTGGTCCGCCCGGACCGCGGCGCCGACCACCTCGCCGAGTACTCCACCATCGCCGGCAACACCATCGGCTACGGAGCCACCGGCGGCGAGATGTTCCTGCGCGGCCGCACCGGCGAGCGCTTCTGCGTCCGCAACTCCGGCGCCCTGGTCGTCTCGGAGGGCGTGGGCGACCACGGCTGCGAGTACATGACCGGCGGTACGGCGGTCGTCCTCGGCGAGACGGGCCGCAACTTCGCGGCCGGCATGTCGGGCGGCGTCGCGTACGTCATCGACCTCGACCCGGACAACGTCAACGTCGGCAACGTCGGTGCCGTCGAGACCGTGCTGTCCGACGCCGACAAGCAGTGGCTGCACGATGTGGTGCGCCGCCACGAGGAGGAGACCGGCTCGACCGTGGCCGCGAAGCTCCTGGCCGACTGGTCCGTCGCGGCGGACCGCTTCAGCAAGATCATCCCGACCACGTACAAGGCAGTGCTCGCCGCCAAGGACGCCGCTGAGCTCGCCGGACTCTCGGAATCCGAGACCACGGAGAAGATGATGGAGGCGGCGACCCATGGCTGACCCGAAGGGCTTCCTCACCACCCCCCGCGAGACCGCCTGCTCCCGTCCTGTGGCCGACCGCCTCAAGGACTGGAACGAGGTCTACGTTCCGGGCTCGCTGCTCCCGATCATCAGCAAGCAGGCCGGCCGCTGCATGGACTGCGGCATCCCGTTCTGCCACAACGGCTGCCCGCTGGGGAACCTGATCCCCGAGTGGAACGACTTCGCGTACCGCGAGGACTGGTCGGCGGCCTCCGAGCGGCTGCACGCCACGAACAACTTCCCGGAGTTCACCGGCCGCCTGTGCCCGGCTCCGTGCGAGTCGGCGTGCGTGCTCGGCATCAACCAGCCGGCCGTCACCATCAAGAACGTCGAAGTCTCGATCATCGACAAGGCCTGGGACAACGGGAACGTCACCCCGCAGCCGCCGGAGCGGCTGTCCGGCAAGACGGCCGCCGTCATCGGCTCCGGCCCGGCGGGTCTCGCCGCGGCCCAGCAGCTGACCCGGGCCGGGCACACCGTCGTGGTGTACGAGCGCGCCGACCGCGTCGGCGGCCTGCTGCGCTACGGCATCCCCGAGTTCAAGATGGAGAAGGTGCACATCAACCGCCGCATCGAGCAGATGCGCGCGGAGGGCACCAAGTTCCGTACGGGCATCGAGGTCGGCCGCGACATCACCGCCACGGACCTGCGCAAGCGGTTCGACGCGGTGGTCATCGCGGCGGGCGCCACGGTCTCCCGCGACCTCCCGGTCCCGGGCCGCGAGCTGAACGGCATCCACTTCGCGATGGAGTACCTGCCGCTCGCGAACAAGGTCCAGGAGGGCGACTTCATGGCGCCCCCCATCACGGCCGAGGGCAAGCACGTGGTCGTCATCGGCGGCGGCGACACCGGCGCGGACTGCGTGGGCACCGCCCACCGCCAGGGCGCGGCCTCCGTCACGCAGCTGGAGATCATGCCGAAGCCGGGCGAGGAGCGCAGCGCCAACCAGCCGTGGCCGACGTTCCCGATGCTCTACAAGGTCACCTCGGCCCACGAGGAGGGCGGCGAGCGGGTCTACTCCGTCTCCACCACCCACTTCGAGGGCGACGAGGACGGCAACGTCCAGGCCCTGCACCTGGTCGAGGTCGAGTTCGTCGACGGCAAGCTCGTCCAGAAGCCCGGCACCGAGCGCGTCCTCCCCGCGCAGCTGGTCACCCTGGCGATGGGCTTCACGGGCACCGACCAGGCCAACGGCCTGGTGGAGCAGTTCGGCCTCGCGATGGACGCCCGCGGCAACATCGAGCGCGACGCCTCCTACGCGACCAACGTCGACGGCGTCTTCGTCGCCGGCGACGCGGGCCGCGGCCAGTCGCTCATCGTCTGGGCCATCGCGGAAGGCCGCTCGGCCGCCCGCGGCGTGGACCGCTTCCTGACGGGCACGAGCGCCCTCCCGTACCCGGTCAAGCCGACGGACCGCTCCCTGACGGTATAACCCCGCGGTACCCCCGCCCTTCGGGGCGGGACCCCTCATACGGCCCGCACAACGACGTGCGGAACCCCGACACAGCGCCCGCCATAGTCCCCGACCAGGGATGGCGGGCGCTGTGGCGTGCGGAGGCGGGCTACCGGGGGTGAACTCGTACCGGAGCTCCTACAAGTGACCGGCCTTCACCATGACGGTGACCTCGATGGGGCGTTCGTCCTCGCCGTACACCGTGCGGAGGGTCCGCAGGACCGGCAGGTCGCCGGGCAGTCGCAGCGCTGCGTACCGCTCCTGCGTCGCGACCCGGGCGGAGATCCGGTCCACGCTGCGGCGGGGCGGGAAGCCGAGCTCCGCGAGCAGGGTCGGGGTGCCGCCCCGGATCCGGCGCGGCTCCGCAAGGGCGGTGCCGCGTGCGACCGTCCGCCGGCGATTGGCCCGGACCGTCACGGCCGCGCCTGCCCGCCCGACGACCAGCCCCTCGCCCTTGAGTTGCCGGACAGCCTTCTGGATCGTGGCGTTGGACGCATCGAACCGGCTCTTGAGCCGTGCTGTGGACGGCAACTTGGCGCCAGGCGCAGAACCGGTTCGGCCTCGCCCAGGCCCAGTTGCTCGCGCTCCCCGGCGCTCGGCATGCGGGCGGTCACGTCCTCGGTGACGCGCACGCCGACGTGCCCCAGCGCTGCCAGCAGGGTGACCGCTCCGCCGGGGATCTTCGCGGTCCCCCGCGAGCGGCGTGCCCGCCGCGATGTCGGCGGGGTAGTGGGTGTCGGTCAACTCGCACGGCTCACCGTCGAGTTCGATCAGACGTCGCCGGATGACGACGGGTTCGCCTTCCGGCAGGCCGAGCATCGAGGCGGCCTCGGGACTGGCGGGCGCCTGCCGTGCCTCGACGATGCGCTGCCCGCCTCGGCGCCCCTTCGCCCCGGCCTCGTCGGTCCAGGCGTCCGATGCCCCAGCTGCGCGGGGTGCCAGGTACGGCATCGACTACTGGTCCATCCGCTGCTGCCCACGTCGTCCTCCTGCATGTCCGTCAGGCGGCTGTATCGCGCTCCCACGTTATGCGACACGAGCGCGTCTGCGACCAGGCAGTTCGTGGGAGACGCCTTGGCGGGATGGGTGTCGTGGAGAGGTGGAGCGACATGCGGCTGTGTGCTTCGGAGCTCGCCACGAACGCGGTGCTTCACGGTGCCCCGCCCGGCAGGGACTTCGCTGTACGTCTCGTACGGGAGCCGCCGGTGATCCAGTGCAGCTCGCCGGATGCGTCCGCCGGGCGAGGGCTGTGACTGGTCAAGGAGGTCGCGGACGAGTTCGGGGTGTGCTTCGAGCCGGTGGGCAAGACTGTCTGGGTCGCCTGCGACACGTGAGAGGCGTCGATGTGCCGGTCCTGGCGTTCCGGTTCAGTGCGCGGTCTGGTCGTGGGGGAGCCAGTGGTGGATCAGGGGGAGGAGTTGTTCGCCGTCCAGGGCTGTGGCGGTGTAGTCGCAGGCGCCCGCCGCCAGGGCTTTTTCGCGGCCCAGGGGGGTGGCCTTGCGGGCCAGGGCGATGAGGGGGCGCCCGGTCGGGCCCGTGAGTTGAGCGATGACCGAGGCGGCCGCGGAGCCGGCGCTCATGCCCTGGGTGGGCAGGCGCAGGAGGACGAGGGCGACCTCCGGGTCGGCGGTGACGGCGGCGATCGCCTGGGGGACCCGCTCCGCCCACAGGACCTCCAGGCCGTGGCGTTCGAAGTCGGTGGTGAGCGCGAACGCGGCGCGGACGTCGTCGTCCACGATCAGCACCTTCTGGCCCGAGAAGCCGTACGCCGGGGCCGGTGCGGGACAGGGCTGCTCGGGCACCGGTACGTCCCGCAGCTCCGGATGCGGCATCGGGCCGCCGGGGATGAGCGGCAGGTAGAGGGTGAACACGGAACCGAGGCCGCGTTCGCTCACCACATGGATCTCGCCGTCCATCAGGCGGGCGATCTCCCGGCTGATGGACAGCCCGAGGCCCGTTCCGACGTGCTGCGTGTCCATCGGGTCGCCGGCGTGCGTGAACGCCTCGAAGATGGCCTTCAGTCTGCCGTCGGCGATGCCGATGCCCGTGTCGGCGACGGAGAAGGCGATCAGCTCCGCCGCCTTGATGTCGGCGAGCCGTCCGTGGACGGAGGGCGGTGCGTCCGGGCCGGCGGGCTGGATGTCGAGCCGTACCTCGCCGCGGTCGGTGAACTTCACCGCGTTGGCCAGCAGGCTCCGCAGGATCTGGAGCAGCCGCCGCTCGTCCGCGTGCAGCGTCTCCGGAAGCTCGGGCGCCACCCGCACGTGCAGGTCCAGCCCCTTCTCCTCCGCGAGCGGCGAGAACGCCGCGTCGAGGTGGTCGGCGACCTGGAGCAGGGGCACCCGGACCGGGACGATCTGCATCCGGCCCGTCTCCGCGTCGGACAGGTCGAGGATGTCGTCCAGCAGGAGCAGCAGGTCGTGGCCCGCGCCCTGGATCGCGCGGGCGTACTCGACCTGCTTGGCGGTGAGCGTCCCGTCGGCGTTGTCGGCGAGCTCCTGCGCCAGGAGCTGCAGGGAGCTCAGCGGAGTGCGCAGCTCGTGCGACATGTTGGCCAGGAACTCGCTCTTGTGCCGGATCGACACCGCGAGCAGCTCGTTGTGCTCCTGCAGGGCCTGCCGCGCCTCTTCGATCCGGGCGAACTGCTCCTCGATCTCGCTGTTCTTGTCGGCCAGCCGCGCCGCCTTCTCCTCCAGTTGCCGGTTGGCGGCCTGCAGCGCGCCCTGGCGGTTCTCCAGCATCGTGGACCGCTCGCGCCACTGCTCGGTCAGCTCCTGCGATTTCGTCAGCAGCACCTCGTTGTGCCGCTGGACGAGGACCGCGGCCGTGCTGCGCTCGATGAACTCGCCCACCACGACGGGTACGTCCGTACTGCGCTCGCGCAGCCAGTGCTCCGCCTCCGACACGCGCGTCGCGGAGAGCAGGTCCCCGTCCGCGGCCCGCTCCTCCATGACGGCGAGCCACTGCTGGAAGTCGGCGTCCGCGTCGACCCAGTCGGCGAGCCTGTTCCATTCCCTGATCAGCGCCTCGTGGGCGATCTCCGCCGTCCCCGGTCCGGTCGTCCCGAGCACCACCAGCCGCCGGTCGGGCTCGGCCAGGAGCTGGGCGACGTGCCAGTCCTTGTCCAGATGTGCCTTCAGGGCCGTCACCCGGACCGCGCTGGACGCCCCGCCGCGGGCCCGCACCATGGACAGCAGGACCCGCCGGATCCGGGCCTCGTCCAGCTGCCGGACCAGGAACTGGAAGGCCTTCTCGGCGTGCCGGTTGAGCGCCCCGGAGACACCGCCCAGCGCGTGGTACCCGTCGAAGGTGATCTTCCGTTCCTGTTGCATCGGCCAGAGCTCGGTGAGCGCGAACTCGAGCAGCGGAAGACTGCCGGGCGCCTTGGCCGCCTCGGCGGCGATGGCCTCGGCGACGCCCTGGCTGTAGACGACCCCGGCCGCGGCGGCCGGTTCCACGATCACGCGGGTCAGCGCCGCCTCGTCGAGCGGGGAGACGTTGAGCTGCCGGTCCTGGATCCGCGGACCGACCGTGGGCAGGTCCAGCAGGTCCGGCAGGAAGTCGGACCGCAGGGTGCAGACGAGCCGGACCGGCACGTCGTCCAGGGTGTCCGGCTCGGGGAACATCCGCTCCATGAACTCCTGCCGCGGCCCGGACGCGCCGTTGCTGAGGACTTCCTCGAACTGGTCGCCGACGAGGGCGAGCCGACGGCCGGTGAGCAGCGCGATGCGGGCGGCGACCGGCCAGAAGCCTTCTTCGCGCAGGGCGCGTGCCCGGCTCTCCAGGCGCTCCAGCGTGTGGTGGGCCCCCGGGTCCTCCAGATCGAGCAGCGCACGCGCCACCGAGTCGTACGGGCTGGAGCCGGGCCGGAAGCTCGCCACCGTCCACCCGTCGGCGGCCAGGGCCGGTTGCAGACCGGCCGCGACCAGTGAGGACTTGCCGACCCCCGAAGGTCCGGCGACCACGACGCAGGGCTGGTGCCCGAGCATCGCCCCGAGCCGTTCGATCTCCCTTTCCCGGCCCACGAACACACCGGCCCGGGCATCGGCCGCGGTGAACGCCTGCAGGCCGCGGTAGGGGCACGGGGGCAGCACGCTGCGTTCCAGTACCTCCGGCCAGGCCGATGCCATCTCCGACAGGGGTACGGCGTACGCGTCCTCGTGCTCCCCGCCCCGGCTCGCGACGGCCAGCATGCCGATCACCGCGTCCCCCCAGCGGTCCGACATGATGGCGGGCGAGCCGCTGTAGCCGGGCTGGGCGCGCAGCGCGGACTCGGCGGACGTGTCGAGCTGGACCAGGCCGCCGCCGACGGCTCCGCGCAGGACGCAGCTGCTCCAGGCCCCGTTGGCCTTGCGCGGGGGACTGCCCGGGTAGCCGAAGACGGACACTTCGGTGCTCTGGGCGAGACCGTTCCTCGGGTCGACGAGGCGGGCCGGACCGGCCTCCACGGGCAGGGTGTCGCCGCCCACCAGGACGAGTCCCGCGATGTCGCGCCCCGGCCGCCCGGCCCCCGGCGGCGGATCCCAGGCCGCGACCCGGCAGTTGCGCAGCGGACCGCCCTCGGCGTCGCCCAGCAGGACGAACTCGACCTGGACGCGGGCCTCGTCACCCGGCCGGTCCGCGGCCCCCTTCTGCTGGCCCAGGGCTACGTTGACCACGTGCGCGCAGGTCACGATGTGCTTGTCGCCCACGACGAAGCCGACCCCGACGGGTACGTCGGAGGTGCCCTGCCGGATCTTGACGACGAACCCGTCGCGCCGCGCGCCCATCCGGCTCAGGCGCGGTGCCAGACGAGCCGGACGGCGAAGTTCACCTCTGCCGTGCCCTTCGCGACGATGACGCCGGTCTCGCCGCCCATCTTCAGCCCGAACTCGATCTCGGCCTCGTCCGGGCCCAGTTCGCGCACGGTCCGGGCGACCTTCGCCAGGGTGGGCTTCACCTGGTCCAGGGCGTCCTGCACCGAGACGCGAGCCCGTCCCACCAGTCCGTCCCCGGCCGCCAGCTCCAGGTCGGATCCCGCTAAGTCCCCGTCGACCTCGAACACGACGGCGGTCTCTTCGCCGCCGTCCTCCAGCGCCATCGCAATGAGTTGTCCTGCCACGTCCGCCACGCCCCCCATGGCTCCGGGACCGCACGCGGTCCCCCCTCGCACCCGACACGCACATCCTGGGGCACCCCGGACCCGTCGCGCAGGGATATGGCCGAGTTGTGCGCCGGCGGGGAGCGGCGGTTGCACACCGCCCGCCTCACCGCCCGCTTCACCGCCCGTCTTGACGGGCCCGGGGTGAGCTCACTCGTGCGGGTGACGCACGAGGCCGGGCTCGGCGACCGCGAACCGGACGCGCCCGCCGGGGAGACCGCCGAGCCGGACCAGTGGGAGCCGGTACCGCCCCTCGTCGGGCCCACGGACGACGCGGGCGAGCAGCGGATCTCCGTCCTGCCGTCCCGCCGGCCTTCCGGTGCCGGCACGGCAGCTGCGCAGCGCCCGCGCGTACCGCCGTACGGACCATCTGCGGGGCCTCTCCGTGCCGTTGACGACCCCCGCCGTCTGGTAACCATCTGCACCATGGCCCCCACCCGAACGCTGCTCAGCGGCCTCCTCGGAGCCGCCCTGCTGGTCCCCGTCCTGCCCGGCGCCCACGCCATCGGCGCGGCCGACACCCGGACCCGTGACGCGCGGACCATCGACTACCTCGGACTGCGCCTCGCCGTCCCCGCCGACTGGCGGGTCGTCGACCTCGACCGCGAGCCCGGCGCGTGCCTGCGCCTCGACCTGCCCACCCTGTACCTCGGCCACGCCGGCGCCCAGACGGAGTGCACCGGCCGGGCCGCGGTCAGCCGCGCCGACACCCTGCACCTCGAGCCCCTCGACGGCGCCCCGCCGCGCGCCGACATCCCCACTTTCTCCGTGGACTCCGCAACCGCGCTGCCCGAGACCCCGCCGCGGGCCGGCAGCAACGAACTGCGGTACGCCCTGCTCCGGCCCGGAGTCATGGCCACCGTCTCCTACGGGGCCGCGCCCGACGCCGTACGCCGGGTCCTGACACGCGCCCGCGCGGTGCCCGGCGGCGCCCCCGGGGCCCACGGCGGGCCCGCCGCACGCCCCGCCGAGCCCGCGCTGGCCGCCGGCGGCACGCAGACCCCGGGCGCCCAGGAGCCCTTCACCGGCGAGGGCTTCGACGCCTGCACCGCCCCCACCCAGAAGTCCATGGACACCTGGCGGGCCGACTCCCCCTTCCGGGCGATCGGCGTCTACATCGGCGGCCCCGCCCGGGCCTGCGCCCAGCCGCGGCTCACCGCCGAGTGGGTACGGCGCCAGGCCGAGGCGGGCTGGCACCTCATGCCGATCTGGGTGGGCCCGCAGCCCTGGCACAGCGCCAGCACCGGCCTGTCCACCGACCCCTCCGCGGCCGACGGGCAGGGCCGGGCCGCCGCCGACGGCGCGGTGGCCGCCGCCGCGTCGCTGGGCCTGCCCACGGGCACGGTGCTCTACAACGACGTGGAGCACTACACCGACCGCGACACCTGGGACGCCCCGGTCGTCGCCTACCTGACCGCCTGGACGCTCCGGCTGCACGAGCTCGGCTACCGCTCCGCCGCCTACGTCTCGGCGGGTTCCGGGGCCAAGGCGCTGAGCGCCCACCACCACCAGGCGCCCGAGGCCATGCCGGACGTGCTGTGGGTCGCCCGCTGGAACGGCGCGGCCTCCGTCACCGACGCCGACATGGGCCTGCCCGCCGGCACCCCGCAATGGGCGGGCCGGCGCCGAGCCCACCAGTTCCGCGGCGACCACGACGCCACCTACGGCGGGGTGACGATCAACATCGACCGCAACTGGGTCGACGTCGACCCGTCCGAGCTCGGGACCGGCAGCATCTTCCCGCTCAGCTAGCGCGGGGCGGGCGGGTCCTCGCGCGGGGGCTCGTCGTCGTCGCCCCGGCGGATGGTGCGCAGGCCGCCCGCCGGGGTCCACGACCGCAGCACCAGGTCATCGCCCTCGACGCCGACGTGCAGGACCTCCGTCAGCTCGGCGTGGAACAGGTGGAAGGGGTGCGGGGTCTCCGTCTCCTCCGCGTACCGGTGCAGCTCGGGCGGGTCCACCAGCTCCACCGCCCGCCCGGAGATCCGTACGTCCCCGTCCGGCATCGTCTCGCCCTCGCCCGGGTTGGTGTGCAGGGCGAAGCGCGGGTCGCGCTGGAGGTCCCGGGCCTTCATCGAGCCCGGCATCATGCCGAGCCACAGCTCCCCGCCCCGGATGTCGACGTTCAGCCCGGCCACGCGCGGGGAGCCGTCCTTGCGGAGGGTGGCCAGGACGTGGTGCGGGTACTGCGCGAAGCGGGCCTGGACGGCCGCTGCGAACTCCGGCTCCGCCTTCTCGAATGCTGCCCAGTTGTTCGTCGTCGTCATGCGTCCATCAAAGCGCGTGCCACCGGCGGGCGCCGGTCCGCCGCGCACGGCCCTTCCTTCCGCGGACCATGACTGTTAGAGACGTTCCACACCGACGGACATGCGGCAGGGGCGGGGGTGGGAACCGTGGGCGTCTCCCTCGAGGGGAAGGTCGTCGTCATCACCGGCGCCGGGCGCGGCCAGGGCGCGGCCGGGGCCCGGTTGTGCGCGGCGGCGGGGGCGCGGGTCGTCGTCACGGACGTACGGGAGGAGGAGGGCCGGGCCGTCGCGGCGGAACTCGGCGGCCGGGGGCTGTACGTACGGCACGACGTGGCCGACGCGGACAGCTGGGCGGAGGTCGTCCGGGCCGCGGTCGCCGCCTTCGGCACGATCTCGGCGCTGGTCAACAACGCGGCCCTGTGGCGCACGGCCCACGTCGAACAGCAGCGGCTCGAGGACTTCGAGGCGCTGCTGCGGGTCAACCTGCTGGGGCCGTTCCTCGGCATCCAGGCGGTGGCCCCGGTGCTCCGGGCCGGTGGCGGCGGCTCGGTCGTCAACATCTCCTCGACGGCGGGACTGGTCGGGATACGGGGCCACGCGGCCTACGGCTCCACCAAGTTCGGGCTGCGCGGGCTGACGCGGTCGGCGGCGCTGGACCTGGCGGCGGACCGGATCCGGGTCAACTCGGTGCACCCGGGCGCCATCGACACGCCGATGGTGGCCGGGGCGGTCGCGGGCCGGGACTGGTCGCACCTGCCGCTGGGGCGGATGGGGCGGCCGGAGGAGGTCGCCGAGCTGGTCCTCTTCCTCTGCTCGGACGCCTCCTCGTACGTGACGGGCACGGAGTTCACGGTGGACGGCGGCTCGACCGCGGGCTGACGCAGGCCCGCCGACCGGCCCCTCCGCACCCCCGGGCATGATGTGTTCATGTCTGACCTGATGCGGCGGCTCGCGGGCGCGCTGCTCCGCAACTGCCTTCTCCTGGCAGTCGAGTTCGGCGCGATCCTGCTGCTCCGCGGTCCCGAGGGGTTCTGGGTCCCCGTCCTGCTGGCCGTCTTCGTCGCCGGAGCGGCCGTACCGCACGGCACCGACGCGGAGTTCGTCGCCCGCACGGCCGTCGCCCTCGCCGCGGTCGGGGTCGCGGCGCTGGGCTGGATCACCTGGGAGCGGCAGACCCTCCACGACCGCGGCCGCGAGGAGACGGCGGTGGTCGTGGAACGCACCATGGTGGAGGACGGCTCCGTCTCCTCCCCGTCCCTGCGGCTGCGCACCGAGGCCGGCCGCGACCTCCCCGGGCCGGTCTCGATGGACCTGCCGGCCGGTGCGCGGCTGGCGGTGACCGTGGACCCCGCCGGCACGGTCTGGTCCCTCGGCACGCGCCCGGCCGCACCGCGCGCGGAGGCCGCCGGCGCCGCCGCGCTCCTCCTGCTCCAGACCGCCACCCTGGCCCGCCTCTCCCTGCGCCGGCCCCGCTACTGACACGCCGGACGCCGGACGCGAGGCGCGGGGTCGAACACAATGGCCGCATGACGCAACGCGCCCGGTCCTTCGACGCCGCCGCCGCGCTGTACGGCGCGAACCGGCCCGGATACCCCGCCGCCCTGTTCGACGCCGTCGAGGAGCTCGCCGGGCGGCCGCTCGCCGGGGCGCGGGTGGCCGACGTGGGGGCGGGGACCGGGATCGCCACCGCGCTGCTGCGGGCCCGCGGGGCCGAGGTCGTCGCCGTGGAGCCGGGGCACGGGATGGCCGCCGAATTCCGGCGCGCGAACCCGGGGATCCCGCTCGTGCGCGGGGAGGGGGACCGGCTGCCGCTGGCGAGCGGCGCGTTCGACTTCCTCACCTACGCCCAGGCCTGGCACTGGACCGACCCCGCCCGCGCCGTCCCCGAGGCCCGCCGCGTCCTGCGCCCCGGCGGCGCGCTCGCGCTGTGGTGGAACGACCTGGACCTCTCCGTCCCCTGGATCGCCGCGCAGGCCGCCCGGATCCGCGAGCACGTGAAGGAGATCGGGCTGCCCGCCCGTGAATCCCTGGAGGGGCTCGACCTCACCACCCGGGAGGTCCGCTGGTCGCGGCGGATCCCGCTGGACGGTCATCTCGCCAACCAGGCCAGCCACTCCGCCTTCCTCCTCCTCGGCGAGGCCGGCACCCGCAGGTTCATGGCGGCCGAGCGGGAGCGGCTGCTGGCCCTCTTCCCCGACGGAACCGTCGAGGAGTCCTACGTGGTCACCCTGCGCGTCGCCCGCACCGGCCCGCCCGGCCCGCCCGGCCCGCCCCGCCCGCCCGGCGCCTCCTGAAGGACCGCCGCCCGGCACTGCGAGGGCGTGCCCCACGCGTCCCGCAGCGGGCGGGCCTTGCGCAGCCACAGGGACAGGTCCAGCTCCTCGGTGTAGCCCACCGCGCCGTGCAGTTGGAGGGCCGTCCGCGCCGCCGCGTACGCCGCCTCTCCCGCCGTGAGCTTCGCCGCCGCCACGTCACCCGGACCCGTCGACAGCGCCGCCGCCCACAGCAGGGGCCGGGCGAACTCCAGGCCCAGTAGGGTGTCCGCCAGCCGGTGCTTGACCGCCTGGAAGGAGCCGATCGGCACGCCGAACTGCGTGCGCTGCTTCGCGTACTCCACCGTCCTGGCCAGCAACGCCTCACCGACGCCCAGGCACTGGGCCGCCGTCAGCAGCCGTGCCCAGCGGGCGGCCGTCCGCGCCGCCGCCGTCACCGGCGGACCCGCCGCGAGGAGCTCCCCGCCCGCCGGCACGGCCGAGAGCCTGCGGGCCGGGTCCAGGGAGGCCAGCGCGGGGCCGTGCGCCCCGCCCCGCGACAGCCGCAGTTCGCCCGCCGCCGACACCGCGAAGCAGTACGTCGCCGCGTCCGCGTCCAGGGCGTACGGACTCCCGCCCGGCAGCGTCAGCGTCGCCGAGGCCTCACCCGCCACCAGCCCCGGCAGGAAGCGTTTCACCAGCCCCTCGTCCCCCAGCTCGCAGAGCAGCACCGACGCGGCCGCCGTCTCCACCACCGGCCCCGGCACCCCGGCCCGGCCCAGCTCCACGAAGCCCAGGGACAGCTCCACCGGCAGCAGGCCGACGCCGCCGCAGTCCTCCGGCGCGGCCAGCGCGAACAGGCCCGTGCCGGCGAGGCGGGACCACAGGGCACGGCCCGGCCCGTGCCCGCCGCCCGCCCAGGCCCGTACGACGTCCGGCACCCGCGCCGCGCCCAGCAGCGAGCGCAGCGTACGCGCGAAGTCCGACTGCTCGTCGGTCGGCAGGAAGCGCATCAGCGGCGGCCCTTCGGAAGGCCGAGCAGCCGCTCGGCGATGATGTCGCGCTGGATCTCGTTGGTCCCCGCGTAGATCGGCCCGGCCAGCGAGAACACCCACGGCTCGGCCCACGCGCCCTCCGCGAGCTCCGCGTCCGCGCCCAGCAGGTCCAGCGCCGTCTCGTGCAGGGCGATGTCGTACTGCGACCAGAACACCTTGTTCAGGCTGGACTCCGCGCCGACGCTCCCGCCCGCCGCGAACCGCGCGGCGCCGGCCCAGGTGAACAGCTCGTAGGCGCGCGCCCCGACCACCGCGTCCGCCACCCGGTCCCGCAGCGCGGTGTCGGCCGGGTCCCCGGCCGACTCCCACAGCGCGACCAGGCGGTCGGCCGCCGCCAGGAACCGGCCCGGCGCGCGCAGCGTCAGCCCGCGCTCGTTGCCCGTCGTCGACATCGCGATCCGCCAGCCCTGCCCGGGCTCGCCGATCACGTCCGCGTCCGGTACGAACACCTCGTCCAGGAAGAGCTCCGCGAAGGCGGGCTTGCCGTCCAGGCGGCCGATGGGCCGCACCGTCACCCCCGGCGCCCGCAGGTCGAACATCAGATACGTCAGCCCCCGGTGCCGCTCCCGCGCGTCCGGGTCCGTGCGGAAGATGCCGAAGGCGCGGTCCGCGAAGGCCGCCCGCGAGGACCAGGTCTTCTGCCCGGACAGCAGCCAGCCGCCCCCGGTGCGCACCGCCCGGGAGGTGAGCGAGGCCAGGTCGGAACCCGACTCCGGCTCCGACCAGGCCTGCGCCCAGATCACCTCGCCGCTCGCCATCGGCGGCAGCACCCGCGCCCGCTGCTCCGCGCTCGCGTGGTCGAAGAGGGTGGGCGCGAGGAGGCTGATGCCGTTCTGCGAGACCCGGCCGGGCGCGCCCGCCGCCCAGTACTCCTCCTCGAACACCAGCCACTTGACGAGGTCCGCGCCGCGGCCCCCGTACTCCTCGGGCCAGGACACCGCCGACCAGCGGCCGGCGTGCAGCACCCGCTCCCACTCGCGGTGCGCCGCGAACCCCTCGGCCGTCTCCAGGGAGGGCAGGGGGGACGCGGGGACGTGGTCGGCCAGCCAGTCCCGGGCCTCGGCCCGGAAGGCCGCGACCTCCGCCGTCTGGGTCAGGTCCATCGGGGTGCCCGCCTCCTTGAAACGCCACGGAGCGCCTGCCTGCGCGCGCTTCCCTAACAAGTGTTTGGTAGGTTAACGTACGGCCATGAGCAGCGTCGAGGAGTTCGCATGAACGAGCCCCGGTACACCGCCGGCCACCACCTGCTGCAAGGCCGCACCGCCCTCATCACCGCCGCCGCCGGCGCCGGCATCGGCGGCGCCACCGCCCGCCGCTTCCTGGAGGAGGGCGCCCGCATCGTCATCGGCGACGCCCACGCCCGCCGCCTGAAGGAGACCGAGGACGCGCTCGCCGCCGAGTTCGGCGCCGACCGCGTCGCCTCCCTGCCCTGCGACGTCACCGACGAGGCCCAGGTGGCGGCCTTGTTCGCGCACGCCGAGCAGACCCACGGCGGCCTCGACATCGTCGTCAACAACGCCGGCCTCGGCGGCACCGCCGACCTCGTCGACATGACCGACGACCAGTGGTCCCGCGTCCTCGACGTCACGCTGAACGGCACCTTCCGCTGCACCCGCGCCGCGCTGCGCTCGCTGAAGGCGTCCGGGCGCGGCGGGGTCGTCGTCAACAACGCCTCCGTCGTCGGCTGGCGCGCCCAGACCGGACAGGCCCACTACGCCGCCGCCAAGGCCGGCGTGATGGCCCTGACCCGCTGCGCGGCCCTGGAGGCCGCCGGGTTCGGCGTACGGGTCAACGCCGTCGCGCCGAGCCTGGCCATGCACCCGCACCTGGTGAAGGTCACCAGCGCGGAGCTGCTCGCCGAACTCACCGCCCGCGAGGCCTTCGGCCGGTACGCCGAGCCCTGGGAGGTCGCCAACGTCATCGTCTTCCTGGCCAGCGGCTACTCGTCGTACATGACGGGCGAAACCGTGTCGGTCAGCAGCCAGCACCCGTAGGACCACAATGGGCGCGTGCCTACGAACAAGTCGACGAACCAGACGGCGGCCGGCCCGGCCCCGAAGAAGAAGCCGCAGGTGACGCCCTCACCCGAGCGGCGCCGCGAGCTCCTCGGCACGGCGGCCGAGGTCTTCGCCGCCCAGGGCTACAACGCCACCACCGTCCGCAAGATCGCCGACGCCGCAGGGATGCTCGCCGGCAGCCTCTACTACCACTTCGATTCCAAGGAATCGATGCTCGACGAGATCCTCTCCGCCTTCCTGACCGAGCTCTGGGAGGGCTACGACGCCGTCCTGGCCGCCGGACTCGGCCCCAGGGAGACCATCGAGGCCCTCGTCACCGAGTCCTTCCGGGAGATCGACCGGCACCGCGCCGCCGTGGCGATCTACCAGAAGGAGTCCCGCACCCTCTCCGCCCAGCCCCGCTTCCACTACCTCTCCGACTCGCAGCAGAAGTTCGAGAAGGCCTGGCTGGGGACGCTGGAGCGGGGGGTCGCCGCGCAGGTCTTCCGCGCCGACCTCGACATCCGCCTCACCTACCGCTTCGTACGCGACACGGTGTGGGTGGCGGCCTCCTGGTACCGGCCGGGCGGCCAGCACAGCCCCGAGGAGATCGCCCGGCAGTACCTCTCGATGGTGCTGGACGGGATCGCCGTACGCCCCTGAACCTGAACCTGACCGTCAAGGAGTCGCCATGCCCGAGGCCTACATCGTCGAAGCCGTCCGCACTCCCGTGGGGCGCCGGGGCGGCGGCCTGTCCCGGGTCCACCCCGCCGACCTGGGCGCGCACGTCCTGAAGGCGCTGGTCGAGCGGTCCGCAGTGGACCCGGCCGCCGTGGAGGACGTGGTGTTCGGCTGCCTGGACACGGTGGGGCCGCAGGCCGGGGACATCGCCCGCACGGCGTGGCTGGCGGCGGGGCTGCCGGAGGAGGTGCCGGGGGTCACCGTCGACCGCCAGTGCGGGTCCTCGCAGCAGGCCGTGCACTTCGCGGCGCAGGGCGTGCTCTCCGGCACCCAGGACCTGGTGGTGGCGGGCGGCACCCAGAACATGTCGATGATCCCGATCGCCTTCGCCTCCCGGCAGGCCGCCGAGCCGCTCGGCCTCACCGAGGGGCCGTACGCGGGATCGGCCGGCTGGCGGGCCCGGTACGGCGACGCCCCGGTCAACCAGTTCCACGGCGCGCAGCTGATCGCCGAGAAGTGGGGGATATCGCGGCGCGACATGGAGGAGTTCGCGCTCCGGTCCCACCAGCGGGCCCTCCGCGCGATCGACGAGGGCCGCTTCGCCCGGGAGACGGTCGCCTACGGGGAGGTCGTGGCCGACGAGGGCCCGCGGCGGGACACCACCCTGGAGAAGATGGCGACGCTGAAGCCGGTGGTCGAGGGCGGCACCATCACGGCGGCCGTCTCCTCCCAGGTCTCCGACGGCGCGGCGGCCCTGCTGATCGCCTCCGAGCGGGCGGTCGCGGAACACGGCCTCACGCCCCGCGCCCGCATCCACCACCTGTCGGTGCGCGGCGAGGACCCCATCCGCATGCTGTCGGCCCCGATCCCCGCGACGGCGTACGCGCTGAAGAAGACCGGCCTCACTCTGGACGCGATCGACCTCGTGGAGATCAACGAGGCCTTCGCCCCCGTGGTCCTGGCCTGGCTGAAGGAGACCGGCGCCGACCCGGAGAGGGTCAACGTCAACGGCGGCGCGATCGCCCTGGGGCATCCGCTGGGGGCGACCGGCGTGAAGCTGATGACCACGCTCCTGCACGAGCTGGAGCGCACGGGGGGCCGCTTCGGCCTCCAGACCATGTGCGAGGGCGGCGGCCAGGCCAACGTGACGATCATCGAGCGGCTGTAGGAATGGTCGAGAAGGGCCCGGACCGAGCGGGACGGTACGGGCCTTCCGGGCATAAGGGGCGCAGGTCACACCTGCTGATCGACACGGCCGCGCCGAGGTGTGCTAGCTTAGAGCTCGTTGCAGTTGTGGTACCCATGAACTTTATGTGCGCCTGACGGGAATGTTCCTCAGGCGCTTTTATTGTTTTTTACCGGAATCTCCGGATGGGGCCCTTGCCGCCTATTCAGGAGATTCAAAATGGCACTTGGCACCGTGAAGTGGTTCAACTCGGAAAAGGGCTTCGGCTTCATCGAGCAGGACGGTGGCGGTCCGGACGTGTTCGCCCACTACTCGAACATCGCCACCCAGGGCTTCCGTGAGCTCACCGAGGGCCAGCGCGTGTCCTTCGACGTCACCCAGGGCCAGAAGGGCCCCCAGGCGGAGAACATCCTCCCCGCCTAATTTTTTCAGCATGCCGGGGTCCGCACCGCGAGGTGCGGGCCCCGGCTTGTCTGCTGTCTCGACCTTTGTTTTACCTGCCGGTTTCAGGAGGGCTTTCTCGCATGACCAGCTCCAGCTCCGCACGACCCAGCCGTCGCCCCACCCGGGGTCGAGGTGCGGCTCAGGGACGTCCGAAGGCTGGTGCGGGACGGCAGAAGTCCGCACCCGTCGCCCGGCCCCAGGAATTCACCATGCCCGAGCCGATCGAACCGGCGCTGCCGCCGGTCGCCGCGTTCGAGGACATGGACATGCCCGAGGCGCTGCTGAAGACCCTCGCCGCCCAGGGCGTCACCGAGCCGTTCCCGATCCAGGCCGCCACGCTGCCGAACTCCCTGGCCGGCCGTGACCTGCTCGGCCGCGGCCGCACCGGCTCCGGCAAGACCCTGGCCTTCGGACTCGCGCTGCTGGCCCGCACCGCCGGCCACCGCGCGCAGCCCAAGCAGCCGCTCGCGCTGGTCCTCGTACCGACCCGTGAACTCGCGCAGCAGGTCACCGACGCCCTGGCCCCGTACGCCACGGCCGTCAACCTGCGCATCGCGACCGTCGTCGGCGGCATGTCGATCAACCGGCAGTCGGGCGCCCTGCGCCGCGGCGCCGAGGTGCTCGTCGCCACCCCCGGCCGTCTGAAGGACCTCATCGACCGCGGTGACGCCGACCTCTCGCAGGTCGCCATCACCGTCCTGGACGAGGCCGACCAGATGACCGACATGGGCTTCATGCCGCAGGTCACCGCGCTGCTCAAGCAGGTCCGGCCCGAGGGCCAGACCATGCTGTTCTCCGCGACGCTGGACAAGAACATCGACAAGCTCGTCAAGATGTTCCTGCACGACCCGGTCGGCCACTCCGTCGACCCGTCGGCCGGCGCGGTCACCACCATGGAGCACCACGTCCTGTACGTCCTGGACGAGACCGACAAGAAGGCCGTGGCGACGCGCATAGCCGCTCGCGACGGCCGGGTGATCATGTTCGTGGACACCAAGCGCGGCGTGGACCGCATGGTCAAGAAGCTCCTGGCGGACGGCGTGCGCGCCTCCGGCCTGCACGGCGGCCGCTCGCAGCCGCAGCGCAACCGCACCCTCGACTGGTTCAAGACCGGCGAGGTCACCGCACTGGTCGCCACCAACGTCGCGGCGCGCGGCATCCACATCGACGACCTCGACCTGGTCGTCAACGTGGACCCGCCGACCGACCACAAGGACTACCTGCACCGCGGCGGCCGTACCGCCCGCGCCGGCGAGTCCGGCAGCGTGGTCACCCTGGTCCTGCCCGACCAGAAGCGCGACATGACCCGCCTCATGTCGGACGCCGGCATCTCCCCGCGCACCGCGCAGATCAAGTCCTCCGACGCGGAGCTGTCCCGCCTCACCGGCGCCAAGGAGCCCTCGGGCATCCCGGTGGTCCTCGAGGTCCCGCAGCCGCCCGCGCCGAAGCAGCGCACCGGCTCCGGTTCGGGCTCCGGCTCGCGCCGCCGCTCGGGCGGCCCCCGTACCGGCTCCGCCACGGGCGGCGCTCCGGCGGCCGGCGGCCGCGGCCGCCGCTCCGGCGGCGCCGGCTCCGGGCAGGCCCCGGCGGCCTCCGGTTCGGGCCAGGCCCGCCGTGGCCAGGGCGGCGGCAGCGGGACCGGCGGCTCCGCCGGACAGGGCCGGCGCACCGGGGGCGGCGCCTCCGGAGGCGCCGCGGCCGCGTCCGCGCGCAGCCGGGTCGGCTCCGGCGGCCAGGGCCGCCGCCGCGCGGTCTGACCGCACGCACGTCCACACCCCGACGCCGGGCCGCGCTGGAAAGCGCGGCCCGGCGTCGTCGTGTGCGTCAGCGGACCATCTTGTCGTGGAGCCGCGCCAGCGTCGCCAGGTCCAGGCCGAGGCCGTCCGTCAGGTAGCCGTAGAAGCTGCCGTAGTCGGCCTCCATCTGCGCCGTCGCCGAATCCAGGTAGTCCTGGCGGACCTCCTGGAGCGGGATCAGCAGGTCCGGGTTCTGCATCCGCCCGGACTGCTTGAGGCCGGCCCGCAGCTGTGCGTCGTACGCGGCGCGGAAGGTGTTCGACGCCAGGTAGTCGCGCGCGGCGGAGGACTCGGGGACGGCCAGGGCGCGGAGCAGGACGTAGGTCATCCAGCCGGTGCGGTCCTTGCCGGAAGTGCAGTGGTACAGGAGCGGGCCCTGAGCGCCGTCCGCGATCTCCCGCAGCGTCGCCGCGAACTGCGCCCGGTTCTCGGGGCTGGTGACGAAGGTGCGGTAGATGTCGCGCATGTAGGCCTCGGCGCGGCCCCCGCCGAGCATCTGCTCCTGCTTGACGGGGTCGCCGCTGGAGATCGCGCCGACGAGCGTTCCGTACAGGCCGAGGTCGCTGACCGGGCGCGCGGTGGGGGACAGCCCGGGGGGCAGCTTGTCGGCGCCGTCGTACTGGAGCTCCATCGGGATGCGGAAGTCGACGACCTTCCTGAGGCCGAGACCGGAGACGGCGGTGACGTCCGCGGCGGTCAGCTTGCTCAGCGCGTCGGAGCGGTAGACCAGCCCCTGGCGGACCCGGTCGCCGGTGTAGGTGTAGTAGCCGCCGACGTCCCGGACGTTCACGGCGCCCTGCAGGGGGATGTGGCGGATCGTTTCCGCGCTCCACAGGTGGTGGCGGAGGCCCGCGCCGGTCGCGGGGGCAGCGGGGGCCGCGGGGGCAGCGGTGGCGGCCGCGGCGGTGGCGGCGGGCAGGGTCCCGATGACGAGGGCGGCGGCGGCCGCCGCGGTCACCAGGCGGATGCGGGCACGTCTCATGGAGTCAACTCCCGTGACGGAGAAGGGGGATCACCCTGGTGGTGGCAGGGTGCGGAGCGAGTGCAGTGCTTCGAGTGCCTGTTGTGCCTCGGCCATGACGCGGGAGACGAGCTCCGCACAGGACGGAAGATCATCGATCACGCCCGCGACCTGGCCCGATGCCATGACGCCGAGGTCCGTACGGCCCTCGACCATGGACGCCTTGAGGAGCATGGGGGTGTTCGCGGCGAGCAGCACCTGGCTCCACGACAGGTCCTTGCCGTGCTTCATCGCCAGACCGTCGCGCACCATCTGCGGCCAGCTCAGGCCCGACAGCTTCCGGAAGCCCGCCGCGTGCCGCACCGCCCGCACCAGCGCCCGGGCGCGGCCCGCCCGCTCCAGGGAGTCGACCAGCCCGGTGCGCAGCATCCGGTGCGGCAGCCCGTCGACGGCCGTGGTGACGGTGACGTCCCCGACCGTGGCCTTCAGGTACTCGGCCTTGACCGCGTCGGGGACGGTGGAGTCGGAGGTCAGCAGGAAGCGGGTGCCCATGGCGATACCGGCGGCCCCGTACGCCAGGGCCGCGACCAGACCGCGGCCGTCGCCGAAACCGCCCGCCGCGACCACCGGGATGTCCACGGCGTCGACGACCTGGGGCAGCAGCACGGTCGTGGCCACCTCCCCGGTGTGCCCGCCGCCCTCCCCGCCCTGCACGATCACCGCGTCGGCGCCCCAGGCGGCCACCTTCTCGGCGTGCCGCCGCGCCCCGATCGAGGGGATGACGACGACCCCCGCGTCCTTGAGCCGCGCGATCAGCTCCTCGGACGGCGCGAGGGCGAAGGACGCCACCCGCACCCCCTCGTCGATGATCAGCCGGGCGCGTGCGTCCGCGTCCGCGGCGTCCGCGCGCAGGTTGACCCCGAAGGGGGTCCCCTCCGGGACCCGGGACCTGACCTCCCGCACCGCCGACCGCAGCTGCTCCACGGTCATCGTCGCCGACGCCAGGATCCCCAGGGCCCCCGCGTTGGCCGTGGCCGACACCAGGCGGGGACCGGCGACCCAGCCCATGCCCGTCTGCACGATCGGGTACCGGACCCCGACCAGCTTCGTGAACGCCGTCTCCATCGCAGCCACCGGATCAGGCCCGCACTTCGCGCTCGCGCAGACCGTCGGGGTCGATGACCTCGCGGATCAGCCGCAGCTCCTCGGCGGTCGGCTCCCGCGTGTACGGCACCTCGCCGGCGACGGCCAGTTCGAAGCCCGTGGCCGCCCGGACCTGCTCGACGGTGACCCCGGGATGGACCGACACCAGGCGCATCGCGTGCCCGGGTCCGGTGAAATCGAAGACCCCCAGATCACTGACCACCCGGGGCAGGCGGTGGTAGCGGGTCACCCCGGCGGCCTCGGCACGGTCGTAGCCGACCCCGCTGACCATGTCCACGCGTTCGACGAACACCCGGGCCGAGTGCTTGGGGATCCAGTAGCTCACCGGGTTGTTCAGCGTGTTGACGGGCGCGCCGCGCACCCCGAGGAGCTGGCGGACGGGCCGCGCCCAGTCGCCGATGCAGGAGATGTTCTGGTTGCCGAACCGGTCGATCTGGCTGGCGCCCATCATCACGTGCCGCCTGCCGCCGGTGACCATGGTCAGGTGGCGGCGGTACGGGAGCCAGCCCTCGACGGTGCCGTCGAGGCCGACGAGCATGGCCTCGCCGTCGGTCAGCAGCAGGTCGGGAGCGAAGGTCCGCTTCGCGAGCCGGGCGCCGAAGGAGGGCACCAGGCCCATGGGGCTGGCGAGGACCTCGCCGTCGCCGCGCCAGGCCTCGGCGCAGGAGACCACACAGTATTCCGCGCGACTGATCAACGCTGCTCCTCGTGCCAGGTCCGGACGGCGGTCTGGTAGTCGTGCTCGCCCGCCCCCGAGAGGAAGCGCTCGGCGAACTCGGGCCAGGGGGTGGTCGCGTACAGCTTCTGGAAGGCCTCGTCGCGGCCGTAGTCGGGCGCGCAGGAGGTGAAGTGCGCGCCGTTGGGGGTCTCGACGACCCCGGTGACGGAGTGGCGGCTGACGAGGAGGGACTGCGGCGGGCCGGCCTTGGAGAGCTCGGCGCTCTCCACGAGCTGCTCGCAGCAGACGTAGGCGGCATCGGCGGCCTCGCAGAACAGGTCGTCGAAGTACGGGTCCGGGCCCAGGTATTGGGCGTTGCCGAGCCGGTCGGCGCGGTTCAGGTGGACCAGGGCGGCGTCCATGCGCAGGGCGGGGACGGCGACGAGCTCCTCGCCGTCGTCGTACGGGGAGGTGACGGTCCGCAGCTCCGGGTTGACCCGCATCACGTCGGAGCCGAGGCCGGCCCGGACGGGGAGGAAGGGCAGCCGGTTGGCGGCGGCGTGCAGGCCCCACATGAACATGGCCTCGTCGAGCTCGGTGAGGGTGAAGGCGGCGCGCTCGCGGGCCGCCCGGAAATGGGGCTCCAGCGGGATCGAGTCGAGGGTGGCGAACGGCGCGACGAGCTTGCGGATCCGGCCCGCGGCGGCCAGCAGCCCGACGTCGGGGCCGCCGTACGAGATCACCGTGAGATCGGTGATCTCGGAGCGGAGCAGCGCTCGCACCAGGGCCATGGGCTTGCGCCGCGAGCCCCAGCCGCCGATGCCCACGGTCATCCCGCTGCGCAGCTGCCCGACCACCTCTTCGGGGGTCATGGTCTTGTCGGTCATGAACGCGCTTCCTTCCCGAAGGTGTCGCGGACCCGGTCGGCGACCCCGCTGAGGTTGGCCTCGAAGGTGAAGCCCTGCTCGAAGCGGTAGCTGCGGCGCACGTCGACCGGGTCGATGCCGTTGATGGCCGCCTTGGCCAGCCGGATCAGGCAGCCGTCCTTGCGTGCGATCTCGGCGGCCAGCTCCAGGGCGGCGGCCCGCAGTTCCGTGCGGGGGACCACCTTCCAGACCGAGCCGTGGGCGTGCAGTTCGGCGGCGGTCGCGGTGCGCGAGGTGTAGTACAGCGCGCGCATCAGGTGCTGGGGCACCAGGCGGGCCAGGTGGGTGGCGGCGCCGAGCGCGCCGCGGTCCAGCTCGGGCAGGCCGAAGGTCGCGTCCTCGCTCGCCACGATCGCGTCGGCGTTTCCCACCAGGCCGATGCCCCCGCCCAGGCAGAACCCGTTCACCGCCGCGACCACCGGCACCTCGCACTCGTACACGGCGGCGAAGGCCTCGTAGCAGCCCCGGTTGGCGCCGATGAGCGCGGCATGGCCGGCGTCGCGCTGCATCTCCTTGATGTCGACGCCCGCGTTGAAGCCCCGGCCCTCGGCGGCGAGGACGACGCAGCGGACGCCGGGGTCGCGGCCGGCGCTGCGCAGGGCGTCGGCGAGGTCGTACCAGCCCTGCACGGGAAGCGCGTTGACGGGTGGGCAGTCGACTGTGACGAGGGCGATGCCCTTGTCCGGGCTGGAGGTGGAGACACCCATGAGAGGATCAGCTACCTTTCCACCAAACATTTGTTAGGTGAGGAAGGTAGCAGCCCATGGAGCTCGACGGGAGGGTCGTCGTCGTCACCGGCGGAACCCGGGGCGTCGGTGCCGGGATCGCGCGGTCGTTCCTCGCGGCCGGCGCCGAGGTCCTGCTCTGCGCCCGGCGGCCGCCGCAGGAACCCGTGACGGCGGACGGCCGCACCGCGTCCTTCAGCGCCGTCGACCTGCGCGAACCGGCAGCCGTGCAGGACCTCTTCACGGCGGTCGCCGGGCAGTACGGGCGCCTGGACTGCCTGGTCAACAACGCGGGCGGCACCCCGTACCGGCTGCTGGGGGAGGGCGGGCCCCAGCGGCACGCCCGGGTCCTCGAGCTGAACCTGCTGGCGCCGATGACGGCCTCCCTCGCCGCCTACCCGCTGCTGCGGCAGGCGCACGGCTCGGTGGTCATGATCGGCAGCGTCAGCGGCACCCGCCCCTCCCCGGGGACGGCGGCGTACGGGGCGGCGAAGGCGGGACTGGAGAACCTGGCCCGCTCCATGGCCGTGGAGTGGGCCCCCGAGGTACGGGTGAACTCGCTGGTCCTCGGCATGGTGCGGACCGAGCTGTCGCACCTGCACTACGGGGACGAGGCCGGGATCGCGGCGGTCGGCGCGACCGTACCCCTGGGGCGGCTGGCGGAACCCTCGGACGTGGGGGACGCGGCGGTGTTCCTGGCCTCCGGCCGGGCGCGGTACGTGAGCGGGGCGAGCCTGCTCGTGCACGGGGGCGGGGAGCGCCCCGCGTTTCTGGATGCGGCAACCGTCAACAAGGAGACCTGAGATGACCGGTATCGCCGAGGGGCGTGTCGTGATCGTGACGGGCGCGGGGCGGGGGCTGGGCCGCGCCCACGCCCTGGCCTTCGCGGCGGAGGGGGCCAAGGTCGTCGTCAACGACCTGGGAGTGGGGCTGGACGGACGGCCGGGGCCGCACTCCCCGGCCGGTCTGGTCGTCGAGGAGATCCGGGCGCTGGGCGGGGAGGCGGTGGCGCACGGCGGCGACATCGCGACGGGCGAGGGGGCGTCCTCGCTGGTGGAGTGCGCGGTCTCGGCGTTCGGGAGGCTGGACACGCTGGTCAACAACGCCGGGTTCCTGCGGGACCGGATGCTGGTGAACCTGGCGGAGGACGACTGGGACGCCGTCATGCGGGTGCACCTGAAGGGGCACTTCCTGCCGCTGCGGGCGGCGGCCGCGTGGTGGCGTGCCGAGGCGAAGGCGGGCCGGCCGGTGGCCGCCCGGGTGGTCAACACCTCGTCCGGAGCGGGCCTGTTGGGCTCGGTGGGGCAGGGCAACTACAGCGCGGCCAAGGCGGGGATCCTGGGACTGACCATGGTCGCGGCCGCGGAGATGGGCCGCTACGGGGTCCAGGTCAACGCGATCGCCCCGGCGGCACGGACCCGGATGACGGAACAGGCCTTCGCGCAGACCATGGCGGCGCCGGCCGCCGGGGTCTTCGACGCGATGGCCCCCGAGAACGTCTCCCCGCTGGTGGTGTGGCTCGGCGCGGACGGCTCCGCCGGGGTGACGGGGCGGGTGTTCGAGGCCGAAGGGGGGCGCATCACGGTGATGGAGGGCTGGCGGCCCGGCCCCACCGCCGACCGGGCCGCCCGCTGGACCCCCGCGGAGGCCGGCGAGGCCACGCTGAAGCTCCTCGCCGCCGCCGAGGCGCCGCTGCCGGTGTACGGGGCCGCGGATTAGCGGGCGCGGCCCCGCCGCCGGGGCTCCGCCGTCCAGGCCCCGTGCCTTCGTCGCCGGCGGGGGGCCTGGTGGTGGCCGGTGTCGTCTGCCGGTCCTCGGATCAGGACAGCTTGCCGTCGTAATCCGGCAGCTTGACGGTGCGTTCGGCGTGGCCGCCGACCAGGTCGCTCGACTTGTTCCCGATGTTCGCGATGATCGTGTAGCCGCGGCCCTCGATCTCGGCGCGCTTGGCGGTCTTGTACGCGCTGACCTCGTCGAACAGGTCGGGCAGGTCGCGCACGTACAGGCCCGAGACCGGGTAGCCGACGGACTTGAGGTTCCACTCGGTGAGGGAGTAGATGATCCCGGGGCGGGCGGTGACGAAGAAGATGGCCACGCCGCGGTCGTTGGCGTACCGGGTCAGGTCACGGACCTTGGAGATCGCGGGGGTCGGGAGGGTCCAGAACCAGTGGAAGTCCGTCTCCAGCGAGCTGTTGTCGATGTCGAGCACGATCGCGGGCTTCTCGCCGGCGGGCGATGCGGCGATGCGCTGCTCGATGGCCGGGCGGACCGCGTCGATGACGGTGGCGACGTCCCGCTGCCAGGTGGCGTAGTCGATGCCGACGATCGCCGCGTTGCCGCCGGGCGCCGAAGCCGAGGCCGAGGCCGAGGCCGTCGTGGTGGCGGTGGCCGCGCGGACCGGTGCGGCCTCGGCGGCGGTGGCGGGGAGCAGGGTCAGGACTGCGGCTGCGACGGCCGCGCCGGCGGCGGCGCGCGTCGTGCGGGTGCGGCGGGTACTGAGCATGTGGGGGCGCTCCTGGGTCGCGGTTGGCATGTACGCGTTCAGGATTGGCCGGAACCGCCCCCATGTCTACTGGCCGGTAGGAAACTTTTCGTGGCCGGGCGGTGAATCGCCGCCGATCAAGGTGAACTCCGCCTGGACGTACCGCCGGTGTCGCATTCCAGCACCGTGCGGCACAGCCCGCACCGGGCCCTGAGCGGCCCGCTCACCGGGAGCCGCAGCCGCTGCCCGCACACGGGGCAGGGGAAGACCACCAGCCGCCCGGCACCCTCGCCCTCGCCCTCGCCCTCGAAGCGGTACGCCGATCCGTCCGCCGGGGGAGTCCCGGTGCGCAGGGCCTTCGCGTACCGGCGCCGGGCTCCCGGGGAGGCCGCGGCGAGCGGGGGCCGGCGCCGCTCCCGCTCGGCCAGGTCGCGGCCGCGCAGGTAGGCCTCGTACGCCTGGGGGCTGCTGAACCAGGGCGAGGGGTCCTCGCCGAACAGGGCGGCCCGCCTGGCCAGGACGTAGCCGAACTCCTCCGGGGTGAGGTAGCCGAGCTTCTGGTGGGTGAGCGCGTCCTCGCGGTAGGCGTCGAGGAGCAGCCAGCCGGCGCCGAGGAGGGCGGCGGCGGTGTCGGTGAGGATCTCGTTCTCCGCGGTGGTGGGGAAGCGCAGGTCCAGGCGGTGCAGCAGGACGTGGGTCACCTCGTGGGCCAGGGCGGCGGCCAGGTCGCGGCGGTGCACCCGGAAGCGGTCGTTGACCTCGACGAAGTACTCGGGACCCGCGGCCAGTTCCACCGAGGCCGCGTCCCGCATCGGCCGGAAGGCGACCACGATGCGCGCATCGGGCAGCCGCAGCGCGCGGACCATCGCGGAGGCCACCCGATGGGCCCCCAGGTGCAGGTCCTCGTCGCCGCCGAAGGCCGCGTCGGCCGGGGCGAAGCTCGCGCCGTAGGCCCGGATCCCGTCGGGGGTGAGCCGGCGGAACAGCGCCGTGACCGAGGCGCGGACCGTCTCCAGGTGCGGAAATCCGTGCCGGACCGGGCTGCTGTGCCTGCTCTTGTCCGTCATGCCGCCCCCCGCGCGGGAAGTTGTCCGAAAACGCGTTCTTGATGCCCGCCATATCTCCGATGTGTCATGGACTCGTCATTCACCTCGTGACGCGCACGGCCCAACCCCCCACGAAAGGCAGTGTGTTGACTGTGTCCACCCTCGTGCGGTTCCTCAAGCGCACCCTCGCCGTCGGCGCCGTCGCCCTCGCGGCCGTCAGCCTCCAACCCGGCACCGCCAGCGCCGGCACGGCCCCCGTCGTCGGCGGCACCCGCGCCGCCCAGGGCGAATTCCCCTTCATGGTCCGCCTCTCCATGGGCTGCGGCGGCTCCCTCTACACCCCGCAGATCGTCCTCACCGCCGCCCACTGCGTGAGCGGCTCCGGCAACAACACCTCCATCACCGCCACCGCCGGAGTCGTCGACCTGCGCAGCTCCAGCGCCATCAAGGTCAGGTCCACCAAGGTCCTGCAGGCCCCCGGCTACAACGGCACCGGCAAGGACTGGGCCCTGATCAAGCTCGCCCAGCCCATCAACCTGCCCACCCTCAAGATCGCCGAGACGAAGCAGTACGACAACGGCACCTTCACCGTCGCCGGCTGGGGCGCCACCCGCGAAGGCGGATCCCAGCAGCGCTACCTCATGAAGGCGACCGTCCCCTTCGTCTCCGACGCCGCCTGCCAGGCGGCGTACGGCAGCTCCCTCGTCCCCGGCGAGGAGATCTGCGCCGGATTCCTCGACGAGGGCGGCGTCGACACCTGCCAGGGCGACTCCGGCGGCCCCATGTTCCGCCGCGACAGCACCAATGCCTGGATCCAGGTCGGCATCGTCAGCTGGGGCGAGGGCTGCGCACGGCCCGACTACCCCGGCGTCTACACCGAGGTCTCCACCTTCGCCGCCGAGATCAAGAGCGCCGCGGCAAGCATGTAGCACCAGCGGGTGCACCCGCGGCGCCATCCGCGGCTGCACCCGCACCCGCACCCGCCCCACCCCCTCGTCCTTCCGGCCCGGCGGGAACCGGCCGGAAGGGCGAGGCCCCGTACCCCGTACGCACCTACCGTCGGCAGGAGTACCGCCCGATGGTCCCGTGTGCGGTTGCGGGCCCACGCGCGCACCGGTCCCACGGGAAGGAAACGGCGGCGGCACCGGGCGACAGTGGGGCAGGCAGCGCATGGCGATCAGAGTGGTCATCGCGGACGACCAGGAGATGGTCAGGACCGGTTTCCGGATGATCCTCGAGAGCCGGCCGGACATCGAGGTCGTCGCGGACGTCGTCGACGGCGAGGCGGCCCTCGCGGCCGTCGCCGAGCACCGGCCCGACGTCCTGCTCCTCGACATCCGGATGCCGAAGCTCGACGGCCTCGAAGTCACCCGCCGGCTCTCCGGCCAGGACACCCCGCGCATCGTCATCGTCACCACCTTCGACCTCGACGAATACGTCCACGCCGCGCTCCGCGGCGGAGCGTGCGGCTTCCTCCTCAAAGACGCGAGCCCGGCCATGCTGGTTGAAGCGGTACGCGCCGCGGCCGTGGGCGACTCCCTCGTCTCGCCCGCCATCACCGTGCGGCTGCTGCGCGACATGGCCCCGCGGATCCCGGCCGCCCAGGCCGCCCGCCGCCCCGCGGAACCGCTCACGGAGCGGGAACGGGACGTCGTACGGTGCCTCGCGCGCGGGCTCACCAACGCCGAGATCGCTGCCGAGCTGTACGTCTCCCTGTCCACGGTCAAGACCCACCTGGCCAACGTCCAGAGCAAACTCGACGCCCGCAACCGCGTGGAGATCGCCGCCTGGGCCTGGGAAAGCGGCCTGGCCGCCAGCGCGGCGTGACGCCGCCGAAGCCGGTCCCGCCGGGGGTAGCGCTCCGGCCGAACCGCGTGCGGGCGCGCCGCCGCCCCTGGGGCTCCGCCCCGCCCCCGGCGCCTCAAACGCCGGCGGGGCTCCATTCCGGCTCCCGCCGCCTGCCCGCACCCGTCAAGGACCGGGGCTCCGCCCCGCACCCCGCGCCTCAATCGCCGGCGGGGCTGGAATTCGGCCGCTGCCGCCTGCCATGTGCGGGTGAATTGCCTGCGGGCAGCATCGGCCAGATCCAGCCCCGCCGGCGACTGAGGCGCGGTGACGTGTGCGGGCAGGCGGCGGCAGCCATGTTCCGGCCCCTCCGGCGTTTGAGGAGCGGGGTCTGGGGCGGAGCCCCAGGGGGGTTCGGCGCAGCCGGGGCCGGGCCGGGCAGTGCCGCCCGCACGGGCATCCGTACACCCGGGGACCGCCGGACGGCGTTGACCGGTATCCGACCGGCAGGCGGCCGGTTCCCGTCTCACTGACCGGCTGCCCGGGGAACCACCCGCCCCCGCCACGTATTCTCGATGACCATGAACAACATCGACGAGATCGACAACGGGTTCGACGGCGGGAACGGCAACGGGATCGACGACGACGTCGCGGCCGAACTCGCCCGCCTGCGCGACAGCATCGACAACATCGACGCGGCCGTCGTCCACATGCTCGCCGAGCGGTTCAAGTGCACCCAGCAGGTCGGCCACCTCAAGGCCAGGCACCAGCTCCCCCCGGCCGACCCGGGCCGCGAGGCCAGCCAGATCGCCCGGCTGCGCCAGCTCGCCGAGAACGCCAAACTCGACCCCGCCTTCGCCGAGAAGCTCCTCAACTTCATCATCGCCGAGGTGATCCGCCACCACGAGACGATCGCGGCGGGCGAAGACCAGCACTGAACACGTCCGCAGCCCGGTCCCCGAAGACCGGACGAGCGGCGCAGCGCACTGGGGCCCGGCCGGACCGTGCGGCAGCATGGGCCCCATGTCCGCACTGACGCGCAACGAAGCGCAGCTCCGAGCCAAGCTCCTCGACGTCCACCACTACGCCGTCGCCCTCGACCTCACCGGCGGCGACACCACCTTCGACTCCACCACCGTCATCCGGTTCACCGCCCGCACCGCCGGAGAAACCTTCCTGGAGCTGAAACCGGACGAACTGCGCTCCGCCACGCTCGACGGCCACCCCCTCGACCCGGCCACCCTCCAGGACAACCGCCTCCCGCTCACCGGCCTCACCGAAGGCCCCCACGAGCTGCGCCTGGACACCCGCATGCGCTACTCCCGCACCGGCGAGGGCCTGCACCGCTTCACCGACCCCGCGGACGGGGAGGCGTACGTCTACAGCCAGATGTTCATGGACGACGTCCAGCGCGTCCTCCCGGCCTTCGACCAGCCCGACCTCAAGGCCGTCTTCGAGTTCACCGTCACCGCCCCCGCGCACTGGACCGTCCTCGCCAACGGCATCACCACCCGCACCGGGACCCGCGAGGCGGACGGCGCCGGCATCTGGACCTCCGCCCCCACGCCCCCCATCTCCACCTACCTCGCCGCCGTCGCCGCCGGCCCCTGGCACAGCGTCACCACCGAACACGCCGGACTGCCCTTCGCCATCCACTGCCGCCAGTCCCTCGCCCCCCACCTGGACGCCGACGCCGACGAAATCCTCTCCCTCACCACGGACTGCTTCGACCGGTACCAGGAGAAGTTCACCGAGCCCTACCCGTTCGACTCCTACGACCAGGCCTTCGTACCGGAGTTCAACGCCGGAGCCATGGAGAACCCCGGACTGGTCACCTTCCGCGACGAGTTCATCTACCGCTCCGCCGTCACCGACACCGAACGCCAGACCCGCGCCATGGTCATCGCCCACGAGATGGCCCACATGTGGTTCGGCGACCTCGTCACCCTCGCCTGGTTCGACGACATCTGGCTCAACGAGTCCTTCGCCGAATACATGGGCTACCAGACCCTCACCGAAGCGACCCGCTTCACCGACACCTGGACCGAATTCGGCGTCACCCGCAAGGCCTGGGGCTACGACGCCGACCAGCGCCCCTCCACCCACCCCGTCGCCCCCGACCCCGACGACGTCCCCGACACCGCCTCCGCCCTCCTCAACTTCGACGGCATCTCCTACGCCAAGGGCGCCTCCGCCCTGCGCCAACTCGTGGCCTGGCTCGGCGAGAAGGACTTCCTCGCCGGCATCAACACCCACTTCGCCCGCCACAAGTTCGCCAACGCCTCCCTCGCCGACTTCGTCGACTCCCTCGCCGCCCACACCGAACGCGACGTCCACGCCTGGGCCGAGGTCTGGCTGCGCACCACCGGCATCGACACCCTCACCCCGCAGATCGAAGCGAGCCCCGACGGCGGCGAAGGCCCCGGCGGCTGGACCCTCACCGTCGACCGCAAGGGCAGCCGGCCCCACCGCATCGCGGCCGGCGTCTACCACCGCGACCCCGCCGACGGACGCGCCCTGCACCGCACCGACTTCCTCCACCTCGACGTCCCCTCGGACGAGGTCCTCTCCGCCGGCGGCCCCCGCCCCGCCCTCCTCGTCCTCAACGACGGCGACCTCTCCTACGCCAAGATCCGCCTCGACGAGACCTCCCTCGAAACCGTCCTGCGCGACCTCTCCGGCATCCCCGACGCCCTCACCCGCACCGTCGTCTGGAACTCCCTGCGCGACATGGTCCGCGACGGCGAACTCGACCCCGGCGCCTACCTGGCCACCGCCGAAGCGCACCTGCCGGCCGAACGCGACCTGGCCATCGTCCAGGGCGTCCTCACCTTCGCCCGCACCCAGATCGCCACCCGCTACCTCGCCCCCGAAGGGCGCACCGCCGCCCTCGCCACCCTCACCGCCCTCGCCGGCGAACTGCTGCGGCGCACCGAGGACGGCTCCGACCCGGGCCTGCGGCTGACCGCCGTACGGACCCTCATCGACAGCGCCACCCGGCCCGACACCCCGGCCGCCTGGCTCGCCGCCGACACCGTCCCCGGCGGCCCCGCCCTCGACCCCGAGCTGCGCTGGCGCATCCTGTCCCGCCTCGCCGTCCTCGGCGCCGTCGAGGAGAGCGACATCGACGCCGCCCTCGCCGCCGACCCCAGCGCCACCGGCCAGGAGGGCGCGGCCCGCTGCCGCGCCGCGCTCCCCACGGCCCAGGCCAAGGCCGCCGCCTGGGACCGCCTCTTCCACGACGACAGCCTCTCCAACTACCTCTTCACCGCCACCGCCCAGGGCTTCTGGCAGCCCGAACAGGCCGACCTCGTACGCGAGTACGTGCCCCGCTTCTACCCCGATGCCGTCGCCCTCGCCGCCCGCCGCGGCCCGGCCATCGGCGAAGCCGCCGGCCGCTGGGCATTCCCCGTCTACGCCGTGGACGAGGCCCACCTCCAGACCGGCCACGACTGCCTCACCGACCCGGACATCCTCCCCCTCCTGCGCCGCAAGCTCGTCGACCAACTCGACGACCTGGCCCGCACCCTGCGCGTCCGAGGCCGCTAGCCTCCGGCGGTGGGCGAGGGTGGGCTTCGGTGCCCGTGCCGGGGGCTGCAGCCGGGGACGGGGACGGGGTGGGGTGTTGTCCGGGACGTAAAACGTGATTTGTTGGCGCGGTATCCGCAGGTACAAACCGGTCCGGACAGGGCGCCATAAATCATGAGTCCCGGACAACATCCCACCCCGGCCCCGGCCCCGGCCCCACCCGCAGCCCCCGGCTGCGCACTCCGCCTCGGCGGGATCCAGCCCCCCGGCACTCGAGGAGCGGGTGAGGGCGGAGCCCCGGTTTGAGCCGCACCCGGGCATCCGGGCCGCGCCAGGGAACCGGACGCACATCGACTCGGACAAACCCCGGCGGTTACCCCATTCGGGTCGGATCGTTGTACCGGTCGGGTGCCCACCGCCCCGTCATGGACCAACGCCCCGGAGGATCCGGATGACCGCGCCGCCCGGTACACCGACCCCACCGCCGCCCCTCGCCGGCGGCCCCGGCGGCGCCGAAGCCATGCGGCCCCTGCTCGACACGGTCCTCGAAGCGCTGCGCACCGGAGCCGAGGAGCGCGGCGGGCCGCTCCCGGCCGGCGGGCCGGAACGGCTCGCGGCCCGCGTCCAGGCCGCACTGGGCGACGTACTGCCCGCCAAGGGAACCGGGGACCACGAAGCACTCCGGACCCTCGTGCACACCCTCACCGCCGGCGCCGCCGACCCCGCCGACCCCCTCTGCGCGGCCCACCTGCACTGCCCGCCCGTGGCCGTCGCGGCCGCCGCCGACCTCGCCGCCAGCGCCCTCAACCCCTCCCTGGACTCCTGGGACCAGGCCCCCGCCGCCTCCACCGTCGAAGCCCTCGTCACCCGCGCGCTCGCCGCCGAGTTCTACGACACCCCGCACGCCGACGCCCTCGTCACCACCGGCGGCACCGAAGCCAACCAACTCGCCCTGCTCCTGGCCCGTGAACGCCACGGCCCGGGCCTCACCGTCCTGCACGGCGCCAACGCCCACCACTCCGTCCCCCGCGCCGCCTGGCTCCTCGGCCTGCCCCCGACCACCGCCCTGCCCACCCCCGCCGGCACGCTCGACCCCGCCGACCTCGCCCAGGCACTCGCCGCCACCCCCGGCCCCGTCCTCGTCACCGCCACCGCCGGCACCACCGACGCCGGACTCATCGACCCCCTCCACCGCATCGCCGACCTCTGCGACCGCTACCGCGCCGACCTCCACATCGACGCCGCCTACGGCGGACTCCTCACCCTCAGCCCCCGACACCGCCACAAAGTCGCCGGCCTCGAAAGAGCCACATCCCTCACCGTCGACCTGCACAAACTCGGCTGGCAGCCCGTCGCCGCCGGACTCCTCGCCGTCCCCGACACCGCCCTGCTGACCCCCCTCGACCACCAGGCCGACTACCTCAACGCCACCGACGACACCGAAGCCGGCCTACCCGACCTCCTCGGCCGCTCCCTGCGCACCACCCGCCGACCCGACATCCTCAAGATCGCCACCACCCTGCGCTCCCTCGGCCGCGACGGCCTCACCCGCCTCATCGACCACACCTGCGCACTCGCCCAGCAGCTCGCCGAACGCCTCGACGCCCACCCCGGCTTCGTCCTCCACGCACCCCCCGCCCTCACCACCGTGCTCTTCCGGCCCACCCACGCCGATGACACCCAGGTCGCCACCCTGCGCCGCACCCTCCTGCACGAAGGCCGCGCCGTCCTCGGCCGCACCCGCGCCGACGGCCGCCTCTGGCTCAAAGCCACCCTGCTCAACCCGCACACCACCGCGGCAGACCTGGACCACCTCATCGCCCTCCTGGAAGGCAGCGCCCACCGATGACCGCCCAGCTCGATGCCCCCCACGACCTCGTCGGGATCGGCATCGGCCCCTTCAACCTGTCCCTCGCGGCCCTCGCCCACGGCCTGCCGCACCAAGGAGCAGGCGAACTCGCCACCGCCTTCTACGACCAGCGCCGCGACTTCCGCTGGCACCCCGGACTCCTCCTCGACGGAGCCGCCCTCCAAGTGCCCTTCCTCGCCGACCTGGTCACCCTCGCCGACCCGGCCAGCCCCTGGAGCTTCCTCAACTACCTCAAGCACAAGGAACGGCTCTTCCCCTTCTACTTCGCCGAGCAGTTCCACATCCAGCGCGCCGAATACGACGCCTACTGCCGCTGGGTCGCCGGCCGCGTCCCCGGACTGCACTTCGGCCACCAAGTCGACGCCGTCCGCTGGAACCCCGAACGCGACCTCTTCGAAGTCGACTTCACCCAGCTCGACTCCGACGGCGAAGCCGAAGCCCTCGGCCGCACCCACACCCGCCACCTCGCCCTCGGCATCGGCACCGCCCCCTACGTCCCCGAACCCCTGCGGCCCCTCGCCGAAGCCCCCACCGTCCCCGTCATCCACTCGGCCGACTACCTCGACAACCGGGCGCGCATCCTCGCCGCCGAACACGTCACCGTCATCGGATCGGGCCAGTCCGGCGCCGAGGTCTTCCTCGACCTCCTGCGCGCCCGCCCCGCCGGCCGCGAACGCCTCGCCTGGCTCGCCCGTACCCCGTCCTTCGCCCCCATGGAGTACTCCAAGCTCGGCCTCGAGCACTTCACGCCCGACTACACCCGCTACTTCCACGCCCTGTCCGAACCCGTCCGCGACCGGCTCGTCCCCGCACAGTGGCAGCTCCACAAGGGCATCGACGCCGGCACCATCGCCGCCATCCACGACGAGCTCTACCGCCGCACCCTCCACGGCGGCTGGCCCGACGCCGTCCTCACCCCCGGAGTCAGCGTCCGCACCGCCGGCCGCGTCGCGACCACCAAGGTCGAACTCCACCTGGAACACCTCGACCAGGGCACCCGGTCCCGCCTCACCACCGACGCCGTCGTCCTCGCCACCGGCTACCGCGAACGCCCCCTGACCAGCCTCCTCGCAGGCCTCGACCCCTACCTGCGCAAGGACTCCTCCGGCCGCCCCCGCATCGACGACCGCTACCGGATGATCACCGACCCGGCCGTCACCGGCAGCATCTTCGTCCAGAACGGCGAACGCCACACCCACGGCATCGGAGCCCCCGACCTCGGGCTCGCCGCCTGGCGCAGCGCCGCCATCCTCAACACCCTCACGGGCAAGAACCCCTACCCCCAGCCCGCCCGCACCGCCTTCACCACCTTCGGCCTCGCACCACGCGAACACACCCGCCCCCGACCGGAAGGCGATCTCCTCCCGCTGGTGGACCACACCTAGAGCCGTGACCGGAACGGGGCGAGACGCCGGGCCAGCAGGGCGCCGGTCCAGGGAGGGGCGGCGTGCAGCGGCCCGCGGCCAGGTCGGAGGCCGGCTCACGGGCCGGCGCGCGCCGTCCGCTCCCTCGGCCGGGGCGGACGCGGCTGACCCAGCACCACCGCCACGAAGATGACGGCCACCCCGACGACCTGGAGGAGCGACAGCGTCTCGTCCCTGAAGACGTAGCCCAGCAAGGTCGCCACGACCGGGCTGCCCAGCGCGAGGAACGAGACCGCCACGGCCGGCAGGCGTTCGATGCCCCGGAACCAGACCAGGTAGCTCAGGACCGCGCCCAGGCTGATGAGGTAGGCGAACCCGGCGACGTGGGAACCGGTCAGGCCGTCGGGAAGGTCCTCCAGCGACAGCCAGAACGGCAACAGGACCAGGCCGCCCGCCGTGAGCTGCCACCCGGTGAACGTGAGCAGGCCCACGCCCTCCGGCCGCCCCCACCGCTTGGTCAGCGTGATGCCCGACGCCATGCACAGGGCCCCGCCGACCGCGGCGAGGACTCCGACGGCGTCCAGTGACGCCGTGCCCCTGAAGACGAGCAGCACCACACCCCCGGTGCCCATGACGCACGCCAAGGCGTGGAGGGCCCTGATCCGCTCACCGAGGAAGAGACCGGCGAGAACCACCACGAACATCGGCTGCGCCGACATGACCACGGCGGCGATGCCGCCCGGCAGCCGGTAAGCCGCGACGAACAACAGGAAGTTGAAGGCACCGATGTTCACAACGCCCAGCACCAGCGCCCGCCACCACCAGACGCCGACCGGAAGCCTCCGGCCCAGCACCAGCAGGATCAGGCCGCCGGGCAGCGCCCGCATCGTGGTCGCCAGCAGCGGCCGGTCCGGTGGCAGCAACTCGGTCGTCACCAGGTAGGTGCTGCCCCACACCGCCGGGGCCAGCCCGGTCAGCGCCGCCGTCAGAACGTTCTGCCTGCTCTTCATCGTGCCTCCATCCCACGGGAACCCACCGTGGCCCGAAGGGAGTCGGCCCGAAGACGCTCCTGCCGCGTGCGGTCCGCACCAGTCTCCGGCCGCCGGCATCGATGAGTCCAACACATGCTTGTCACGCCATCGATCACCGATCACGATGGATCCATGGAGCTCCAGCAGATGCGGTACGTGATCGCCGTGGCCGAAACGAACAGCTTCACGCGGGCCGCCCAACGCTGCCTCGTGGTCCAGTCAGCGCTCAGCCACCAGATCGCCCGCCTGGAGAAGGAACTGGGCGCCAGGCTCTTCGAACGCACCAGCCGCCGCGTCCGCTTGACCGCGGCAGGCACGGCCTTCCTGCCCGCCGCCCGCCAATGCCTGGATGCGGCCGAGCGCGCCGCCGCCGAAGTCGCGGCAGCTGTCGGGGAGGTCCGCGGACGCCTCGCGCTGGGACTGATCCCCACCGTCGCCGCCGTGGACATCCCCGCCGTCCTCAGGGACTTCCACCAGCGCCACCCCAAGGCCCGCATCAGCCTCAGCGTCGCAGCGAGCGACGAACTCGTGGAACAGGTCAAAGCGGGCGACATCGAGGTGGCCTTCCTCGGCATCCCGGCCACGGCCCGCCCCCGCGGCGTCAACGCCCGCGAACTGACCCGCGAGCGGCTCGTCGCCGTGGTAGCCCCCGACCACCCGCTCGCCGCCGAGACCCACGTCGACCTCCGCCGCCTGTCCCGCGAAGTGTTCGTGGACCTGCCCGCCAAGACCGCCGGCCGGGCCCAGTCCGATCTCGCCTTCAGCGCCGCCGGCCTCACCCGCGACGTCGCCTTCGAAGTGACCAACGCCGACTACCTGGCCCGACTGGTCGGCGCGGGCCTCGGCGTGGCCCTGCTCCCGCCCGCGTACGCCGCCGGTCTGACCGGGACGGCGACGATCGACGTGACGGACGCACCGGCCCGCGCCGAGTACGTGATCTGGGGAGGGGAGAGCCGCACCCCGGCGGCCGCCGCCTTCCTCGAACTGCTGGGCATCGACGACGAATGAACGCCGATGCGCCGGCGGCCGCCGCCGAGAGCCCCAGACCAACAAGCCCACCCGACCCCGCCGACCACCGCGAGCGACCGGGATCCACCACCGCAGACCCCGGCCGCACACCACGCCAACCGCCTAGAACACCGGCACCCCGGCCCGCGTCAACCGCCACGCCACCGAAGCGAACTGCGCCGGATCCACCGTCCCCTTCGCCTTCACCCACTGAATGATCGTGTTACGGATCTCATCCGAATTCGCCCACACCTGCCGGGCCTGCGGAACATGCGGGAAATTCCCCCCACCCGACGCCCGATAGTTGTTCACCGCCAGCACGAACCGCGCCGCCGGATCCACCGGCTTCCCCTCGAACGACAACCCCACGATCCGAGAACCCACCGGCTGCGCCACATCGATGTCGTACGTGAACCCGTACACCGCGTCATAGTTGTAATCCGGAATCGACTCGGAATTCGTCAGCTTCGCCGGATCCACCACCTCACCCGGCGCCGTCCGCACGAAGTACCGCGCCGAATACTCCAGATAATCCTTCAGCTGCGCACCCGTCAGCAGCCGCGCCTCCAGCGTGTTCTCGAACGGATACAGCCCCGCCGCATCCCGCAGCGTCACCTGACCCGCCGGTATCGCCGCCGTACGCGAGAAGCACGACGCCTGCGACACCACCGGCACCGCAGCCCACTCCGTACCCGCAAGAGCCGCCTTCACCGTCTCCGCCTGCACATGATTGATCACATCGATGATCGGCACGTCCTTCACCGGCCCCTCCGCCGCCGACATCGCCACCGTCGACGTACCGATCACCTGGTTCACGTACGCCACCACCTTGCGGTGCTCGTCCGACAGCAACCCGGTGATCTCCGGATCCTCCTCCACCTCATTCGAATTCAGCACCCGCGCCGCGACCTTCGCCACCGACCAACGGCCCTTCGCCCACGACAGCTCGAAGTCGAACAGCGTCAGACGCTGCCCCCACTTCAACGGCTCCGACAACACCACGTCCTTCCCGGACGCCGCGTTCCGCACCCGGTACTCCGGAATCTCCGTATGCGCGTGCCCCACCAAAATCGCGTCGATCCCCGGCACCTGCTCCGCCACCAGCGCCGCCGCGTTCTCCACGTACGGCAGCTGATCCCCGTACGAAGACGTCCCGCTCGACCCCGAATGCGCCGACACGATCACCACGTCCGCACCCATCGACCGCAGCTTCGGCACATACTTCGCCGCCTGCTCCTCCAGCCCCGGGAACGTCATCTTCCCCTGCACGTGCGCCTTGTCCCACAACGCGATCCCCGGGTTCGTCAACCCCAGCACCGCCACCTTCACATCACGCCCGAACGGAGTGCACAGCCGGTGCATGCTGTACGGCGGAAACGCCGGCCGCAACGTCTTCGCATCCAGCGCGTTCGCCCCCAGCAGCGGAAAATCACACTGCTCCTCGAACTTCCGCAGCACCGGAATCCCATAATTGAACTCGTGGTTCCCCAGCGCCGCCGCGTCATAGCCGATCGCGTTCATCGCCTGCGCCATCGGGTGAACCGGACCCCGCCGCGCCGTGATCGGATCCACCTTCGCGTAGTAGTACGACAACTGCGTGCCCTGGATCGTGTCACCCGCGTCGATCAGCAGCGTGTTCCGCCGCCCCTTCTCCGCCCGCACCCGGTTCACCAGCGTCGAGATCTTCGCCAGACCGACGTCGTTGTGCGCCTTGTCGTCGAACTCCCGATCCGTGAAGTAGTCCCAGTTGAAGACGTTCCCGTGCAGATCGGTCGTCCCCATCACCGTGAACGAGTACGTCCGCGACCCCGCCCCGGCCCCCGCCCCCGCCGCCGGCTGGGCCGCAGCCGGAGCACTCGCCGCCCCCGCCAACGCCACGGCCGCACCCGTCGCGGCCGTCGTACCAAGAAAAGTCCTACGGTCGAACGCCATGCCATCTCCCCTTATTGAGGCTCGAACAACGCGCGTAGATTGTCACCCACGATGCGACAGTGAAGCCATGACCCAGGACGCACCGCACGACGCAACCCACCAGCCCTACGGCACCCCCGAAGTCCCCCGCGTCGCCGTCCGCGGCGAAGCCCGCATCGAAGTCGACCCCGAGATCGCCCGCATCGGCATCACCGTCAGCGCCCGCGGCACCGACCGGCGCACCGCCCTCGAAGACCTCACCCGCCGCAACACCGCCGTCCTCGACCTCATCAAGAGCTACGGCGACCCCGTCGAAAAACTCGAAACCGGCGCCTTCTCCATCACCCCCGAACTCACCCGCCACGGCCGCGGCGAACGCATCCGCGCCTACCACGGACGCGTCCACATCACCGCCGAACTCAACGACTTCACCGCACTCGGCGAACTCACCACCCGTCTCGCCGACCTCGAACTCACCCAAGTCGACGGCCCCTGGTGGGCCCTGCGCCCCACCTCACCCGCCCACGGCCAAGCCCGCCGCCAAGCCGTCCTCGAAGCCGTCCAACGCGCCCGCGAATACGCCGAAGCCCTCGGCGCCCGACTCGCCGCCCTCGTCGAACTCGCCGACCTCGGCGCCGAAAACGCCGCCCCCTTCGCCGGCACACCCACCGGCATGCGCACCATGGCCTTCAGCGCCGCCGAAGACGCCGGCGCCCCACCCCTCGACCTCGAACCCCAACGCCAGACCGTCTACGCCCAGGTGAACGCCCGCTTCACGATGACCCCACCCCAACTCTGAAACAAGCCCCCGACAGCACACCGGGGGTGCTCATCAGAGCACCCCCATGCACATTCAACAATTGTCAACAAGCTTTCGCCCAAAGGTTGTTGAGCCGACACCCGGAACCAATTTCCTACTCCCTGGTAGGGGAATACCCTCGCCCCATGCGCCGAGCGAAAATCGTATGTACCCTGGGCCCCGCCACCGACTCATACGACCAGATCAAAGCCCTGGTCGAAGCCGGAATGGACATCGCCCGACTCAACCTCAGCCACGGCACCTACGCCGAACACGAGGAGCGCTACCAGCGCGTACGCAAAGCCTCCGACGAAACCGGCCACAGCGTCGGCATCCTCGCAGACCTTCAAGGCCCGAAGATCCGCCTCGGCCGATTCCGCGAAGGCCCCGTACTCCTTGAACGCGGCGACGAGTTCACCATCACCACCGAAGACCACCACGGCGACCGCCACACCTGCGCCACCACCTACAAGGGACTCGCCACCGACGTCACCACCGGCGAACGCATCCTCGTCGACGACGGCCGCGTCACCCTCGAAGTCACCGCCGTCAACGGCCCCCACGTCCACACCCTCGTCATCGAAGGCGGCATGGTCTCCGACCACAAGGGACTCAACCTCCCCGGCGTCGCCGTCTCCGTCCCCGCCCTCTCCGACAAAGACATCGACGACCTCCGCTGGGCCCTGCGCACCGGCGCCGACGTCATCGCCCTCTCCTTCGTCCGCAGCGGCCGCGACATCCACGACGTCCACCGCATCATGGACGAAGAAGGCCGCCGCCTCCCCGTCATCGCCAAGATCGAAAAACCCCAAGCCGTCGACAACATCGACGACATCGTCGCCGCCTTCGACGGCATCATGGTCGCCCGCGGCGACCTCGGCGTCGAAATGCCCCTCGAACACGTCCCCATCGTCCAAAAGCGCGCCATCAAACTCGCCAAGCGCAACGCCAAACCCGTCATCGTCGCCACCCAAATGCTCGACTCGATGATCGACAACTCCCGCCCCACCCGCGCCGAAGCCTCCGACGTCGCCAACGCCGTCATCGACGGCACCGACGCCGTCATGCTCTCCGGCGAAACCAGCGTCGGCAAATACCCCGTCGAAACCGTCCGCACCATGGCCCGCATCGTCGAAGCCGCCGAAGAAGACATCCTCGCCAAGGGACTCCCACCCCTCACCGAACGCAACAAACCCCGCACCCAAGGCGGAGCCGTCGCCCGCGCCGCCGCCGAAATGGGCGACTTCCTCGACGCCAAATTCCTCGTCGCCTTCACCCAGAGCGGCGACACCGTCCGACGCCTCTCCCGCTACCGCTCACCCATCCCCCTCCTCGCCTTCACCCCCGACCCCGCCACCCGCTCCCAACTCAACCTCACCTGGGGCGTCGAAACCTTCCTCGGCCCCCACGTCGACTCCACCGACGCCATGGTCGCCCAGGTCGAAGAAGAACTCCTGCGCATCGGCCGCTGCGTCCGCGGCGACGTCGTCGTCATCACCGCCGGCTCACCCCCCGGCGTCACCGGATCCACCAACCTGGTCCGCATCCACCACATCGGCGACGCGGTCCGCTGACCGACACCACGCACCGCGTCGGGCCCTCACCGCCCGACGCGGACACCGGCCTACCAGCCGAACCGCCGGTCCACGACCGCCGCGAACTCCTCGAAGCTCAGCACCTCGTCCCCGTTCGCATCGGCCGCATCGAACAACGCCGACGACACGTCCGCGTTCCCCAGCGCCCAGAACGGCAGGTCTCCCCGCGCGGCCAGCGTCGGCCCCTTCGACCGCAGGGCCGAGATCACCTCCGCGCGGGTCAACTGCCCGTCGTGGTTCAGATCCAGCGCGTCGAACAGCTTGCGGGCCTTCTCACTCATCACACAGTCCTTCTCTCGTTCAGCCGTGCCCACAACCTAACGGCCGCCCCCTAGTGCTTGGGCCCGATGTGCGCGTCCATCAGCGCGACGGAGTCCTTCCGGGCGATGGACACGTTGAACGGGTCGCTGCCCCGGGCCAGCACCGTCCACCGGACACCGACCTTGGTGAGGGTGTCGGTACAGAGCCCGCGGATGTCGTCCGACTTGTTGGTGAAGAAGTACCGGGGGTACTCGTAGCGCTTGCGCTCACCGCCGACCATCCGGGTGGTCCAGTTCGTGATCCGGCATCCGTCGGAGTGGATCAGCCCCCGGATGAACTCCCAGGGATGGGCGTCGACGATCTCCTGCTGCCACTCCTCGAGCACGATCCGCCGCTCGTGCTTCTTGCCGGGGCCGTGCTGCGGGAACATGCACGTCCAGTGCTGTGAGTACGACTTGACCTCGACGCAGCCCTGTCTCTGGCGCCGACCCGTCTTGGGCTGGGGCATGACGTGGTGCATGGCTTCCTCGGCGGCGTCGATGAGTCCTGGTCGCGAGGCATCGCAGAAGACGGACAGGTGGTGCTGCTTGTACTTCGAGATGATGTGGCCGTCGCCGAGGTAGAGGCCCAGGAGATAGGCGTACGCCTGCTCATCGAATTCCCGGCCCGTGCACCTCGGGCAGTCGGTCGGCGGCTCGTAGGTTTCGCCCCGGTGCTTTCGGTCCTGGTGCCGCCACCAGCCGACGGTGCCCCGCGGGACGCCGAAGTGTTCGGCCACCGTCCGGTTGGTCACGCCTTGGCGTAACAGCAGGACCGCTTGTTCGCGTATCGAAGAATTGTGCTCCACACGCGAGAGCTTCGCCGCTAATAGTCCGGTTGGCCGTAATTCGAAGGTACGTTCACCGTGACGAGTGAAGATCGCATGTTTCGCTTGGCGACCTTGGAATTGAAGGAGAAGTGCCCCGGGTCGGATTCGAACCGACGCTGAATGGGTTTTGAATCCATGGCCTCTACCGCTGGGCTACCGGGGCTCCTTCGAAACGAAGGATACCGAAGACCCTCCGTGTCACAAACATACAGGAGCTCGGTAGGCTCAGGGGAGCAGTAACGCCCCGTATCAAGGAGCTCTCAAGTGACCGCCTCGCACGAGTCGACGCCCACGCCCGACGCCGACCAGTCGCACGTTCCGCCGCTGACGACCCGCGTCGTCATCGCCGAGGACGAGGCGCTCATCCGTCTCGATCTGAAGGAGATGCTCGAGGAGGAGGGGTACGCCGTCGTCGGTGAGGCCGGGGACGGCCAGACGGCCGTGGAGCTGGCCCGCGAGCACCGGCCCGACCTCGTCATCCTCGACGTGAAGATGCCCGTCCTGGACGGTATCTCCGCGGCCGAGAAGATCGCGGAGGAGTCCATCGCCCCCGTGCTGATGCTCACCGCGTTCTCGCAGCGCGACCTCGTCGAGCGGGCCCGCGACGCCGGGGCCATGGCGTACCTGGTGAAGCCGTTCAGCAAGAGCGACGTCGTGCCGGCCATCGAGATGGCCGTGTCGCGCTTCGCCGAGCTGAAGGCGCTGGAGAAGGAGGTCGCCGACCTCTCGCTGCGCCTGGAGACCCGCAAGCTCGTCGACCGGGCCAAGAGCATCCTGCAGACGCAGTACGGGCTGACCGAGCCGGCCGCGTTCCGGTGGATCCAGAAGACGTCGATGGACCGCCGGATGTCCATGCAGCAGGTCGCCGAGGCGGTCATCGAGGACGCCGAGGAGAAGAAGCAGAACGCCGCCAACGGCTGACGGTTCCCGTACGCGCGCGGTCGAGGTCCGCACCGGCGGGCCTCGAGTGCCGGTCGGCACCCTGTGTCCATGACCTCTGACGTGACGGAATGGATCACCACGCCCATCGAGCCGCTGCTGCGCGGCGCCATCGAGGTGGAGCGCACCGAGCTGGGATTGCTGCCGCACCGGATGCCCGCGTGGGCGCGGAAGCAGCATCCGGCGGCGCAGTTGGCGACAGTGGAGGCGCAGCCGTCCGGTGTGCGGTTGGTGTTCCGTACGCGGGCGACGGTCATCGAGCTGGAGACGATGCCGACGAAGATCGTGTTCCAGGGTGGTCAGGACAATCCGCTGGGTGTGTACGACCTGTTCGTGGACGGTCGGCTCGCGGGTCGGGCCACGGTGGACGGCGGGCATGAGTTCCGGTTCAACATGCAGACGCTGGAGTCGGAGTCGGTGTCCGGTGCGTCGGGTACGGCGCGGTTCTCGGGATTGTCGGCGGGGATGAAGGACGTCGAGATCTGGCTGCCGCATGTGGAGCGGACGGAGCTGATCGCGCTGCGTACGGATGCTCCGGTGGAGCCGGCGGCGGTGGGTGGCCGGCGGGTGTGGCTGCATCACGGGTCTTCGCTGAGCCAGGGCACGAATGCGGAGAGCCCGTCGTCGACGTGGCCGGCGGTGGCGGCGGCTGCGGGTGGTGTGGAGCTGGTCAACATGGGGCTGGGTGGCAATGCCCTGCTGGATCCGTTCACGGCGCGTGCGATGCGGGATGTTCCGGCGGATGTGATCAGCGTCAAGATCGGTATCGCTCTGGTCAATACGGATGTGATGCGGTTGCGTGCTTTCGGGCCGGCGGTTCACGGGTTCCTGGACACGATCCGGGAGGGGCATCCGGATGCGCCGTTGCTGGTGGTTTCGCCGGTGTTGTGTCCGATGCACGAGGACACGCCGGGTCCGACGGCGCCGGACCCGGACGGGAAGGTCATGCGGTACCGGGCGACGGGTGACAAGGCGGAGGTCGCGGCCGGGAAGCTGACACTGGGTGTGATCAGGGAGGAGCTGGCCCGGATCACGCAGCAGCGGGCGGCCGAGGATCCGAACCTGTACTACCTGGATGGTCTGTCGCTGTACGGCGAGAAGGATTTCGCGGAGCTTCCGTTGCCGGACCGGCTGCACCCGGATGCGGCGGGTCACCGTTTGATCGGTGAGCGGTTCGCGGAGCTGGTGTTCGGTGCCGGGGGTGCGTTCGCGGCGGGTGTCTGACGCGGTACCGGGACGTGCGTGAGGCCCGCCTCCCCCCGAGGGGAGGCGGGCCTCACACGTGTGGGATCAGTCCTCGCCGAGGTAGGCCTTGCGGACGTCCTCGTTGTGGAGGAGTTCCTGGCCGGTGCCGGAGAGCACGATCTTGCCGATTTCCATCACGTGGGCCTGGTCGGCCAGTGAGAGGGCGGCCTGGGCGTTCTGCTCGACGAGCAGGATGGTGGTGCCGGTCGCCTTGAGTTCGGCGACGGTGGCCATGATCTTCTGCATCATGAGGGGGGAGAGACCCATGGAGGGCTCGTCCAGCATGAGCAGTTTGGGCTGGCACATCAGGGCGCGGCCCATGGCGAGCATCTGCTGTTCGCCGCCGGAGAGGGTTCCGGCGGCCTGCTTGCGGCGCTCTCCCAGGATGGGGAAGAGGTCGTAGGCGCGCTGGATGTCCTTCTCGATGCCTTCCTTGTCGGTGCGCAGGAAGGCGCCGAGCTGGAGGTTTTCGGCGATCGTCAGCCGGGGGAAGATGTGGCGTCCCTCGGGGGAGTGGGCCAGCTTCATGGAGACGATCTGGTGGGCGGGGACGCCGACGAGGGGTTTGCCGTCGAAGGTGATGCTGCCCGCGGTGGGCTTGAGGAGCCCGGAGAGGGTGCGCAGGGTGGTCGTCTTGCCGGCGCCGTTGGTGCCGACGAGGCAGACGATTTCGCCTTCGTTGACTTCGAAGGAGATTCCCTTGACGGCTTCGATCTTGCCGTAGGCGACTTTGAGGTCTTCGACCTTGAGCAGTGCGGTCACTTGGCCTCTCCTTCCGTGCTGGTGGTGCTGTCCGCGTCGGAGTCCGTGTTGGAGTCCGTGTCGGAGTCGGCTTCGGCTTCTGCCTCGGCGGCTTCCGTTTCGGCTTCCGCCTCGGCTTCTGCTTCGGCGTGGGCTTCGGCGGCTTCGACCTCGGCGACTTCTTCCTCTCCCGGTGCGCCCTCGAAGGGGGTGCCGAGGTAGGCGGCGATGACGCGTTCGTCGCCCTGGACTTCCGCTGCCGTGCCCTCGATGAGCTTTTCGCCCTGGACGAGGCAGGCGACGCGGTCGCAGAGGTTGAAGATGAAGCGCATGTCGTGCTCGATGACGAGGACGGCGATGCCCTTGTCGCGGATGGCGAAGATGAGCTCTTCGGCCGCCCGGGTCTCCTGCGGGTTCATGCCGGCGGTCGGCTCGTCCAGGAGGATGAGGCCGGGGTCGCTGGCGAGGGCGCGGGCGATCTCGAGCTTGCGCTGTTCGCCGTAGGGGAGGTTCTTGGCGAGGTGGCCGGCCTTGTGGCGGAGGCCGATGAACTCGAGGAGTTCCATGGCGCGTGCTTCGCTGGCGGCTTCGGCCTTCTTGAAGCCGGGGCCGCGCAGGAGGGCGGACCAGAGGCCTTCCTTGGTGCGGGTGTGGCGTCCGACGAGGACGTTTTCCAGCACGGTCATGTTGTGGAAGAGCCGGATGTTCTGGAAGGTGCGGGCGATGCCGGCTGCGGTGACCTTGTGGGGCGTGGGCGGCAGGACGGTGCCCTTGTAGCTGACGCTTCCCTCGGTGGGGACGTACAGCCCGGTGAGGCAGTTGAAGAAGGTGGTCTTGCCGGCGCCGTTGGGGCCGATGAGGCCGACGATCTCGCCGGCGTTGACCTTGAGGTCGACGCCCTTGACGGCGGTGAGGCCGCCGAAGCGCATGGTGACGCCGCTGGCTTCGAGCACGGTGGCCGGCGCGGGGGTCGTGGTGGTGGTGGTGTCTGTGGTGGTCATGTCGTTCACGCCCCCGCCTTGGCGGTGGCCAGGTCCGTGGGGGCCTGGTCAGCGGTGTCGTCGTGGTACTCGAGCTGCGCCCGCTTGTTGGCGATGAGGCCTTCGGGGCGGAAGCGCATGAGCAGGATGAGGGCGATGCCGAAGGCGAGGAGCTGGTAGTCCTGGAGGAAGGCCAGCTTCGCCGGGATCAGGAAGAGGAGTGCGGCGCCGAGGATGGGGCCGCGGATGGTGCCCATGCCGCCGAGGATGACGGCGGCGAGGAGGAACGCGGAGTTCGGCGGTACGGGGCCGGCGAAGACGTAGTTCTCGGGGACGACCGTGCTGTTGACGTGTGCCTGGACGGTGCCGGCGAGGCCGGCGAGGGTGGCGCCGAGGGCGAAGGCGATGAGCTTGACCTTGAAGCCGTTGATGCCCATGGCTTCGGCGGCGGTCTCGTCTTCGCGGATGGCGACCCAGGCGCGGCCGATGCGGCTGTTGCCGGCGCGGGCGAAGACCAGCACCACCAGGGCCATGACGAGCAGCATCAGGAAGTAGTAGTTGGCGTAGGCGCCCAGGACGATGCCGCCGACGGTGTGGGATTCCCCGAAGTTCCACCCGAAGAAGTCGAGGTGGGGGATGTTGGGGATGCCGTTGGGGCCGTTGGTGATGTCCGGGCCGGAGTCGCCGTCGAGGTTGCCCATGGCGATGCGGAAGATTTCTCCGAAGCCGAGGGTGACGATGGCGAGGTAGTCGCCGCGCAGGCGCAGGGTGGGTGCGCCGATGACCACGCCGAAGATGAGCGAGGCGAGGGCGCCGACGATGACCGCTGCCCAGAAGGGCAGGTGGATGCCGAAGGCGGAGGCGGTGCTTCCGGAGACCAGGGCTGCGGCGTAGGCGCCGACGCCGAGGAAGGCGACGTAGCCGAGGTCGAGGAGGCCGGCGAGGCCGACGACGACGTTGAGGCCGAGGGCGACGGTCGCGAAGATGAGGATGTTGACCGCGATGAGCGTGTAGGTGTCGCCGCTCTGCTGGATGAAGGGGAAGGCGATCGCGGCGGCCGCGGTGCCGATGAGCGTGACCTGGCGGTGCTTGGCGGTGAGGGTGCCGAGCCGGTCGAAGAGGCCGGCCTTGAGGAGGGCGATGCCCGCGAAGCCGACGGTGATCAGGTAGGTGACGAAGAGCTGCGGCTCTTTGTCGTCGGTGTCGATGCCGAAGGTGACGACGTAGAGGCCGAGGGCGAAGACGCCGGTGATGATGAGGATTTCGGCCCAGGCCGGCAGCTGCTTGGCGGCGGTGGCCTTGCGGCTGTCGTCGGGGAGCTTGTACGCGGCCAGGGCCGGGATGAGGGAGCCGGCGAGGGCGACGTAGGCGCCGGGTTCGAGGTGGGCGAAGCCGCCGAGGACCACGGTGATGGAGAGGACCGTGAACCAGGTGCCGGCGAGGGTGCCGAGTGCGAGGATCCAGACGGACTTGCGGGCGCCGGTGGGGGTGAGCCAGTGCAGGCCCTTGACGCCGAGCGCGGAGAGCGCGAAGGCGGCGGTGAGGAGTCCGGCGATGAGGCTGAGGAACTGGATGGGCGCCGGGCTGCCGTAGTAGGTCAGGTCGCCGGGGAACTCGGGGGTCCAGGTCCAGGCGAGGAAGGCGCTGAGGGCGGTGAGGAGGCTGCCGCCGATGACCGCGTAGAGGAGCGCGGCGGGGGCGGGGCCCTGCTTGGTGACGGCGGTCTGCGGGGTGGTGTTGGTGGTCATGGTTCTCACGCCCGATCCGCGACGCGCTCGCCGAGCAGGCCTTGGGGCCGCACGAGGAGGACGACGATGAGGAGTACGAACGCCCAGACGTTGGACCAGGCTCCACCGCCGAGCTGCTGCATGCCGGGGATCTCTTCGATGTAGGCGATCGAGAGGGCCTCGGCGAGTCCGAGGACGACGCCGCCGACCATGGCGCCGTAGATGTTGCCGATGCCGCCGAGGACGGCGGCGGTGAAGGCCTTCAGTCCGAGGATGAAGCCCATCTCGAAGTTGATCTGGCCCTTGTCGAGGCCGTAGGCGACGGCGGCGACGGCGGCGAACGCGGCACCGATGGCGAAGGCCATGACGATGATGCGGTCGGTGTTGATGCCCATGAGCTTTGCGGTGTCGGGGTCCTGCGCGGTGGCCTGCATGGCGCGGCCGCTGCGGCTCTTGGAGACGAAGACGCCGAGGGCGAGCATGCAGAGCGGGGCGAGGATCAGGACGAAGAGGTCCGCGCGCTGGATGGCGAGGCTGTCGGTGATCTTGAAGGCGGCGCCCTTGAATTCAGGGAAGCTGACGGCCTTCTTGGCGTCCGGGTAGAACTGCCAGACAAGCTGCTGGAGCGCGATCGAGAGGCCGATTGCGGTGATGAGCGGGGCGAGCCGTGGGGCGCTGCGCAGGGGGCGGTAGGCGAAGCGTTCGGCTGCGGTGGCGACGAGGACCGAGGCGAGTGCGCCTCCGACGATCATGATGGGTATCGCGATCAGCAGGGAGGTGCCGGTCGGGAGGATGGCGTAGGCGGTGAGCGCGCCGAAGCCGCCGATCATGAAGATCTCGCCGTGGGCGAAGTTGATGAGCTGGACGATGCCGTAGACCATGGTGTACCCGATGGCGATGAGGCCATAAAGGGCACCGAGGGCAAGGCCGTTGGCCAGCTGTTGCGGCAGTTCGTGCACCGCAGGGCCTCCGATGAGCGTGTCGGATAAGACTCCGCGCGAGGGCGCTGTTTGCGCCCTCGCGCGGCTGGTTCTTTTTGAGGGGGGTCGGGTCGTCAGGACGGACCGGACCGGGTTCCCGGCTGGCGGGAGGGGGGGATTACTGGTTGAAGGTGTCGCTCTTGACGTCGATCCACTTGCCGCCCTCGACCTTGTAGACCGTGAGCTGCTTGTTGGTGGTGTCGCCGTACTGGTCGAAGGCGACCTTGCCGGTCACGCCCTCGAAGGAGACCTTGCCGAGGGCCTCGACGACCTTGGCGCGGGCGTCGGTGGGCAGCTTGCCGCCGTTGGCGGCGACAGCGGCCTTGACGGCCTGGATGACGGCCCAGCCGGCGTCGTAGGAGTAGCCACCGTAGGCGGCGTACGGGTCCTTGTAGCCGGCAGCCTTGTAGTCCTCGATGAACTGCTTGGCGGTCGGGAGCTTCTCGACCGGGTAGCCGATGGAGGTGGAGAGGTCGCCCTCGTTGGCCTCACCGGAGGCGCTGATGAAGGCGGGGTCCTGGATGCCGTCGCCGCCCATGAGCGGGACGTTGGCGCCGGTCTTCTTGATCTGGTCGGCGAGCAGGCCGCCCTCGGGGTACTGGCCGCCGAAGTAGACGGAGTCGGCGCCGGAGGACTTGACCTTGTCGGCGGTGGAGGAGAAGTCGGTCTCCTTCACGGTGACGTGGTCGGTGCCGACGACCTCGCCGCCGAGCTTCTTGAACTCTTCGGAGAAGATCGCGGCCAGGCCGGCGCCGTAGGTCTGCTTGTCGTCGACGACGAAGACCTTCTTCTTGCCGGCGTCCTTGAAGAGGTACTGGGCGGCGAACTTGCCCTGGACCACGTCGGTGGCGGCGGTGCGGAAGTAGGTGGGGAAGGGGCGCTTGAACTCGCCCTTGCCCCAGTTGTCGCCCTGGCTGAGCGAGGGGTTGGTGTTGGCGGGGGAGACCTGGGCCAGGTTCGCCGAGGCGAAGACGCCCTGCATCTGCTGGGCCACACCGGAGTTCAGGGGGCCGACGACGCCGAGGACGTCCTTGTTGCCGACGAGCTTGGTGGCGTTGGCCTGACCGGAGGCGGGGACCGCCTGGTCGTCGAGGGCCTCGACCTTGAACTCGATGCCGGGGACCTCGTTGTTCTTGTTGGCCGTCTTGGCCGCGAGGTCGACGGAGTTCTTGATGCCCTGGCCGAGGGCGGAGAGCGAGCCGGTGAGGGGGGCGTCCACGCCGATGACGACGACGGTCTTGCCGCCGGAGGTGTCCCCGCCCTTCGCCTCATCGCGCGATCCGCAGGCGGTGAGGGTCAGTGCTCCCGTGGTGATCACGGTGGTGAGGACGAGCAAAGAACGGTGTCGCACGATTCTTCCTTTCCCTGGCGCGGCTCCCTCTGTGAGGTGCCGTTCGGTCGCCGGGCCGCACTGGGATGTACAGCGGCCGTGCTGGTCGCGCCCAGCGGCGCGGTGACTGGCCGTGACTCTAGGCCCGAGGTGGCGAACACGGGGAGCAGAGAAAGGAGGATGTGACGCTCTTGTTATGCCAAGGCCAAGAATGCGTGCTTGGAGTGTGGACAAAACGGGCATTTAGTTACGTCGATGATTGTCCGCATCCTGAGAAATACCTGTTCCCCTAAGGGGCTTGAGGCCTCCATGCACCTGTCTTAGATCAAATTCGGCCGAATGTGGCCGTGTGTGTCCGAAAGAATTCAGCAGGTTGCCATTACCAGCGGAAAAGGGGGATTCCGTACGGCATGGTCATTACGCAACGTGATCAACAGGCGTGATCCACTTGACTCGGCTGGATCGTGCCGACGGCTCGAAAGGGCTGCTCACCGGTGGTGCGGTGGTACGGCGGCAGGTGCCCGGAAGCCGGACAGCGCACTCGGGAATCCGGTGACCCGGGTCACGTCGGGGGCTACCGGTTCTCGGAACTGCCCGTCGCGCCGTCCTGCTCGGTGCAGCGCTGCGCCACGAACCGGTCGATCAGCTCAAGTGCCTTGTCCCGCCCGGCTGTTCGCTCCTCGGCGCGCCCCGCGGCCACCGCGTCCTCGTGGATCGCGTACTGGTCGTTGGACAGCCCCTTCTGCTCCCAGTCCAGGCCGGACCACTTGGTGCCCAGGAGGGTCTCCTTCGCCCAGTAGGACACGAGGCTGGTGCAGATCTGCGCGGGCGAGGACGGGCTGGGGGCGGGGCTTTCGGAGCCCGCTGCGGGAGGGGGAGCGGAGCGCGAGCATCCGGTCAGCGTGCCGGTCAGGGTGCCGGTCAGGGTGAGCGCCGCGAGCAGGGTGGTGGCGTACCGGACCGTGGAGCGAGGCGGGGTCCCCATGAGGGGAAGGTAGGCGGTCACCATCGGTGACACAACAGATGGAGGCGGACCAGGTCTGGAGTGGCGGATTCCGGGCGGGTGCCGGAACGAGCCCGCAGGAAGCGGGGAGAACGGGGGGAAACGGGCGCAGGCCCGGACGCGCCGCCCGTGGGGGCGGGGTCCGGGCCTGCGGCGGGCCCGTGCGTGATGCGGCCGGGCGGGTCGGGCCGGGCCGGGGGGCGGGTGCGGCGGCCGGGGGCGCGGCCGCAGCGTGCGGGCCGGCTGCGGCCGGTTTCAGGCGCGGCCGGCGGCCTGGCCGCCGGCCGCGTCGGCGTCGCGCAGCAGGCAGGTCAGTCGGGCGGTGCAGACGCGCCGCTCCTGCTCGTCGCTGATGACGACCTCGTAGGTGGTGGTGGAGCGGCCCCGGTGGACCGGGGTGGCCACTCCGGTGACCAGGCCGGAGCGCACGCCCCGGTGGTGGGTGCAGTTCAGGTCCACACCGACGGCGATCTTGGTGATGCCGCCGTGCATCATGGCGCCGACGGAACCGAGGGTCTCGGCGAGCACGGCGGAGGCTCCGCCGTGCAGCAGCCCGTACGGCTGGGTGTTGCCCTCGACCGGCATGGTGGCGACGACCCGCTCGGCCGAGGCCTCCAGGATCCTGATGTCCATGCGCTCGCCGAGGTGCCCCGCCGAGAAGAGCGAGGGCAGGTCGATGCCCAGGGCCGCGTACTCCTCGAGGACCTCCTGCGGGAACTTCACTGCGTGCTGCTCGCCCATGGGCCGGCTCCGTTCGTCAACGCTCGTTAACCATGTTGTCCTGAGGTCGTTCTATCAGGCCGGTTCGAAGCGGATGACGACGGACTTGCTTGCCGGGGTATTGCTGGTGTCCGCGGTGGAGTCGAGCGGGACCAGCACGTTCGTCTCGGGGTAGTACGCGGCCGCGCAGCCGCGGGCGGTCGGGTAGTGCACGACGCGGAAGCCGGGGGCCCGCCGCTCCACGCCGTCCTTCCATTCGCTGACCAGGTCCGTGTACGCGCCGTCGGCGAGCCCCAGCGCGGCGGCGTCCTGCGGGTTGACCATCACCACGCGGCGGCCGCCGGTGATCCCCCGGTAGCGGTCGTCGAGCCCGTAGATGGTGGTGTTGTACTGGTCGTGGCTGCGCAGGGTCTGCAGGAGCAGCCGCCCCTCGGGGACCTCGGGGTACTCCACGGGCGCGGCGGTGAAATTGGCCTTGCCGGTCTTCGTGGGGAAGCGGCGCTCGTCGCGCGGGGCGTGCGGGAGGCGGAAGCCGCCCGGGCGGGCCACCTTGGCGTTGAAGTCCTCGAAGCCGGGGACCACGCGGGAGATCCGGTCGCGGATGGCGGCGTAATCCCGCTCGAACTCCTCCCACGGCGTCTTCGAGGCCTCGCCGAGGACCGCGCGGGCCAGGCGGGCCACGATGGCCGGCTCGGAGAGCAGGTGCGGGCTCGCGGGGGTGAGGTTGCCGCGGGAGGAGTGGACCATGCCCATGGAGTCCTCGACGGTGACGAACTGCTTGCCGGAGGCCTGTACGTCCTTGTCGGTGCGGCCGAGGGTGGGCAGGATCAGCGCGCGCCTGCCGGTGACCGCATGGGAGCGGTTGAGCTTGGTGGAGACGTGCACGGTCAGGGAGGCCCGGCGGATCGCCGCCTCGGTGACCTCGGTGTCGGGGGTGGCGCCGACGAAGTTGCCGCCCATGGCGAACAGGACCTTGGCCTCGCCGTCGCGCAGGGCCTGGATGGAGCGGACCACGTCGAAGCCGTGGTGCCGGGGCGAGGTGATCGCGAACTCGCGGTCGAGGGCGTCGAGGAAGGCGGGCGCGGGGCGCTCGAAGATCCCCATGGTGCGGTCGCCCTGCACGTTGGAGTGGCCGCGGACGGGGCAGACGCCCGCGCCGGGCCGGCCGATGTCGCCGCGCAGCAGCAGGAGGTTGACGACCTCGCGGATGGTGGCGACGGCGTGCTTGTGCTGGGTGAGGCCCATGGCCCAGCAGACGATCGTGCGCTTCGAGGCCAGGATCATGGCGAGGGCGCGCTCGATCTCGGGCCGGGTCAGGCCGGTGGCCGCGAGGGTCTCCTCCCAGTCGGCTTCCTTCGCGGCGGCCGCGAACTCCTCGTAGCCGTGGGTGTGTTCCCGGATGAACGCCTCGTCGGTGGCTCCGCCCGCCTCGATGACGAGCTTGTTCAGGAGCCGGAAGAGGGCCTGGTCGCCGCCGATGCGGATCTGCACGAAGAGGTCGTTGAGGGCGGTGCCCTTGAGCATGCCGAGGGGCGTCTGGGGGTTCTTGAACCGCTCCATGCCGGCCTCGGGCAGCGGATTCACCGAGATGATCTTCGCGCCGGCGGCTTTGGCCTGCTCCAGGGCGGAAAGCATGCGCGGGTGGTTGGTACCCGGGTTCTGCCCCGCCACGATGATCAGTTCGGCCTGGTGGAGGTCCTCCAGGGAGACGCTGCCCTTGCCGATCCCGATCGTCTCGTTCAGCGCGGAGCCCGAGGACTCGTGGCACATGTTCGAGCAGTCGGGCAGGTTGTTGGTGCCGAACTCGCGGGCGAAGAGCTGGAAGAGGAACGCCGCCTCGTTGCTGGTGCGGCCCGAGGTGTAGAAGAGGGCCTCGTCGGGGGAGGCGAGGGCCCGCAACTCCTCCGCGATGATCGCGAAGGCCTGCTCCCAGCCGACCGCCTCGTACCGGTCGGCGCCTTCGGCCAGGTACATCGGCTGCGTGAGCCGGCCCTGCTGGCCCAGCCAGTACCCGGAGCGCGCGGCCAGGTCGGCCAGCGGGTGCGCGGCGAAGAACTCCGGCGTGACCCGGCGCAGGGTGGCCTCCTCCGCGACGGCCTTGGCGCCGTTCTCGCAGAACTCGGCGGTGTGCCGCTTCTCGCCCTCGGGCCAGGCGCAGCCGGGGCAGTCGAAGCCGTCCTTCTGATTGACCTTGAGCAGGGTGCGGGCGGTGCGGGCCACCCCCATCTGCTGCTGCGCGATCTTCAGGGTGTGCCCGATCGCGGGGAGCCCGGCGGCCGCGTGCTTCGGCGGTGCGACCTGCGGCGCGTCCTGTACCGGATCACCTGCGGGCGGCTTGGTGGCCATGGCGCTCCCCTTTGAGCAGTCTTCGCGTACCGATGTCGTACACATCCGATCCTGTCACGCCCCGCCGACATCGCCGACGCCGGATTTGCCGGTCCCCGCAGCCCGTCCGGATTTGTCGGTGGGGGCGCCTAGGATCGGGGGCGTGGCAGAGACAGCATCGAAGAAGACCGACCAGACGACCGCAGCGGACCGCCCCCGCCTGATGCTCATGGACGGGCACTCCCTGGCGTACCGGGCGTTCTTCGCGCTGCCCGCGGAGAACTTCACGACCGCGACCGGCCAGCCCACCAACGCCATCTACGGCTTCGCGTCGATGCTGGCGAACACGCTGCGCGACGAGGCGCCCACGCACTTCGCGGTGGCGTTCGACGTGTCGCGCAAGACGTGGCGCTCGACGGAGTTCCCCGAGTACAAGGCGAACCGCTCCAAGACCCCCGACGAGTTCAAGGGGCAGGTCGAGCTGATCGGCGAGCTGCTCGACGCGATGCACGTGCCGCGTTTCGCCATCGACGGCTTCGAGGCCGACGACGTGATCGCGACGCTGGCGACGCAGGCGGAGGCCCTCGGCTTCGAGGTGCTGATCGTCACCGGCGACCGGGACTCCTTCCAGCTCGTCTCCGAGCACACCACCGTGCTGTACCCGACCAAGGGCGTCTCCGAGCTGACGCGGTTCACGCCGGAGAAGGTCGAGGAGAAGTACGGACTCACCCCGCAGCAGTACCCGGACTTCGCGGCGCTGCGCGGCGACCCGTCCGACAACCTGCCCGGCATCCCGGGCGTCGGTGAGAAGACCGCCGCCAAGTGGATCACCCAGTTCGGGTCCTTCGCCCAGCTCGTCGAGCGGGCCGAGGAGGTCAAGGGCAAGGCCGGGCAGAACTTCCGGGACCACCTGGAGGCGGTCAAGCTCAACCGCGTCCTGACCGAGATGGTCAGGGACGTGGAGCTGCCCAAGGCCCCGGCCGACCTGGTCCGCCTCCCGTACGACCGGTCCGCGGTGACCGGGGTGCTGGACGTACTGGAGATCCGCAACGCCTCGCTGCGCGAGCGGCTGCTGGCCGTGGACCCGGGCGCGGCCGAGCAGGAGGCCGCCCCGGCCCCGGCGGCCGGCGTGGAACTGGACGGGAGCGTGCTCGGCGCGGGCGAGCTCGCGCCGTGGCTGGAGGCCCGCGCGGGCACGCCGCTGGGCATCTCCACCGTCGACAGCTGGGCGCTGGGCCAGGGCAACGTCAGCGAGATCGCGCTGGCCGCCGCCGACGGTGCGGCCGCCTGGTTCGAGCCGTCCGAGCTGGACGAGGCCGACGAGCGGGCCTTCGCGGCCTGGGCCGCCGACGCGGCGCAGCCGAAGGTCGTGCACCACGCGAAGGGCCTGATGCGGGTCTTCCCCGAGCACGGCTGGGCCCTCGCGGGCGTCACCATGGACACCGCGCTCGCCGCGTACCTGGTCAAGCCGGGCCGCCGGTCCTTCGCCCTGGACGTGCTGTCCAACGAGTACCTGCACCGCGAGCTGGCGCCGGCCGCCGCCGACGGGCAGCTGGCGTTCGGAGCCGACGAGACGGCCGAGGCGGAGGCGCTGATGGCGCAGGCCCGCGCCGTCCTGGACCTGGGCGAGGCCTTCACCGGCAAGCTCGCCGAGGTCGGCGCGGCCGGGCTGCTCCACGACATGGAGCTGCCGACGTCCGAGCTGCTGGCCCGGATGGAGCGGGCCGGCATCGCCGCCGACCGCGACCACCTGGAGGCCATGGAGCAGCAGTTCGCGGGAGCGGTGCAGCAGGCCGTGAAGGAGGCGCACGCGGCGGTCGGGCACGAGTTCAACCTCGGCTCGCCCAAGCAGCTCCAGGAGGTCTTCTTCGGTGAGCTGGACCTGCCGAAGACCAAGAAGACCAAGACCGGCTACACCACGGACGCCGACGCGCTGGCCTGGCTGGCCACGCAGACCGACCACGAACTGCCCGTGATCATGCTGCGGCACCGGGAGCAGGCCAAGCTGCGCGTCACCGTCGAGGGCCTGGTCAAGACCATCGCCGCCGACGGCCGGGTGCACACCAGCTTCAGCCAGACCGTCGCCGCGACCGGCCGGCTGTCCTCCACCGACCCCAACCTGCAGAACGTGCCGGTGCGCACCGACGAGGGCCGCGCGATCCGCCGCGGCTTCGTCGTCGGCGAGGGCTTCGAGTCGCTCATGACCGCCGACTACAGCCAGATCGAGCTGCGCGTGATGGCCCACCTCTCCGAGGACGAGGGCCTGATCGAAGCCTTCGCGACCGGCGAGGACCTGCACACCACCGTCGCCTCCCAGGTGTTCGGCGTGGAGCGGTCGCAGGTCGACGCCGAGATGCGCCGCAAGATCAAGGCCATGTCGTACGGGCTCGCCTACGGGCTGTCCGCCTTCGGACTCGCCCAGCAGCTGAACATCGAGCCCGCCGAGGCGCGCGGCCTGATGGAGACCTTCTTCGAGCGGTTCGGCGGGGTCCGCGACTACCTCCAGCGCGTCGTGGACGAGGCCCGCGCCACCGGCTACACGGCGACGGTCTTCGGCCGCCGCCGCTACCTGCCCGACCTCAACAGCGACAACCGCCAGCGCCGCGAGGCCGCCGAGCGGATGGCGCTCAACGCCCCGATCCAGGGCACCGCCGCCGACATCGTCAAGGTCGCGATGCTGCGCGTGGACAAGGCGATCGTCGAGGCCGGGCTGAAGTCGCGGATGCTGCTCCAGGTCCACGACGAAATCGTGCTGGAGATCGCCCCGGGCGAGCGGGAGCGGGTGGAGGAGCTGGTGCGCCGCGAGATGGGCGCCGCCGTCGACCTCCGGGCCCCGCTGGACGTGTCCGTGGGCGTCGGCCCCGACTGGGAGTCCGCCGCGCACTGACCCGGCCGCGCACCGACCCGGCGAGCACCGACCCGGCCGCCCGCGCGGGCGGCACACGGCGCCTGTCCCCTCCCCCCTAGACGAGTAAGTCCGAAGTCTTCGTCAGTGGTCGTAGGCGATGAGTGATCGTGTGATGGCTGTGCCGTTGGCCCGGTTGTGCCAGATCGC
>NZ_JBVJFA010000026.1:0-107392 GCF_055588085.1 Streptomyces sp. NPDC046303
ACAGTGCTGTAGCGAGGGTTTCGAGATCTGTCGTCACAAACAGATCAACGAGACCCTCGCTTCATGCGCCCGAGACTTCGGACTTACTCGTCTAGCCCCGCCGCGCCCTGCGGTGCCCCCGCCCCCGCCCCCGCCCTCACCACGGGCGGGGGCGGGGGCACCGCTATGCCCGGCCGCGCAAAGGCCCGGCAAGGTCCGGCCTGGTACGGAGAGGTCCGGCCAGGTCCGGAGGGGGCGGCCTCAGTTCAGGAGGGCGCGGGCGGCCGTGGCTTCGCCGTGGACGCGGGCCGCCGCCTCGGCGTCGACGGCGGCCACCACCTCCGCGTACGCGTCCAACTCGGCCGCCCCTTCACGGAAGGCACCCCGTTCGACGAGCAGCCGCGCCCGCTCGTACCGCAGCGACGCCGGATGCGACGGCAGCAGCAGCGACAGCTCCAGCGCCCACAGCGCCACCCCCGACTGCTCCGGCCGGGACGAGGCCCACGCCCGGATGTTGTTCAGGATCCGCAGGACGATGTCCAGTGTGCGCGCGGGGCTCCGCGGACCCTCCGCCAGCTCCGCCGGCCCCGCCCCCAGGGACGCGCCGCCCGCGAAGGGATCGACCACCAGGCCCTCCTCCGGGTCCCCGAAGCCCACCACGAAGTGCCCCGGCAGCCCCAGTCCGTACACCGGCGCCCCCGCCCTGCGGGCGACCTCCAGCCACACCACGGACAGCAGGATCGGCAGCCCGCGCCGGCGCCGCAGCACCTCGTGCAGGAGGGAGGACGACAGCCGCTCGTAGTCCGCCGGGGTCCCGTGGAAACCGAGCCGACCGCCCAGCAGTTCCGTCACCGCCGATGCCCAGGCGCGGCCGCCCCGCAGCCCGTACGGCAGCATCCCGGCCAGCCGGTCCAGCTCGATCTGCGCCCAGTCCATGCCCCGGTCGTCCAGCTGGGGATCCGCCTCCGCCGCCAGCAGCAGGCACATCAGCGCCAGGTCCGGCCGTTCCGACCGCGCCTCCGCCGCGAACTGCTCACGCCGCTCCGCCGGGCTCACCGCGCCGCCCGGTAGTGGTGGTACGTGTGGTGCGTGGCGAAGCCCAGCCCGTCGTACAGGGCCAGCGCCTGCGGATTGTCCGTCTCCACCTGGAGCCAGGCCGCCGAGGCGCCCTCCTCCAGCGCGCGCCGCGCCAGCGCCGCCATCACCGCGGTCGCCAGCCCCTCCCGCCGGTGCGCGGGATCGACCGTCACCGCGGCGAAACCCGCCCACCGCCCGTCCACCACGCACCGCCCGATGGCGCGGCCCCCGTGCAGCTCCGCGAACCACACCGACGGGCCCTCGACCAGCAGCCGCCGGGCCACCTCCGGGTCGCCGACCCTGCCGTAGCGCCCGAGCCACGCCTCGTCCGGGGTACGGGTCAGGCGTACCGCCCCGGCGGCGGGCGCGTCCACGTCCCCGACCGGCGCCAGCGCCCCGATCCGTACCTCCGCCGACACCTCGGCCGCCCACCCGCGCCGCTCCAGCTCCGCGATCAGCAGCTCCTGGGTGCCGACGGCTCCCGTCGCGGCCTGCACATACGCCGGAAGTCCCCGTTCCGCGTACCAGGAGGTCACTCGAGCGAGTGCATCGTCCAGCGGTATCCCCGGATCGCCGAGCGGCAGCACCGAGTTCGCCCGCCGGGTGAATCCCGCGGCCGCCCGCAGCGTCCACTCGCCCAGCGGCTCGCTCTCCAGCGGCTGCCAGGAGCGCGCGGCGACCCTCGAGAGCTCCTCGAAAGAGGCCGCAGGACCCCGCCGGCGAGCCGGCGCGGGGGGCACGACCTTGCCCGCGACCAGCGAGGATTCCGCGATGCGGACGGACTTTCCGTTCTTTTGTGTGATCAGCAGCACACCCGCGTCCCAGGATGTGAGAACCCCTACGGTGTCCGTGTATGCGGGGGCCCCGCTCGACCCGCCCTCCACCCGTCGTACAGAGACTCGTTTACCCACGTCAGCGGGGGTAATACGGACCTCCAGCAGTCCACCGGCAGTGATTTCCACAGCTCTGTCCGCCCCTCCTGTTCGGATCGTGCCCGGGAACGGAGATACTAGGTGCGGGCATCGACGACGCCGCGCTCCCGCGCGATATGGAAAGCCCTACCGAGGAGGAACGAGAGCGTGACCTACGTCATCGCGGAGCCTTGTGTCGACGTCAAGGACAAGGCATGCATCGAAGAGTGCCCCGTCGACTGCATCTACGAGGGCCAGCGGTCCTTGTACATCCACCCGGACGAGTGCGTCGACTGCGGTGCTTGTGAGCCGGTCTGCCCGGTCGAGGCCATCTTCTACGAGGACGACACTCCGGAGGAGTGGAAGGACTACTACAAGGCGAACGTCGAGTTCTTCGACGAGCTCGGTTCGCCCGGCGGTGCTTCCAAGCTCGGCCTGATCGAGCGCGACCACCCCTTCATCGCGGCGCTGCCCGCCGACATCAACCCTTCTCACTGAGGGTTCACGGCACACGCGCCACTCGGTCCCGTACGGCCTGCCCGCCGCACGGGACCGAGGTGTTTCCCGACCTTCGCGTCCAGCACCCAGAGAGAGCAGAGACCACCGTGGCCGCAGTATCCGACCGTCTTCCCGCCTTCCCCTGGGACAAGCTGGAGCCGTACAAGAAGACGGCGGCGGCCCACGCGGACGGCATCGTCGACCTGTCGGTCGGCACGCCCGTGGACCCGGTGCCCGAGCTGATCCAGCGCGCCCTGATCGGCGCCGCGGACTCCCCGGGCTACCCGACGGTGTGGGGCACGCCCGCCCTGCGCGACGCGATCACCGGCTGGCTGCGCGGCCGCCTCGGCGCGAGCGCCGCGGAGCACCGCAACGTCCTGCCGGTCGTCGGCTCCAAGGAGCTGGTGGCCTGGCTGCCGACCCAGCTGGGCCTGGGCGCCGGGGACAAGGTGGCCTACCCGCGGCTCGCCTACCCCACGTACGAGGTCGGAGCGCGGCTGTGCGGCGCCGAGGCCGTGGTCTACGACGACCCCACGGAGCTGGACCCGGCCGGCGTGAAGCTGCTGTGGCTCAACTCCCCGTCCAACCCCACCGGCAAGGTCCTCTCCAAGGAGGAGCTGATCCGGATCGTGGCCTGGGCGCGCGAGCACGGGATCCTGGTCTTCAGCGACGAGTGCTACCTGGAGCTGGGCTGGGAGGCCGAGCCGGTCTCCGTCCTCCACGACGACGTCTGCGGGGGCTCGTACGAGGGCCTCGTCGCGGTCCACTCGCTCTCCAAGCGGTCCAACCTGGCCGGCTACCGGGCCGCCTTCATCGCCGGTGACGCGGACGTGCTCGGCGAGCTGCTGGAGATCCGCAAGCACGGCGGCATGATGACCCCGGCCCCGGTGCAGGCGGCCACGGTCGCGGCGCTCGGCGACGACCGCCACGTCCAGGAGCAGCGCGCCCGCTACGCGGCCCGCCGCACGGCGCTGCGCACGGCGCTGGAGGAGCACGGATTCCGCGTCGAGCACAGCGAGGCGAGCCTCTACCTGTGGGTGACCCGGGACGAGCCCTGCTGGGACACCGTGGCCTACCTCGCCGACCTGGGCATCCTGGTCGCGCCGGGAGACTTCTACGGGGAGGCGGGCGCGCGGTTCGTGCGCGTGGCCTTCACCGCCACCGACGAGCGGGTCGAGGCCGCGGTCAAGCGCCTGGGCTGAGCCGCCGCGCCCGGCCTGCCGCGCCGGCCTGCCGCGGCCGCGGACAGCCCGAAGGGGCCGGGAGTTCGTGCTCCCGGCCCCTTCGGTGTTGCCACGGCGTGTCAGCCCAGCAGGCCACCGGGCAGGCCGCCACCCGGCAGGCCGCCACCGGGCAGGCCGCCGCCCGGCAGACCGCCACCCGGCAGTTCGGTCGGCAGACCGCCCGTCAGGCCATCGGCCGCCGGCAGCTGCTGGGTGGCCGGCAGGCCGCCGAGCAGGCCGCCCGCCGTGCTGGTCAGGTCGGCGGCGGGGGCGGGTGCCGGAAGGGCCTCCACGGCGGTGCTCGCCGTGTCCGTGGCCGCTGCCGTCGTCGCGGCCGCGGCGTCCGGGGCGTCCGCGGCGCTGGCTGCGCCGGCCGCACCGACCACGGGGGCTGCCCCGGCTGCGAGGAGCAGCGCGGTACGGGCGATCCGACGGGTCAGGGGGAGGGACATGATGCTCCTAAGCGGTAGCGGCTAGGTACGCCGTGTACAACCGCTCGTGGGGCGGGTGGAGTTGCGGAGCCGGTGGGTAAAAGATCGGTAACGCATCGTTTAATCGGCTTCCGCGACAAGCGCATTGGATGCGCGCCCACCAGGGATTCTGTCCCTCCGGGCGCCCCGCGGCCGCCGCCCCGGCCACCCCCGCAGGAGGGACGTCTCGTACGCACGGCCGGGTGGCCTGCGCGGACCCGCCCGGCCGCGGCGGACGGCCTCAGCGGGCGATGACGATCCGGACCTCGTCGCCGGAGGAGTCGCGCGGATCGCCGTCGCCGGACTTGCCGCCGCCCTTGCTCTGCCACACGCCCCGGTCCTGGCCGCCGATCCAGCCGCCGCCGCGGTACGAGACCCGCGCGATGCCCAGCTCGTGGGACCGGGCCACCGCCCAGTGCGCCATCGCACGGCCGCGGCGCTCCTCGGCCGCGCCGCCGTTCGGCTTCAGCCGCAGGCTGATCTCCTGCTCCGCGACCCCGCCCGCACCCGTCCGGCCGCCCGAACCGACGCCGGTGCCGCCGCCCGTGCCGCCGCCCGCGCTGCCGGCCAGCGCCTCCTTGCCGAAGGCCCGCACCAGCTCCGCCTTCACCTTCTCCGCATCGCCCTTCAGCGGCGCCGGGCCCGAGCAGGACAGCACGCCGCCCTCCCCGAAGGCCGCCGTCAGGACCGTCGCGTCCGTCTCGTGCTTCGCGTACGCCTGCGGGTAGCCGCTGCGCTGCACCTTCTGCGCCGCCACCGTCAGCGGCATCCGCGAGTACCCCGGAACGTCGACGAGGTGGTCGTAGAAGATCCCGGCCGAGTACACCGGGTCCGTGATCTGCTCCGCGGTGCCCCAGCCCATCGAGGGCCGCTGCTGGAACAGGCCCAGCGAGTCCCGGTCGCCGTGGTCGAGGTTGCGCAGCGCCGACTCCTGCATGGCCGTCGCCAGCGCGATGGTCACCGCACGGTCCGGCAGCCCCTTGGAGATGCCGACGGCGGCTATCGTCGCCGCGTTCGCCGCCTGCTCCGGGGTCATCTCGTACTTCTGCCCGCCGCCGGCCGTCGCGGTGGCCGTGCAGTACGGGGCACCGGCGCCGCCGTTGGAGTACCGCTGGACGGCGAAATAGCCGATGACCGCGAGGAGGACGAGCAGGCCGACTGCCGCGCGGAGCGGCCTGCGGCGACGGGGGCGAGGACCACGGGATTCGGACACGCGGCCCACCGTACTTGAGGCATATGACGAGTCCACCGGCCGGACGCCGAGGCCGCGCCCGGCCCGTGGGCGTTAGGGTCGGTTCATGCCCGAATCCGAGCTGGACCTCACCCTGGACGCAGCCGAGCTGACCGCCCGGCTCGTCGACATCCCCTCTGTGAGCGGCGACGAGAAGGTACTCGCCGACCGCGTGGAACGTGCGCTACGGGCCCTTCCGCACCTCACCGTGGACCGCTTCGGCAACAACGTCGTCGCCCGCACGCACCTCGGCCGCGCCGAGCGCGTCGTCCTCGCCGGCCACCTCGACACCGTGCCGATCGCCGACAACGTCCCCTCGCGCCTCGACGAGAACGACGTCCTGTGGGGCTGCGGCACGACGGACATGAAGTCCGGTGTCGCCGTGCAGCTGCGCATCGCGGCCACCGTCCCCGAGCCGAACCGGGACCTCACCTTCGTCTTCTACGACCAGGAGGAGGTCGCCGCCCACCTCAACGGCCTGGGCAAGGTCGCCGAGGCCCACCCCGACTGGCTGACCGGCGACTTCGCGGTGCTGCTCGAGCCCTCCAACGCCGAGGTCGAGGGCGGCTGCCAGGGCACCCTGCGGGTGCTGCTGCGCACCTCGGGCGAGCGCGCCCACTCCGCGCGCAGCTGGATGGGCTCCAACGCGATCCACTCGGCGGCGCCGATCCTGGCGCGGCTGGCCGCGTACGAGCCGCGCAAGCCGGTGATCGACGGCCTGGAGTACCACGAGGGCCTCAACGCGGTCCGCATCGAGGGCGGCGTCGCCACCAACGTCATCCCCGACGCCTGCACGGTGACGGTCAACTTCCGCTACGCCCCGGACCGCACCGAGGCCGACGCCCTGGCCCACGTACGCGAGGTGTTCGCGGACTGCGACATCGCCGAGTTCGTCGTCGACGACCACTCGGGCGGCGCCCTGCCCGGCCTCTCGCACCCCGCCGCGGCGGCCTTCATGGAGGCGGTCGGCGGCCGCGCCATGCCCAAGTTCGGCTGGACGGACGTCTCCCGCTTCAGCGCGCTCGGCGTCCCGGCGGTCAACTACGGCCCGGGGGACGCCCTGCTGGCCCACAAGGTCGACGAACGCGTCGAGACGAAGGCGATCCTGCACTGCGAGGAACGACTCCGTGCCTGGCTGACCTCGTGAATTCCGCTTGCCGTCACCTTCGTGCGCCTAACCTGATCCAACGATCAGCAGGAGGGAGCACAGCATGGGCAACCCTGAAGGGTCCGCTCGCCGCCGGCCCGAGGAGCAGCAGCTCGGGCCGGTGCTGAGGAGGCGGAGCCAGGTGCGGGCGGGCAGTACGACGGACCAGCGGCTGCTGGATTACGCCGGGCCTTCCGAGTGGGTGCACACCGATCCCTGGCGGGTCCTGCGCATCCAGTCCGAGTTCATCGAGGGCTTCGGCACGCTCGCCGAGCTGCCGCCCGCGATCAGCGTGTTCGGATCGGCCCGCACCTTGCCGGGCACGCCGGAGTACGAGGCGGGCGAGCGGATCGGCGGCGCGCTGGTCGACGCCGGGTTCGCGGTGATCACCGGCGGCGGTCCGGGCGCGATGGAGGCGGCCAACAAGGGCGCCCGCGAGGCCGACGGGATCTCGGTCGGCCTGGGCATCGAGCTCCCCTTCGAGCAGGGCCTCAACGAGCACGTCGACCTCGGGCTGAACTTCCGGTACTTCTTCGTCCGCAAGACGATGTTCGTGAAGTACAGCCAGGGCTTCGTGGTGCTGCCGGGCGGCCTCGGCACGCTGGACGAGCTGTTCGAGGCGCTGACCCTGGTCCAGACGCAGAAGATCACCCGCTTCCCCATCGTGCTGTTCGGCACGGAGTACTGGAGCGGCCTGGTCGACTGGCTGCGCAACACGGTGATCGCGCAGGGCAAGGCCTCGGAGAAGGACCTCTACCTCTTCCACGTCACGGACGACGTGGAAGAGGCGATCTCGCTCGTGACGAAGGAAGTCGGGAAGTAGGACGGAGCCGCTGCGGCCCGGGCCCCCGCGGCCCGGGCCGCAGCGGTCTCAGGCCAGGCCGCGGCGGGCGACCGCCGGGGGGCGGTGGCCCTGGATCGAGCGGACCATGTCCAGGATCTGCCTGGTTTCCGCGACCTCGTGGACCCGGTAGACCTGGGCGCCCAGCCAGGCCGAGACGGCTGTCGTGGCCAGGGTGCCCAGCAGGCGCTCCTTGACCGGCTTGTCGAGGGTCTCGCCGACGAAGTCCTTGTTGGACAGGGAGACCAGCACCGGCCAGCCCGTCGCCGTCATCTCCTCCAGCCGTCGCGTGGCCTCCAGCGAGTGCCGGGTGTTCTTCCCGAAGTCGTGCCCCGGGTCGATCATGATCGCGTCCCGGCGCACGCCGAGCGCGGCGGCGCGTTCGGCGAGGCCGAGGGTGACCTCCAGGATGTCGGCCATCACGTCCTCGTACGAGGTCCGGTGCGGCCGGGTGCGCGGCTCGACCCCGCCCGCGTGGGTGCAGACCAGCCCGGCGCCGTGGCGTGCCGCGACCTCGGCCAGCTTGGGGTCCACCCCGCCCCACGCGTCGTTGAGCACGTCGGCGCCGGCTTCGCACACGGCCTCGCCGACCTCGTGCCGCCAGGTGTCCACGCTGATCACCACGTCCGGGTGGCGGCGCCGGACCTCGGCCACGAAGCCCACCGTGCGCCGCGCCTCCTCGGCCGCGTCCACGTGCTCGCCGGGGCCGGCCTTGACCCCGCCGATGTCGATGATCGCGGCGCCCTCGGCAACGGCCTGCTCGACCCGGTCGAGCGCGGGCTCGTCGCGGAAGGTCGCGCCCTGGTCGTAGAAGGAGTCGGGAGTCCGGTTCACGATGGCCATGATCACCGGCTCGTGCGTGTCGAACTCGCGCCTGCCCAGTCGCAGCATCCTGCTCTTTCCTCCTTCGGCGGCCCATGCGCCTCGCCTGCGACCTTAACCTGGTGGCCGGAGTCTCTCAGGGGAGTTGATCGTGTTCTTCTTCTTGATGATCGCGCTGGTCGTGGTCGTGGCAGCGGTCACCCTGGCGGTGATCGGCGGCGGTGCGGAGGCCGTCCTGCCGGAAGCGGAGCCGGACCGGGTGGCCGACGGGCTGCCGGAGACCCGGCCCGTCGTACGGGCTGACGTCGACGCCCTGCGGCTGCCGGTGGCGCCGCGCGGCTACCGGATGGCAGAGGTGGACGACGTACTGGAGCGGCTGGCGGCGGAGCTGGCCGAGCGGGACGCGCGGATCGCACAGCTGACGGCGGGTGCCGCCCCGGCCACCCCGCTCGCCCCGGGCGCGGAGGACCGGGTCGACCTCACCAAGGACGAACGGTGACCGGCGCCGGGCTCAGGGCCGGGCCGGACGGCGCTCTGCGCTGTCCCTGGGGGCTGTCCGCCGAGGACTACGTCGCCTACCACGACACCGAGTGGGGCAAGCCGGTCCACGGCGACGACGCGCTGTACGAGCGGCTGTGCCTGGAGGCCTTCCAGTCCGGGCTGTCCTGGATCACCATCCTGCGCCGCCGCGCGGGGTTCCGTAAGGCCTTCGCGGACTTCGGGATCGCGGCGGTCGCGGAGTTCGGGCCGGCCGACGCCGAGCGGCTGCTGGCGGACGAGGGGATCATCCGCAACCGGGCCAAGATCGAGGCCACCCTGGCCAACGCGAAGGTGCTGGCCCGGTGGCAGCCCGGGGAATTGGACGAGCTGATCTGGTCCCACGCCCCGAAGAAGCCGGGCCGGGCTCCGAGGAGCACCGCCGACGTGCCGGCGGTCACCGCGGAGTCCACGGCCCTGGCCAAGGCCCTGAAGAAGGCGGGCATCCGCTTCGTCGGGCCGACCACGGCCTACGCCCTGATGCAGGCGTGCGGCCTGGTCAACGACCACCTCGAGGGCTGCGTGTCCCGCGAGGCGTAGGCCGGCCGGCGGCCGGGGGCGGGGCAGGCCGGCCGCCGGGGTCAGCGGCCCAGGTACTTCGGCGGCTGCTTCGCGAGGAAGGCCTCGACGGCGATGGAGTGGTCCTCGGAGGCCCCGGCGCGGGTCTGGAGGACGTCCTCGCGCTCCAGCGCCTCGGCGAGCGAGTGGGAGGCCCCGTACGCCAGGGACTCCTTCAGCGCCGCGTACGCGACCGTCGGGCCGGACGCCAGCCGGCGGGCCACGGCCTCGGCCTCGGCGTGCAGGGAGTCCGCGGGGACCAGGCGGTTGGCGATGCCGAGCTCGAACGCCTCCTGGGCCTTGACCGTGCGCGGGAAGAGCAGCAGGTCGGAGGCGCGGGAGGCACCGATCAGGCGGGGCAGGGTCCAGGAGACCCCGGAGTCGGCGGTCAGCGCCACCCCGGCGAACGAGGTGTTGAAGGACGCCGTGTCGGCGACGACCCGGAAGTCCGCGGCGAGCGCGAAACCGAAGCCCGCCCCGGCCGCGACCCCGTTCACCCCGGCCACCACCGGCTTCGGCATCTGCGCGAGCGCCTTGACGATCGGGTTGTAGTGCTCGGCGACGGTGCTCATCGTGAGGGAGGAGCCGGTCTCGCGGTCCGCCGCCAGGTTCCCGATGTGCTCCTTGAGGTCCTGGCCCACGCAGAAGGCCCGGGTGCCGGCCGCGGTCAGCAGCACGGCCCGTACCGCGGTGTCGGCGGCCGCCGCGAGGGCCGCGTCGCGCAGTGCGACCTTGGCCTCCGTGTTCATGGCGTTCATCGCGTCCGGGCGGTTGATCGTGATGGTCGCGAGTCCGTCGGTCACTTCGTAGAGCACGCTGTCGGCCATGGCAGGGGGTCCCCCTTCGTCGCGGGCTGGCTACCGGCCGGTACCGGCCGGTGCAAGGGCCAGCATGGCGGACCGGACGGCAGGCGCACATGTGATGTGCGTCAAAGAAAGCCGAGGCCGTTCACCGGGGGCGGCGGCGAAGTATCCCAGGCGGGTCCCCGAAATGAGTGGTTTTGGCCGAGCGCGTTGCCCAAGCGTTCCCGGCCGATGTTGGTCATCGGGTCCTGACATGCGGGATAATGGCTGGGAAGCAATGTGTTCGATGCCGGGTACTAGGCGCCTGAATGGGGCCGTCGGCTGACGATGAGCTGGTTTCAGGAAGGGGAACGAGCATGGCGGCCATGAAGCCGCGGACGGGCGACGGCCCGCTCGAGGTCACCAAGGAGGGGCGGGGCATCGTCATGCGCGTACCGCTCGAGGGCGGCGGTCGGCTCGTCGTCGAGCTGACCCCGGACGAGGCGGACGCCCTGGGTGACGCCCTGAAGAAGGTCGTCGGCTGACCTGTCGGCACCATCTGCATTCTGCATTTCGCATTTCGCATTCTCTGCGCTGCCCCGATCGCTCGTGATGAGCGGTCGGGGCAGCGTTGTGTCCAGGACCACGACCTTGATCGCCGGAGCCGTGACGTGACGTTCTCCCCGCCCGCCCCGCCCGCCTTCGCGCAGTGCACCCCCCGTCAGAAGGCGGCCCGGATCCTGACGGACGTGCTGGCGCCCGCCAACCTGGTCGTGGCCCTGCTCCTGCTGGTCGGCTGGCACGCCACCACGTCCTGGTCGGGGCTCGGCTGGGGGCTGCTCCGCGCCGTGTTCTGCGGGCTGGTCCCGATCGGGATCATCGTGCTCGGGGTGCGGCGCGGGGCGCTGACCGACCAGCACATCCGCGTACGGCGCCAGCGGATGGTCCCGATGGCGCTGAGCGCGCTCTCCGTCGCCGCGGGGATCGGGCTCCTGCACGTGCTCGGCGCCCCGGCGGACGTCTTCGCGCTCGTCGTCGCGATGCTCGTCGGCCTGGCCTCGTCCCTGCTGGTGACCGTCGGCTGGCAGATATCCGTCCACATGTCGGTGGCCGGGGGCAGCGTGATGATCCTGCTGCTCGTCTTCGGAGCGGCGGTGCTGCCGGCGGCCCTGCTCGCCGCCGCCCTCGGCTGGTCGCGGCTGGTCCTCAAGGCGCACACACCGGCGCAGGTCCTCGCCGGTACGGCACTGGGCGGCGCGGCGGCCCTGACGTTCGCGCTGCTGCGCTGACGGGTCGTACGGCCGTACGGGACGAGCCCAGGGCTCTGCCGCCGCGGGCTCAGCGGCGCACCGCGCACAGCAGCCCGTCGCCCACCGGGAGCAGCGCGGCCTCCAGGGCGGGGCTCTCCCGTACGCTGCGCAGCAGTTCGCGGACGCGGAGCACCTCCACCGGCTGGGCCGAGGAATCGACCGTACGGCCGTCGGAGAAGACTCCCTCGAAGCACACCAGCCCGCCGGGCCGCAGCAGGCGCAACGATTCAGCGAGGTATTCGAGGGACTCGGCCGGGTCGCCGTCGCAGAACACGAGGTCGTACCCGCCGTCGGCGAGGCGGGGGAGCACGTCGAGTGCCCGGCCCGGGATGAAGCGCGCGCGGTTGCCCGCGAAGCCGGCGGCGCGGAAGGCCTGGCGGGCGAAGGCCTGCCGGTCGGCTTCGGGATCCACCGTCGTCAGCACCCCGTCCGGGCGCATTCCGTGGAGCAGGTGGATGCCGGAGACGCCGGTTCCGGTGCCGATCTCGGCGACCGCCTTGGCGTCCGCGGTGGCGGCCAGCAGGCGCAGCGCGGCCCCGGTACCGGGGGAGACCGAGCGCAGGCCCGCTTCCCTGGACCGGTCGCGGGCCCATCGCAGAGCGTCGTCCTCGGCGACAAACGCGTCGGCGAACGCCCAGCTCGTCTGCCGGTTGCCGGTAATGACCCTCTCCTGTCCCCATAGTTGGCGCAACGGTGACTGTATCCGCTGACGTCGGGAACCCGCAGATGGGACCGGGCGTTGAGTGGGGTGTGGGCGGGATAAGAAGGGACGCTGCCGGGCAGATCGCCGGTCCGGGACCGCTCCGGGGCCCACGAGCCGTGCAAAGTTACTGCAAAAACGCTTATCCGGAGCTGACGGAGGGGGTGGCTATGGTAGGGACTCCGCTGGACACCACCAGAGCCGACAGGGGAGGTGCGGCTGCGCCTGTGGATCGTGGAGGCGTGCTGAGACGTCTCTTCTGGTCGGCGGGTGAGCCGAAATCCGTGACCGACACCGCTGACCGCTTCCACACCGCAGCCGCCGCAACCACCGCGACCTTCGCCTCCGATGCGGGCTCCCAGGCGTGGACCCCTCCCTCGTGGGAGGAGATCGTCAGCACGCACAGTGCGCGGGTCTACCGCCTTGCCTACCGTCTGACGGGTAACCAGCACGATGCCGAGGACCTGACCCAAGAGGTCTTCGTCCGCGTCTTCCGCTCGCTGTCGACGTACACGCCCGGCACCTTCGAGGGCTGGCTGCACCGCATCACGACCAACCTGTTCCTGGACATGGTCCGCCGCAAGCAGCGCATCCGCTTCGACGCGCTCGCCGACGACGCCGCCGAGCGGCTGCCCAGCCGCGAGCCGTCCCCCCAGCAGGTCCTGCACGACACCCACTTCGACGCGGACGTCCAGCAGGCGCTGGACACCCTCGCGCCCGAGTTCCGCGCCGCCGTGGTGCTGTGCGACATCGAGGGCCTGTCGTACGAGGAGATCGCCGCGACGCTCGGCGTGAAGCTGGGCACCGTCCGCAGCCGCATCCACCGGGGCCGCTCGCACCTGCGCAAGGCGCTCAAGCACCGGTCCCCCGCGGCCCGTGCCGAGCAGCGCGCGCTGGCCGGCGCGGCCGTGGGCGCGCCGGGCGCCGGGGGAGAGGGCGGAGCCGAGTGAGCGGAGTCAGTCCGTCCCCCGCCGAACAGCACCTGGGCGACCGGCTCGCCGCCCTGGTGGACGGCGAGCTGAACCACGACGCGCGCGAGCGGGTCCTGGCCCACCTGGCCACCTGCGCCAAGTGCAAGGCCGAGGCCGATGCCCAGCGCCGCCTGAAGACCATGTTCGTGGAGAGCGCGCCGCCGCCGCTGTCCGCCGGGCTGCTGGCCCGGCTGCAGGGGCTGCCCGGCGGCGGCTTCGACGGCCCCCCGGGCCCCGGAGGCCCGCCCGGCGGAGGTCCCCTCTCCGGGGATCCGCTCGCCTCGTTCGCGTACGCCCTGCCCCCGGCCGCCCGGCCGCAGCAGGAAGGGTTCCGGATCCACGAGGTGGGCCGCCCGCGCCGCCGGTTCGCGTTCGCCGCCGCCGGAGCGGTGTCCCTCGCCGCGCTCGCGCTGGGCGGCGCGATGCCACTCGAGACCGTCGACCCGAACCTGCGCGGGGAGTCCCCCGCGCCCGCCTCCCGGCCCGGTCCCGGCGTGCCGGTGGCCGACGCCTCGGTGACGGACGCGTTCGTCCGCGACCGGATGCCCACCCCGGCCGCCGTACCGTCGCTGCTGTCGACCGCCGCGACCCCGCTGCCGCCGCTGCACCCCTCCCCGCCGAGCTCGGCACGCCCCGTCTCCCTGCTGCGCTGACCGGGGACCTGGTTGAATCTGCGGCACATGCGCACGAGCACGCGGGGAGCGCCGATGGCCGACAGGCAGCAGACCGACCCGGCTCCACAGTGGTGGAGCCGGCCCGAGGGCACGGCGGCGGACGCCGGCCGCGAAGGTGTTCCCGCCCCGCGGCCGGAAGGCGGCAGCCAAGCGCAGGCCGAGGCCGCGCCGGTCCACGAGGTCCGGTACGACCCGTGGGGCCGGCAGCCGTTGCAGGTCGTGGACCGCGGCCGGCAGGGCCGCGGCTTCCGGCTCTGGCAGGTGGCGGCCCTCGCCACGGGGACGGCCCTGCTCGCCGGCGGGATCGGCGGCTACCTCGGCGTCCTCGCGGAGCGCCAGAGCAGCACCCGACTGGAGCTGCCCCAGGCCGCGGCCGCCGACAAGGGCCGCGCCCCGGACAGCGTCGCGGGCATCGCCGCCGCCGCACTGCCCGGGGTGGTCACCCTGCACGTGCGGGGCGCCTCCGGCAGCGGTACGGGCACCGGCTTCGTACTCGACCAGCAGGGGCACATCCTGACCAACAACCACGTCGTCGCCGGCGCCAAGGAGATGGCGGTCACCTTCAGCACCGGCGAGAGCGTCACCGCCGAGCTGGTGGGCCGCGACTCCGGCTACGACCTGGCCGTGGTCAAGGTCAACGGGGTACGGGGCCTGCAGCCGCTGAGCCTCGGGAACTCCGAGAACGTCCGGGTCGGCGACCCGGTGGTGGCCATCGGCGCGCCCTTCGACCTGTCCAACACCGTCACCGCGGGCATCATCAGCGCCACCGGCCGGCCCGTCACCGCCGGCGGGGACAAGGGCGACGGCAGCGACATCAGCTACGTCGACGCCCTCCAGACCGACGCCCCGATCAACCCCGGGAACTCCGGCGGCCCCCTCCTGGACGCCAAGGCCCACGTGGTCGGCATCAACAGCGCGATCCGCGGCGCCGACAAGGACGATCCCGCCCGCCAGGGCGGCTCCATCGGACTCGGCTTCGCCATCCCGATCAACCAGGGCAAGCGCGTCGCCGAGGAGCTCATCCGCACCGGCCGCGCCACGCACCCCGTCATCGGCGTCACCCTCGACATGGAGTACGCGGGCGACGGGGCCCGGGTCGGCGACAAGGGCGAGGACGGCAAGCCGGCCGTGGTCGCCGACGGGCCGGCCGCCCGCGCCGGGATCAAGGCCGGCGACGTGATCACCAAGGTCGACGGCCAGCGCGTGCGCGGCGGCGACGAGCTGATCATCAAGATCAGGGCGCACCGGCCGGGCGACCCGCTCACCCTCACGGTGCTCCGCGACGGCCGGGAGCGCACGCTGCAACTGGTCCTCGGCTCGGCGAACGGCTCGTGAGCGGCAGATGACGTACGGGAGAAACCGGCATTGAGCCGGTATGCAGGTATGGGCCCGGCGGAAACGCCGGGTACCGTGTGTCGGGGCCCGAAGTGATGGAGAGCCGAGGAGCGGCAAGGTGTTCAACGACATAGGCGCACTCGAACTCGTCACGATCGTGGTGCTCGCCATCCTCGTCTTCGGCCCGGACAAGCTGCCCAAGGTCATCCAGGACGTCACCGGGGTCATCCGGAAGATCCGCGCGTTCTCGGACAGCGCAAAGCAGGACATCCGGTCCGAACTCGGCCCGGAGTTCAAGGATTTCGAGTTCGAGGACCTGAACCCGAAGACCTTCATCCGCAAGCAGCTGACCGAGAACGAGGACCTCAGGGAGATCCGCAGCAGCTTCGACCTCCGCAAGGAGCTGAACGACGTCACCGACGCCGTGAACAGCAAGGAGAGCGATCCCGCGGCGGCTCCGGCCGGTTCGTCCGCCACGCCCGGCGGCGCCGGCCCGGACCTGCTGAAGAAGCCCTCCGCGCCCGCCGCGGAGCAGCGCGCCCGCTTCGACGCCGACGCCACCTGAGCGCAGCCTGCCCGGCGATCCGCGGTGGGATGGCTATCCTCCATCTGTTGTCCGGACCCAGGACGCCCGAGGGGGGCTGGCCGTTCCGGGCCCCACGGAACGAGAGGCCGGTCACATGGAGACGACGAGCAGCAGCAGGGTAGGGGCGCAGACCGCCGCCGCACCCGCTCAGGAACCGCAGACCGCCGAGCAGCCGCCGGAGGCCGCCGCGCCCGTGCCGGCGGCCCGCCGGACGGTCGAGGGCTTTCTCGCGGCAGACTTCCCCTGGTACGGGCTGGACGAGGCCTTCACCGGCCCCCGCTGGCTCATGCAGGTGGGCACGGCCGCCGACGGCGCCGTCGAGCACGGATCCACCGGCCACGGCGACGAGCCGTCCGCCCGCGGGGAGATCGCCACCGGCGAGAAGGAGCGCTTCGCGGTGGTCGTCACCGTCGCCAGCAACCCGGTACGGCGCAGCGGCGACGGCACCGGCACCCTGGAGGCCACCTCGGTCTCCTCCGCGGCCTGGCTGGCCGGCTCCGGTCTGCTGGCCTACAGCTGGCCCGGCCAGATGGACCACTCCCTGCGCAGCGACTGGCTCGACCAGCAGACCGAGGCCGCCTGGGAGCTCGCGGACGATCTCGACGGCGAGGACTGGTCGACGCTGTCCCTGCCGGTGGACGGGGAGCCGACGCCGTTCCACTACCGCGAGTCGGAGTTCGGGTGGGTGCTCGCCGGGTCCACCGGGAGCGGGGTCCACCTGGGCGCGTACGGGCGCGGGATGAGTGCGTACGGGCTCGGGTTCTCGGCCATCGCCGACCTCGGCGCGTACGAGTAGCAGCAACGCGGAAGGGCACCGCCGGCCGGCGGTGCCCTTCCGCAGGGCGCGGCCCGTGCGGGCCGGCCGTCAGAACTTGTTGCGCGGGGTGATGCCCAGCGACATGCCCGACAGGCCGCGGGCGCGGCCGCCCAGCTTGCCCGCGATGGCGCGCAGGGCCGCACCGGCCGGGGAGTCCGGGTCGGACAGGACGACGGGCTTGCCCTCGTCGCCGCCCTCGCGCAGGCGCACGTCGATCGGGATGGAGCCGAGAACCGGAACGGTCGCGCCGACCGTCTTGGTGAGGCCGTCGGCGACCTTCTGGCCACCGCCCGAGCCGAAGACGTCCACCATCTCGTCGCAGTGCGGGCACGGCAGGCCCGACATGTTCTCGACGACGCCGACGATCTTCTGGTGGGTCTGCACGGCGATCGAACCGGCCCGCTCCGCCACCTCGGCAGCGGCCTGCTGCGGGGTGGTGACGACCAGGATCTCCGCGTTCGGCACCAGCTGGGCCACCGAGATCGCGATGTCACCGGTGCCCGGCGGCAGGTCCAGCAGCAGGACGTCCAGGTCGCCCCAGTACACGTCCGCGAGGAACTGCTGGAGGGCCCGGTGCAGCATCGGGCCGCGCCACACCACCGGCGCGTTGCCCGGGGTGAACATGCCGATGGAGATGACCTTCACGCCGTGCGCCGACGGCGGCATGATCATGTTCTCGACCTGGGTGGGGCGGCCGTCCACGCCGAGCATGCGCGGCACGCTGTGGCCGTAGATGTCCGCGTCGACCACACCGACCTTCAGGCCGTCCGCGGCCATCGCCGCGGCCAGGTTGACGGTGACCGAGGACTTGCCGACGCCGCCCTTGCCGGACGCCACCGCGTACACGCGGGTCAGCGAGCCCGGCTTGGCGAAGGGCACCTCGCGCTCGGCGGTACCGCCGCGCAGCGAAGCCGCCAGCTCCTTGCGCTGCTCGTCGCTCATCACGTCCAGGGAGACGGCGACCGAGGTGACGCCCGCGACCCGCTCGACGGCCTCGGTGACGTTCTTGGTGATGGTCTCGCGCATGGGGCAGCCCGACACGGTCAGGTAGACGGTGACCGAGACCGCGCCCCCGTCGCCGATCTCCACCGATTTCACCATGCCGAGCTCGGTGATCGGCCGGTGGATCTCGGGGTCGTTCACCGTCGCCAGCGCGTCCAGGATCGCGTCCTGCTCGGGCACGGCGGCGGAGCTTGTGTCGGTAGCCATGCCCCGATGGTACGGCTCGGTAGCACGGCTCAGGAAAGCCTGTCAGCGGTCGCCTTCATCACGTTCCGACGGGAATAGCCGCCGCTCGTCCATCTCCTTGATCAGGTCCTGGAACTCGGACCTGATCCAGTCGCGCGTCGCGACCTCGCCCAGGCCCATCCGCAGCGCCGCGATCTCCCGCGTCAGGTACTCGGTGTCGGCGATGGACCGCTCGTTCTGCTTGCGGTCCTGCTCCAGGTTGACCCGGTCCCGGTCGTCCTGCCGGTTCTGCGCGAGCAGGATCAGCGGGGCGGCGTACGAGGCCTGGAGCGACAGCATCAGCGTCAGGAAGATGAAGGGGTACTCGTCCCAGCGCATGTCCTGCGGCGCGAAGATGTTCCACAGCACCCAGACGATGATGACCAGGGTCATCCAGACGATGAACCGGCCCGTGCCCAGGAACCGCGCCACCCGCTCCGACAGCCGCCCAAAGGCCTCGGGGTCGTACTCCGGCAGCAGCGACCGGCGCGGCGCCCGCGGCAGGTCGAGACGCGCGCGCGAGCGCGTCAGCGCGCTCGCCCCGGTGCTCGGGGCGGACTTCCCCGCCCGTTCCGCCGCATCCGCCGCCATCCCCTGCTCCCGCATCTGCATCCGGGCCTGTTCGCGCCGCTCCCGGATCTGCTCGCGGCGCCGCTCACGCGCCTGCTCGCCGCGCCCCCGGTCGAAACGCCCACGGTCACTGACCACCCACGGCCTCCTCGGAATGGAATTCCGTCTCCCGCCAGTCGTCCGGCAGCAGGTGGTCCAGTACGTCGTCCACCGTCACGGCGCCCAGCAGGGAGCCGCTCTCGTCGACCACCGGCACCGCGACCATGTTGTAGGCGGCGAGATGCGTGGTCACCGCGGGCAGCGAGGCGTCCGGCCGCAGCGGCGGCAGGTCCGTGTCCACGATCGAGCTGACCAGCGTGAACGGCGGGTCCCGCAGCAGCCGCTGGAAGTGCACCGTGCCCAGGTACTTGCCCGTCGGCGTCTCGTCCGGCGGCCGGCACACGTACACCTGCGCCGCCAGCGCGGGCGACAGGTCCGCCTGCCGTACGCGGGCCAGCGCGTCCGCGACGGTCGCGTCCGGCCGCAGCACGATCGGCTCGGTCGTCATCAGACCGCCGGCGGTGTTCTCCTCGTAGGACAGCAGGCGGCGCACATCGGCCGCGTCGTCCGGCTGCATCAGCGTCAGCAGCCGCTCCTTGTCGTCCTCCGGGAGCTCGGAGAGGAGGTCGGCCGCGTCGTCCGGGTCCATCGCCTCCAGGACGTCCGCGGCGCGCTCCTCCTTCAGCTTGCCGAGGATCTCCACCTGCTCGTCCTCGGGCAGCTCCTCCATGACGTCCGCGAGCCGGTCGTCGTCGAGGGCGCTCGCCACCTCGGCACGCCGCTTCGGGGTCAGATGGTGCAGCACGTTCGCCACGTCGGCCGGGCGCATCTGCTCGAAGGTGGCGACCAGGTTCTCGGCGCCCTGCCCGTGCTCCTCCAGCGAGAAGCCCGTCACCGCCGACCACTCCACCGTCAGGGTCTCGCCGCGTCGCCGCAGCGCCCCCGACTTGCCCTTCCGTACGAAAATGCGATCGATCTCCCAGTCGCGGCGGGCCGGCAGCTGCTGGATGGCCACGTCGAGGACGGTGACCTCCTCGCCGCTCGCGACCAGCGTCACCCGCCGGTCCAGGAGCTCCCCCAGGACCAGCCGCTCGGTGGGGCGCTGCTCGAAGCGCCGCATGTTGACCACGCCGGTGGTGATGACCTGCCCGGACTCCACGCCGGTGACCCGGGTCATGGGCAGGAAGATCCGGCGCCGGCTGACCACCTCGACCACCAGGCCCAGCAGCCGCGGCGGGCGGCCGCCGACGCGCAGCATCGCCACGAGGTCGCGGACCCGGCCCACCTGGTCGCCGTTGGGGTCGAAGACGGGCACACCCGACAGATGCGAGACGAAGATCCGCGGGGCGCCTGCAGCCATCCGAGCGCCTCCAGACGCGTCAATCAACAGTCCTGCCGCCCCTCAGGCTAGCCCTTGCCCCGCGCAACCGTCCTGGTGGGGCGGTCCGCACGGGGTCCCCCGGGGGGTTGGCGGCGGCCGGTCCACGGGCGGGTACGCTGCCTGCTGGCCGCAGACGACCGACGAGAGGCACTCGCACGTGACCGCCTACTTCCCTGCCGCGCGGCTGCGCCGGGCCGCCTTCATCGGTGCGCTGTGCGCAGGCCTCGCCGTCACCGGTACGGGCTGCGGGGACGATCCCGACGAGGGCACGAACGGGATCGGCAAGCTCTCCGCCGACAAGATCGAGGCGAAGGCGAAGGCGGCCGCCACGGAGGCGGACTCGGTGCACCTGTCCGGGACGCTGGTGAGCGGCGGCAAGTCCTTCACCCTCGACATGCGGCTGAAGTCGGACGGCGGCTCCGGCGAGGTGAAGTCCCAGGACGACACCTTCCAGCTGCTGCGGGTGGGGGAGCAGCTGTACCTGAAGGCGAGCGCGGCCTTCTGGGGCCAGTCCGACTCGGCCGGGAAGCTCGGCGACAAGTACGTGAAGGTCCCCGAGGGGGACCCCTCCTACAAGCAGTTCCGCGGGTTCACCGACATGGACGTCCTGCTGGACGGGCTGCTGGGCCTCGAGGGCAAGCTCGCCAAGGGCTCCTACACCAAGGTCGGGCACACCCGCGCGGTCCAGGTCACGGCCGACCAGGGCAAGGGCGGCAAGCTCTCGGTCTCCCTGGAGGGGACCCCGTACCCGCTGCTGATGGAACGCGCGGGCGGCGCCGGCCGGGTGGAACTCGCGGAGTGGGGCAAGGCCTTCCCGCTCGACCCGCCCGCGCAGGACCAGACCGTCGACTACGGGTCCCAGCTGCCCACGACGAAGGAGAGCGAGACCAAGGGCTCCGGGCAGGGCTCGAACCCGACCAAGCCGTAGCCGCTTCTACCGGGCGGCCTTCTTCCGCTTCAGCAGCAGCTTCGGCAGGTGCGCCGGGATCGGCTTGCGGGTGGTCGCGGGCGAGGCCAGCGGGGCCGCGGCCAGCGAGCCGGAGGGCAGTTCCGTGCGGACCGACTCCGGCTCCAGGCGCAGCAGGCGGCACTCCCGCGCCCACCGCTCGGTCATCTCCTCCGAGTCGGGCGCGTTCAGCCGCTTGCCCTTGAGCTCGGCGACGGCGGCCGCCCACTCCTCGCCGCGCGGCGCGAGCTCCCGTACGGTCGCCGTCCAGGCCACCAGCCGGCCGCCCTTGTCCTTGCTGCGCACGGTCACCTCGGCGCTCGCGCCGTCGGCGAGCCCCGGGAACGGCTGCTCGCCGGGCCCGTCGCCCAGGACGTGGGCCGCCCCGTCCACCCAGGCGTGCCACAGGGCACGGTCGGCCCCGGTCCCGCGGACCCAGATCAGGCCGGACTTCTTGGTGGCCTCCTCGACGAGGGCCAGGTCGAGCGCGCTGAGAGTCATGCGCACCAGAGTAGGGGAGGCCCGCCGCGGCCTCAGAGCCAGCCGTGGCGGCGCAGCGTCCGGTGGATGGTGAAGCAGATGCCGACGATCGAGGCCATCACCATCGGATAGCCGTACTTCCACTGGAGCTCGGGCATGTGGTCGAAGTTCATCCCGTAGACCCCGCAGATCATCGTCGGTACGGCGATGATCGCCGCCCAGGAGGTGATCTTGCGCATGTCCTCGTTCTGGGCGACGGTCGCCTGCGCCAGATTGGCCTGGAGGATCGAGTTCAGCAGCTCGTCGAAGCCCACCACCTGCTCGTGCACCCGCGCCAGGTGGTCGGCGACGTCCCGGAAGTACTTCTGGATGTCCGGGTCCACCAGCCGCATGGGCCGCTCGCTGAGCAGCTCCATCGGACGGAGCAGCGGCGCGACCGCCCGCTTGAACTCCATCACCTCGCGCTTGAGCTGGTAGATGCGGCCCGCGTCGCCGCCGCGCGCGGCGCCCTTCGCGGGCGCGGCGAAGACCTCGCTCTCCACCTCGTCGATGTCGTCCTGGACGGCCGCGGCGACGGCGACGTACCCGTCGACGACGTGGTCGGCGAGGGAGTGCAGCACGGCCGAGGGGCCCTTGGACAGCAGAGCGGTGTCGTCCTGGAGGCGGTGGCGCAGCCCCTTGAGGGAGCCCTGCCCGCCGTGCCGGACGGTGATGACGAAATCGGGGCCGGTGAAGCACATCACCTCGCCGGTCTCCACCACCTCGCTGGTGGCGGTGAGTTCGGCGTGCTCCACGTAGTGGATCGTCTTGAAGACGGTGAACAGGGTGTCGTCGTAACGCTCCAGCTTCGGCCGCTGGTGCGCGTGCACGGCGTCCTCCACCGCCAGCGGGTGCAGGCCGAAGGTGGCCGCGATCCCGGCGAACTCCTGTTCCGTCGGCTCGTGGAGGCCGATCCAGACGAAGCCGCCGTCCTCGCGGACCCGCCGGATCGCCTCACGGGGCGTCAGGCAGGCGGGTCCGAGGACGCGCCGGCCGTCGCGGTACACGGCGCAGTCGACCACGGCGCTGCTCGCCGACGGGTCGCGGGTGGTGTCGTATCCGGGCTGGGCCGGGGTGGACTTGCGCAGCGACGGACGGACGGCCGCACGCAGGTAGGGCAGCATCGACATGGCAGGCTCCTTCGCGCGCACGGCTGTGGACCGTACGGGTGGGAGACCCTCCACGACCGCGGGCGGGCAGGCCCGGGCAGGAGAGGGAAGCAGGACGGAGGACAAAGTTCTGCCGTCGCTCTTCTACTGATCAGGAGATCAAAGGGGGCGTGAGGCGCCCGTCACAGAAGCGGAAGAGCGATTGGTACTGCACGATCGACTTCGATCCATCGCAGCCCCACCTCCTCCGGCCGGTCCCCCGTGAGGGACGTCCTATCGCCGGGGACATGCCATCAGCGCTTGTTCAGCGCGGCCCCGACCAGCTGTCAACAGTATCAGCCGACGGATGGTCAAGACGCGTCCTTTACCCGGCGGATACGAGTTCTATGCTCGCTCCATGGCAGAAATTCTGGCCCTCGTGGAGGCTCGGCTGTGCACCGCGTTCGGCGTACCCGACGCACGCGCCGCCGTCACCTTCCTGGGCACCGACCGCATCGAGGTACTCCGCTTCGCCGAGGGCGACCTCGTGCGGTACGCGACCCTCGGGATGTCCGCGCACCCGATGACCGATCCGACCGCCGTGGTCGCCGACCCCGTCCGCGGTCCGCGCGCCGAGCTGGTGCTGACCGTACGGGGCGGCCTGGCGCCCACCGACAAACTCCTCAGGCCGCTCGCGGTACTGGCCGCCTCCCCGCAGGTCGAGGGGCTGATCGTGGCCCCCGGCGCCTCGCTGGAGGTGGGCGAACCGCTCTGGGAGGGCGCGCCGTTCAGCTCCGTCCTGGTGGGGGAGCCCGGGGGCCTGGTGGAGGACCTGGAGCTGGACGAGCCCATGGACCCGGTGCGGTTCCTGCCGCTGCTGCCCATGACCGCGAACGAGGCCGCGTGGAAACGGGTGCACGGGGCAGCCGCTCTCCAGGAACGCTGGCTCGCGCGCGGCACGGATCTGCGGGATCCTCTGCGTACCGCAGTCGCACTGGACTGAGCCCGGACGGGTGATCGCGTCTTGACGGCGCGCCGGGCGGGGAGGAGCGTGGCTTCTTATGAGGGGCGAACCAAGTTGCCCGAAGTGCGGTGGCCGGGTCAGAGCGCCCGGTCTCTTCTCCGACTCCTGGCAGTGCGAGGTGCACGGCGCTGTCTACCCTCTGCAGCCGGTGATCCCGCCCAGCGTCGAAGGCCTGACCGTGGTCGCGCGCCGGACGCGGGTGCCGGTGTGGATGCCGTGGCCGTTGCCGGTGGGGTGGCTGTTCACCGGGGTCGCCTCCGCCGGCGACGACCGCAGCGGGGGCCGGGCGACGGCCGTGGCCTGTTCGGGTCCCGGCCCGCTGGGCGGCATGGGTGAGCTCCTGCTGGTGGCCGAGGAGCTGGGAGTGGGGCTCGGCGCACGGTTCGCGGGCATCGACGGCCCGGACCCCGGCCCGCACATCGACGTATCGGCGCCGCCGCACGCCAAGGTGGTCGCGGCCGGCCGCCCGACACCGCTGTGGCACCTCAACGGAGCCCCCGACGACCGGGCCGTCTTCGCGGGAGAGGCGCGGGGCCTGTGGCTCTGGGCGATCGTCTGGCCGGAGCAGACGAGCCTGCTGATGTACGACGAGCTGGTCCTCACCGACCTCCGCGACGCGGGAGCCGAGATAGAGCTCCTGCCGTGCGGGGCGCTCAGCCCGCGCATCCTGGGACCCGGCTAGGCCGTCTCTTCCGGATCCCGCCGGCCGGGCGGAGCCGTAAGGGGCTGCCCGGCCCGCGGGCCCGCTGCCCGGGGGCTCCTTCGGCCCGGTTATCCTGGAGTGCCCCCCTTCCGTACCACCACCCCTGGAGCCCGGCTGTGCGCATCGACCTGCACACCCACTCCACGGCTTCCGACGGTACGGACACCCCCGCCGAGCTGGTGCGCAAGGCCGCCCGGGCGGGGCTGGACGTGGTCGCGCTGACCGACCACGACACCGTGCGGGGATACGCCGAGGCCATCGCCGCACTGCCCGCCGGGCTGACCCTGGTGACCGGCGCCGAGCTGTCCTGCCGGCTCGACGGGGTCGGGCTGCACATGCTCGCGTACCTCTTCGACCCCGAGGAGCCCGAGCTGGCCCGCGAGCGGGAACTCGTGCGCGACGACCGCACCCCGCGCGCCCAGGCCATGGTGGGCAAGCTCCAGGCGCTCGGCGTGGACGTCACCTGGGAGCAGGTGGCCCGGATCGCCGGCGACGGCTCCGTGGGGCGGCCGCACCTCGCGACCGCGCTGGTCGAGCTGGGCGTCGTGCCCACCGTCTCGGACGCCTTCACGCCCGACTGGCTCGCCGACGGCGGCCGCGCCTACGCCGAGAAGCACGAACTCGACCCGTTCGACGCCATCCGCCTGGTCAAGGCGGCCGGCGGCGTCACGGTCTTCGCCCACCCCGCCGCCGTCAAGCGCGGGCAGTGCGTGCCCGAGGCCGCGATAGCCGAGCTGGCGGCCGCGGGCCTGGACGGCATCGAGGTGGACCACATGGACCACGACACCGACACCCGCGCGCGGCTGCGCGGCCTGGCGGCGGACCTCGGACTGCTGACCACCGGCTCCAGCGACTACCACGGCAGCCGCAAGACCTGCCGGCTCGGGGAGTACACGACCGACCCCGAGATCTACGGCGAGATCACGCGCCGCGCGACCGGGGCCTTCCCGGTGCCCGGCGCCGGCGGACGCGAAAGCTAGCGAGCCCCGGGCTCCGCTCCACCCGTCCCACCCCTTTCTCTGCGCGTTCTTTTCGCGACACCCCTCTCCTGCAAGGCATCACTGTGTTCGACTTCGCCGTCTTCGGATCCCTTTTTCTCACGCTTTTTGTGATTATGGACCCCCCGGGGATCACGCCGATCTTCCTCGCCCTGACCTCCGGGCGGCCCGCCAAGGTGCAGCGCAAGATGGCCTGGCAGGCCGTCTGCGTGGCCTTCGGGGTCATCGCGGTCTTCGGGATCTGCGGCCAGCAGATCCTGGACTACCTGCACGTCTCCGTCCCGGCGCTGATGATCGCCGGTGGTCTGCTGCTCCTGCTCATCGCGCTCGACCTGCTCACCGGCAAGACCGACGAACCCAAGCAGACCAAGGACGTCAACGTCGCCCTCGTCCCGCTGGGCATGCCGCTGCTGGCCGGTCCCGGTGCGATCGTGTCCGTGATCCTGGCCGTGCAGAAGGCCGACGGGGTCGGCGGCCCGGTCTCGGTCTGGTGCGCGATCATCGCCATGCACGTCGTGCTGTGGCTGACCATGCGCTACTCGCTGGTGATCATCCGGGTCATCCGGGACGGCGGCGTGGTCCTGGTGACGCGGCTCGCCGGCATGATGCTCTCCGCGATCGCCGTCCAGCAGATCATCAACGGCGTGCTCCAGGTCGTACGCGGCGCCTGACGCGGCCGGCACGCCAGGCTGCCGTGGACATGCGAACGCCCCCGCACCGGTCCGGTGTGGGGGCGTCTACGTCCGTGCGGTGTGTCAGGGCGTCAGCAGGACGCCGTCGCAGCCGGTCGGATCAGGATGCGCTGGCCTATGGCCGCGGCCTGCTGCACGATCCGGTTGACGGAGGCCGCGTCCACGACGGTGCTGTCCACGGCGCTTCCGTCGACATCGTCCAGGCGCAGAATCTCGAAGCGCATGGGGCTTCTCCCTTCGTCGGTGTTTCTCCTTGCGTAGGTATAACGAAGTGTAGAGGGCAAACATTCCCTACGCTAAGGAAATTTTTTCACTCGCTAACTACTGAGGGTCGGGAGTCCCAGAACGCGGCCAGTGCCCTGGCCGTGACCTGCGGCTTCTCCGCGTTCGGCGAGTGCTCGGCGCCCTGGACGACCACACGAGAAGCGCTCAGGCGGTCCGCCATGTCGTCCATCAGCGGCACCGGCCAGGCGTAGTCGACGGCTCCGGACAGCACCAGCTTGGGGAGCGGCACGGCCGCCAGCTCCGCGACCCGGTCCGGCTCGCCGATCAGGACCCGCCCGGTCGCGATCAGCTGCTCGGGGACGGTGGCCAGCCACCGCTCGCGCAGGAACCGCGCCAGCTCGGGCGCATCCGGGACGGCGTCCGCGGGATCCTGGGCGCGCATCGCCTCCCACACCGCCGCCATGTCCTCGCGCAGCGCCTCCAAGGCAGCGACCAGCATCTTCGTACGCGCCTGCTGCTCCTCGGAGATCGCCGCGGGCCCGCTGCTCATCAGGGTGAGCGAGGCGAAGGGGGAGGCGTCGCGGAGCACGGCGGCGCGCGAGATCAGCCCGCCGAGGGAGTGCCCGACCAGGTGGACCGGGCCCGCGTCCAGCGCGGCGGCCTGCGCGAGGACGTCCCGCGCCAGCTCCTCCAGCGCGTACGCCGACTCCTCGCGCGGGCCCGCGCTCTCGTACTGGCCGCGGCCGTCGACGGCGACGACGCGGTAGCCGGCGTCGGCGAGCGGCTCCAGGAGGCCGATGAAGTCCTCCTTGCTGCCCGTGAACCCGGGGACCAGCAGGGCGGTCCCGCGCACGGGCGCACCGGCCTCGTGGACGGCGAACGCGCCACGGGCGGTGTCGAGGAGGTACGCGCGGGCGCGCGGGGGCAGGGTGAGGCGCGGCGGCTTGCTCATACGACTCACGTTACTGGCCGGTCGCCACGGCGGTTCCGCGGGAGGCCTGTACGCCGGTACGCCGATGGCCCGGCCCCCTGGACGGGGAGCCGGGCCATCGAACCGGTGCTTACGCCTCCGGAGCGGCCGCGGCCTTGCGGGTGCGGGTGCGCTTCGGCTTGGCCGGGGCCTCCTCGGCGACCGCGGCGGCCGGAGCCTGCGGAGCGGCCTCGGCGGCCTTGCGGGTCCGGGTGCGCGCGGGGCGGGCCTTGACCGGCTCCACGGGCGGGGCCATCTGGAAGTCCGGCTCCGGGGCCGCCTCGGCGACCTTGCGGGTCCGGGTGCGCACGGGGCGGGCCTTGACCGGCTCCACGGGCGCGGCCGTCTGGAAGTCCGGCTCCGGAGCGGCCTCGACGGCCTTGCGGGTCCGGGTGCGCTTCGGCTTGACCGGCGCCTCTTCGGCGGGGGCCTCGACCACGGCCGCCTCGGCGACGGCGGCGACGGCCTTGCGGGTGCGGGTGCGCTTCGGCTTGGCCGGAGCCTCCTCGGCCACCGCGACCGGAGCGGCCTCGACGACCGGAGCGGCCACCGCGACCGGAGCCGCCTCGACCACCGGAGCCGCCTCGACGACCGACACGGCCTCGACGGCCTGGGCCGGCACCGCGCCCACACGGGTGCGGCGGCGGCGCGGCCTGCGCGGTTCGTCGGCGGCCGGTGCCTCCGAAGCCTCGGCCACGGGAGCGGGAGCGGCGGCGGCCTCGGAGCCCAGCTCCGAACCGCCACGGGTACGGCGGCGCTGGCGCGGCGTACGGGTACGCGCGGGACGCTCCTCCGTCACCACGGCGGCGGCGGCCGGACCGCGGGAGCCGCGGCCACCGCGGCCGCCGGTCTCGCCCAGGTCCTCGACGTCCTCGGCCTTCAGGCCGGCCCGCGTGCGCTCGGCGCGCGGCAGGATGCCCTTGGTGCCGGCCGGGATGTCCAGCTGCTCGTACAGGTGCGGGGAGGTGGAGTACGTCTCGACCGGGTCGTGGAAGTCCAGCTCCAGCGCCTTGTTGATCAGCTGCCAGCGCGGGATGTCGTCCCAGTCGACCAGGGTGACGGCGATGCCCTTGTTGCCCGCGCGGCCGGTGCGGCCCACGCGGTGCAGGAAGGTCTTCTCGTCCTCGGGCGTCTGGTAGTTGATGACGTGGGTCACACCCTCGACATCGATACCGCGCGCGGCGACGTCGGTGCACACCAGCACGTCGACCTTGCCGTTGCGGAACGCGCGCAGCGCCTGCTCGCGCGCACCCTGGCCCAGGTCGCCGTGGACGGCGCCCGAGGCGAAGCCGCGCTTCTCCAGCTGCTCGGCGATGTCGGCCGCCGTGCGCTTGGTACGGCAGAAGATCATGGCCAGGCCGCGGCCCTCGGCCTGCAGGATGCGGGAGACGAGCTCCGGCTTGTCCATGTTGTGCGCACGGAAGACGTGCTGCGTGATGTTGGCGACGGTCGCGCCCTCGCCGTCCTCGGAGACGGCGCGGATGTGCGTCGGCTGCGACATGTACCGGCGGGCCAGGCCGATGACCGCGCCCGGCATGGTCGCCGAGAACAGCATGGTCTGACGCTTCGGCGGCAGGTAGTTCATGATCTTCTCGACGTCGGGCAGGAAGCCCAGGTCGAGCATCTCGTCGGCCTCGTCGAGGACCAGCGCGCGGACGTGCGAGAGGTCCAGCTTCTTCTGGCCGGCCAGGTCGAGCAGGCGGCCCGGGGTGCCGACGATGATGTCGACGCCCTTCTTGAGCGCCTCGACCTGCGGCTCGTACGCGCGGCCGCCGTATATGGCGAGGACGCGGACGTTGCGGACCTTGCCCGCGGTCAGGAGGTCGTTGGTGACCTGGGTGCACAGCTCGCGGGTCGGAACCACCACGAGGGCCTGCGGGGCGTCGGTCAGCTGCTCGGGCTTGGCCCGGCCCGCCTCGACGTCCGCGGGGACGGTGACCCGCTCCAGCAGCGGAAGGCCGAAACCGAGCGTCTTGCCGGTTCCGGTCTTGGCCTGGCCGATGACGTCCGTGCCGGAAAGGGCGACGGGGAGGGTCATCTCCTGGATCGGGAAGGGGGACACGATGCCGACGGCCTCGAGGGCTTCGGCGGTCTCGGGGAGAATCCCGAGGTCTCGGAACGTAGTCAGGGTGCTGCCTCTTCTGTGAGACGCGGCCCGAGGCGGCGAAGGGGGTCGTACCGTGCCTGGCTATGCCGTACTTCTACGTACGAAGCTGCGCGGGACCACTGCCGTCGCTCAAGCGCTCTTGCCGCTGAGGGGGCCCCTCGTGCGGGGAGGCACGCATGTGCGTACACACCACACCACTGAGGGCGGTCGGTTTGGAGCCGATCGGGCCACCGACCGGGCATCCTCATTCGGATGGCCCGCCGAGTATCCGGCAGGCGCATTACCACTGTACCCCGGAATCGCGCAGCTGTGTCGGGCGAATTCATCACCGCGGCACGTTTAGGCAGACCGGCAGTGACCAGGCGTGGTGACTTGAGACGCCATTCGGCGGGCTATTGTGCGGAGCATGTCGACCGTAGAAAACGCCACGCCCGCCGACGACGGCACCCCCGCCGAAGCCGTGGGCATCGCCGCCCAGGACTGGGCGGCCGCTTCCGCCTCGCCGCAGTACCGGGCCGCCGTCGTGGACCTGCTCGGCGCGCTCGCGTACGGAGAGCTCGCGGCCTTCGAGCGCCTCGCGGAGGACGCGAAGCTCGCGCCCACCCTCGACGACAAGGCCGAGCTCGCCGCCATGGCCTCCGCCGAGTTCCACCACTTCGAGCGGCTGCGCGACCGGCTCGCGGCGATCGACGTCGAGCCCACCGCCGCCATGGAGCCCTTCGCCAAGGGCGTGGACGACTTCCACCGCCAGACCGCACCCTCGGACTGGCTGGAGGGCCTGGTCAAGGCCTACGTCGGCGACTCGATCGCCAGCGACTTCTACCGCGAGGTCGCCAGCCACCTGGACACCGACACCCGCGCGCTCGTGCTCGGCGTGCTCGACGACACCGGCCACGGCAACTTCGCCGTGGAGAAGGTCCGCGCCGCCATCGAGGCGGACCCGCGCTGCGGCGGCCGCCTCGCGCTGTGGGCCCGCCGGCTGATGGGCGAGGCCCTCTCGCAGGCCCAGCGCGTGGTCGCCGAGCGCGACGCGCTCTCCACCATGCTCGTCGGCGGAGTCGACGGGATGGCCGCCGGTTTCGACCTCGCGGCCGTCGGCGAGATGTTCACCCGGATCACCAAGGCCCACACCAAGCGGATGGCGGCCCTCGGCCTCGCCGCGTAACACCCGGCGCCCGACGCAGGAAAGGCCCCGGCACGGATCATTCCGCGCCGGGGCCTTTCCCCTGTCGTGCGTCAGCCCCTATGTCAGGGGTCAGCCCCGGGTCGGGAGCGAAAACGGAGTCCGGTGCGGGGGCCTGCGGGGCCCGGCGGCGGGCCGGAGCAGCAGGGACAGCACCACCGCCGACACCAGCACGGCGCCGAGGAAGGTCGCGGTCAGGGTGTTGTGCCCGGGGCCGAGTGCGAAGTGCGTCAGATAGGCCCCGAACAGCGCCCCGAGCACCCCGCTGACCAGCACCACGCGCAGGGCGGGCAGCCGGCGGGCGAGCGTGCGGGCGGCTGTCGCGGACAGGGCCAGCCCCAGCAGGGCCGAGCCGAGCACTTCCATCAGCAGCATGAAGTCCCTCCCACACATCAGGGCAAACGCCGTCACTGCCGTCCTACCCGAAGCGGAAGACACGGAAACGGCCCGGCGGAATCAACCGCCGGGCCGTTTCAGACAGTTCTCGGCACGTCAGGTGCCAGGCGTCAGAGCGCTCCGAAGCCGACCTTGCGCGTGCTCGGCTCGCCCAGGTCGACGTACGACAGGCGGTCGGACGGCACCAGGACCTTGCGGCCCTTGGTGTCGGTGAGGCTGAGCAGCGGCGCCGTGCCGGACAGCGCGGCAGCGACGATGCTCTCCAGCTCCTCGGCGCTCAGGTCGCTCTCCAGCACGATCTCCCGGGGTGCGTGCTGCACGCCGATCTTGACCTCCACGGCTTTGTCCCTCCGACGGTCCGGTTCGCGCGATCAGCCGCGCCGTACGCGGTCCACATTAGCCCGGAGAGGGGACGGGAACCGCGCGGAGCGGACACGCTCGCAGCGAACAGCGCAGGCGGCCCTCCGCCGGTTCAGCCCTCGGAGCCCTGCTCGCTGCCGTGCTCGCTGCCGTGCAGCGGGAAACCCGCGATACCGCGCCAGGCCAGCGAGGTCAGCAGCCCCACCGCCGTGTCCCGGGCGACCGGGCTCTCGCTGGACAGCCAGTAGCGGGCCACCACCTGCGAGACCCCGCCCAGACCCACGGCCAGCAGCATCGACTCGTCCTTCGACAGGCCGGTGTCCTCGGCGATCACGTCGGAGATGGCCTCGGCGCACTGGAGCGAGACCCGGTCCACGCGCTCGCGCACGGCCGGCTCGTTCGTCAGGTCGGACTCGAAGACCAGCCGGAAGGCGCCGCCCTCGTCCTCCACGTACGCGAAGTAGGCGTCCATCGTCGCGGCCACGCGCAGCTTGTTGTCGGTCGTCGACGCGAGCGCCGTGCGCACGGCCAGCAGCAGGGCCTCGCAGTGCTGGTCCAGCAGCGCCAGGTAGAGGTCGAGCTTGCCGGGGAAGTGCTGGTACAGCACCGGCTTGCTCACGCCGGCCCGCTCCGCGATGTCGTCCATGGCCGCGGCGTGGTACCCCTGCGCGACGAAGACCTCCTGCGCAGCGCCCAGCAGCTGGTTGCGCCGGGCCCGGCGCGGCAGTCGCGTGCCCCGCGGACGCGCTGCCTCGGTCTGCTCGATGGCTGTCACGCCGCCTCCCACTTTCTCTAAGAACACAGTGCGCTCTGCGCCGCGCCGCCATCGTACTTTTCGGTAACCGAATCTGGTGGGTTCAGGCCGAGTTTTCTCGCGGTACGGACCGGTCGGACGCGCTGGTCAGCGGTAGTCGTCCTCGTCCAGGGGCACCACCTTGGCCTGCTCCACGGCGTCGCCGTCATTGGCCTCGCCGCGATCCACGCCGGTGACCCGGTCGTCGTCCTCCGACGGGCCCACCTCGGTCAGCTGCTCCGCCAGGTCCGCCTCGGGCGCCTCAGGGTCGACGACTTCCGGAAAGGGCTCCCGGAAGGTGTCCGGCTCCGCAGGGTCGACAGTCATGCCGCTCCCCTCGCTTCCTTGTGTTCAGTACGAGCCTAGGAGGCTTGCGGATACCCCGCTATGCGGATCGCCATGCGGCTGTGACCGCGAACACAAGGAGACCGGCGTGATCGTCTCGTAACATTGCCGCATGTCTTCGACCGAGCTGCCGGGTGTACGGTCCACCGCCGAACCCTCCGCCCCGGCGGGAGCGGTCCGGGTGGCCGAGGGAGAGCAGCTGCGCACCGTCGCGCTGCCCGGGCTGGAACTGGCCGTCCGGGTGCGCCCGCCTGTCCGTACGGATCTGCCGCCCGCGCTGTTCGTCCACGGACTCGGCGGTTCCTCGCAGAACTGGTCGGACCTCATGGAGCGGCTGGCGGACACCGTCGACGGCGAGGCCCTCGACCTGCCCGGCTTCGGCTGGTCCCCGCCGCCCGCCGGCAAGGACTACTCCGTCACGGCGTTCGCCCGCGCGGTCATCCGGTACCTCGACTCCGCCGGACGCGGGCCGGTCCACCTCTTCGGGAACTCCCTCGGCGGCGCCATTTCCACCCGCGTCGCCGCCGTCCGGCCCGACCTCGTGCGCAGCCTCACGCTGGTCTCGCCCGCCCTGCCCGAACTGCGCGTGCAGAAATCGGCCGTGCCGACCGCGCTGCTCGCCGTACCGGGGATGGCCGCGCTGCTGGGCCGGGTCGCGCAGGGCCTGACCGCCGAGCAGCGCACCCTGGGGGTGACGGAGCTCTGCTACGGGGACCCCTCGCGGGTGACACCGGAGGGGTTCCGCAACGCGGTCGCGGAGATGGAGCGGCGGATGGCGCTGCCGTACTTCTGGGAGGCCCTGACCCGCTCCTCGCGCGGCATCGTCGACGCCTATACCCTCGGCGGCCAGCACGGATTGTGGCGGCAGGCACAGCGGGTACTCGCACCGACCCTGCTGGTCTACGGTGGCAGGGACCAGCTCGTCTCGTACCGTATGGCGCGCAGGGCGGCCGCTGCCTTCCGGGGCTCGCGGCTGCTGTGCCTGCCCGAGGCGGGGCACGTGGCGATGATGGAGTACCCCGAGGTGGTGGCAGCCGCCTTCCGGGACCTGCTCCGAGATACCGAAGACGGCAGAGGCTGAGGACCGTGGGACGACATAGTCGCAAGGCGCCCGCACCTGCTCCCGCGCCCACGCCCGCGCCCGCACGGGCCCCTCGGCAGTACGGACAGCCCCACGAAGAGGCGTACGGGCAGTCGTACCGGCAGCCCCCCGTGCGGCCGCCGGAGTACGGGGAACGCACCCGGCCGTGGCCCGAACCCCCCGAAAGCACCGTCACGCACCAGGGATACGTGCCCGAGGAGCGGCCCGTCCCCGGCGGCCACCCCCAGCAGCACGAGCCCGGCGGCGCCTGGGGAGCCGGCTCCGGCTCCGTGTACGGGGACTGGCGCGGGGTCCCGCGCCCCCGGACCGCGACCGCTCTGATGGACGGCGACACCCCGGCCTACGGCACCCCTGCGGTCGGCTTCCCTCAGGTCACCCTGGGTGCGCCGGCCCCCGGCCCCGCCGCCGGACCGGTACCGGTCGCGGTCCCCGACCTCGATCCCGTCACCTCCACCGGTGCGCACCGCCGCGTGCCCGGCCCGCGCAAGCCGGCCGACGCACCCGTGGACCCGGACCGGCCCGGCTCCGGCCGCGGCACCAAGGCCCGCACCTACACCGGCATGGCCGCCGCCGCCGTCACCACCGTCCTCGCCGTCGTCGTCGCGGTCCACATGTCCTCGGACGGCGAGACCGTCCGGCGCGGCACGCTCACCGCCACCGACGACGGCCGGGCCGACGGGGCCGCCTCCCGTTCCGACGAGCGCCCGGTGCCCGAGGTGCCCGCGCAGGCACCCGCGCCCGCGCCGGAACTCACGTACGAGCAGAAGATGGCCCAGCGCCTGCCGATCGACGAGAAGCTGACCGGCTCCGGCGCCTTCGACACCGTGCCGGGCGTGGCCAAGGCCCCCGGCAAGGGCAAGCTCGTGCGCTACCGGGTCGACGTGGAGCAGGGCCTGGGCCTGGATCCGCAGCTGTTCGCCGAGGCCGTGCACCGCACGCTCAACGACGACCGCAGCTGGGGACACGGCGGCACGAAGACCTTCGAGCGGGTGCCGGGTGGCGAGGCCGACTTCGTCATCACCCTCGCCAGCCCCGGGACCACCGGGAAGTGGTGCGCCAAGTCCGGGCTGGACACCACCATCGACAACGTCTCCTGCGACTCCGCCGCCACCGACCGCGTGATGATCAACGCGTACCGCTGGGCCCAGGGCTCCGCCACCTACGGGCCGGACCAGATGCTGGCCTACCGTCAGATGCTCATCAACCACGAGGTCGGCCACCGGCTCGGAAACGGCCACGTGAACTGCCGCACGCCCGGCGCGCTCGCCCCGATCATGCAGCAGCAGACCAAATCGCTCGACATCGACGGCATCCAGTGCAAGCCCAACCCCTGGGTTTTCCCCGGCAGTTGACCGCACCCTTCCCCGCGTAGCGCGCTCGAACGCGAACCGTACGGGAAAGTTACGACTCTTCACCCCTTCCGGTGGCGCGACGGACAACCGTCCGTCGCGCCTTCCGTGTATCCGCTTGAGTTCTTCCGCGGCGGGTCGCCGGACCGACGGCGACCGCCTGAACGGGAGATCGGGGGTGCCACTCGTGCGGATCGGACTGCTCACGGAAGGTGGTTATCCGTATGCCACGGGAGAGGCGAGGCTGTGGTGCGACCGGCTCGTGCGCGGGCTCCCGCAGCACGAGTTCGAGCTCTACGCACTGAGCCGCAGCGCCGAGCAGGAACGCGCCAGGGTCCCGCTGCCCGCGCACGTCACCCGGGTGCGGACCGCCCCCCTGTGGGCCCCCGCCGACGACGGGCGCACGTACTCCCGGCGCGAGCGCCGGCGGTTCGCCGATGCCTTCCGGGAACTGGTCCACGGGATCTGCGCCGGTGAGGCACCCGCCTTCGCGGCCGGGCTGTACGCGCTCGCCGGACTCGCCCGCGAACAGGGCGGCCTGTACGCGGCACTGCGTTCCGAGCACGCCGTACGGGCGCTCGAGGCCGCCTGCCGCGCACCGGGCGCCGGGCTGACCGTGCAGATGGCGCAGGTGCCCGACCTGCTGGAGTTCGCGGACGAACTCGAGCGGATGCTGCGGCCGTTGTCCCTCGACTGGTACGAGGAGCCCGGCAGCCTCGGCGCGGTCGACGTCTGCCACGCGGCCGCCGGCGGGGTCGCGGCGCTCCCCGGGCTGCTGGCCAAACGCTTCTTCGGGGTCCCGCTGCTGGTCACGGAGTACGGGGTCCAGCTGCGGGCCCACTACCTCGAGCAGAGCCGCGACGCCCGGCCCGCCCTGCGGGCCCTGCTCGCGGCCTTCCACATCCGGCTGGCGGGCGAGATCTACGCCGGGGCCGACCTCCTGACCCCCGGGAACGCGCACGCCCGGCGCTGGCAGGAGCGGTGCGGGGCCACCCGCGACAAACTGCGGACGGTCTACCCCGGGATGGAGGCGGACCGATTCGCCACCGTCGGGGAGTCCGCGGACTGCGCGGATCCCGACACCCTCGTATGGGTCGGCCGGATCGAGCCCGCCAAGGACCTCATCGCCCTGCTGCACGCCTTCGCGGAGGTCCGCAAGGCCGCCCCGCAGACCCGCCTGCGCATCTTCGCCGCGGCCGCGGCCCCCGGCTACCTCGCCGACTGCCGCTCCCTGGCCGCCCAGCTCTTCCCCGACGAGGCCGCCGACGCCGTCACCGTCGGGGAGAACCCCGTCACCTTCGAGGAGATCGGCGGACCCGACGCGCCCACCGCGGCCGAGGCGTACGGCGCCGGGCGGGTCGTCGTCCTGTCCTCCGTGATCGAGGGCTTCCCGGTGACCCTGGCCGAGGCGATGCTCTGCGGCCGGGCCACCGTCTCCACCGACGTCGGCGCCGTCCGCGAGGTCATCGGCGGCACCGGGCTCGTCGTCCCGCCGCGCAACCCGCGGGCCCTGGCCGACGCCTGTCTTGCGCTGCTGCGGGATCCCGAGCGGGCGCAGCGGCTCGGCGCGGCCGCGCGGGCCCGCGCCCTGGAACTGTTCACGGTCGAACAGAACGTGGCCGCCTTCCGGGAGATCTACCTGCGGCTGCTCGCCGGTGCGTCCACCAGGCCGGACGGGGAGGTCCCGTTCGCGCGGCCCGCCGAAGCCCGGGTACCGGGCCACTGGACCAACCCCACCTGGGCCCGGCCCGTTCCGGAGGCGACGGTATGACCATCGTGGACCCGCCCACCGGTGCGGACCGCCTGCCGGGGCTCCGCGGGACCGGCTCCGACGGGGCTGAACCCGCCGGGCCCCCCGCCTCGCACGCCGGCGGGGCCGAAGCTCCGGGGCAGCATCCGGACCCGGGGGCCCGGGCACCCCACACCCGGGGGGCTGCGCCCCAGACGGGCCGGCGACGAAGCGGCGGTGATCCCGTCAAGGCGTTGCTGCACCGCCACCGCGCGCTGTGCGAACGGGCCGTCGATCCGCTCGAGATCGCCGCCGGGCTGGAGGCGCACGGGATCACCGACCGGACCGCCGCGCGGTTCCGGCACCGGGACGTCTTCTCGCTCGCCGAGGAGCTGTACGCCCGAACCCCGCACGGCGACGGGCCGGCCGCCGTGCCCGCCCGGGGGCCCGCCGGGCCGTCCGCGCTGCGCGGCCTCGGCTGCGCGCTGCTGCCCGGGGCCCTCGCGTTCGGCACGGCCGCCGCCGCGCCGGCCTGGGCCGGGCCCGCCGCCGTGGCCGCGACCGCCGCCGCGCTCGTGTGGCCCGGACGGGCCGCAGGCGGGCGGTTCCCCTACGCAGTGCACCTGCTCACCGCGGCCGTGGCCGGCTGGGCCGCGCACCGGCACGGCACCGCCCTCGCCCTCGGCCTCGCCCTGGCCGTCGCCCCCGGGCACCTGCTCGCCGCCGCCTTCGCCGCCCGGGCACGGGCCCGGGTCGCCGGGAGCCGCGCCCTGGAGGAGTTCGCGGAGCGGGTCCGGCCGCTGCTCCTCGCCGCCTGCGCCGTGTTCGCCGCGGCCGCCGCCGGGGCCGCCGCGCTCGCCGGAGCCGCGCCCGCGGCGGTGGTACCGCTGGCCCTGCTGCTGTTCCTGACCAGGCTGCTGCTCCGCCACGGCGCACACCGCGGCCCCGTCGCCGCGGCCCTGGCACTCGCCCTCGTCCCGGTCCCGGCAGCCGCTCCCGCGGCCGCCGCGGGACTCCTCGTACACGCGGTCCTCGCCCTGTCCCGCGCATCCGCCCATGCGCGGCCCCATCCACCGACCCGCAAGGAGAAACAGAAGATGACCGGCCAGCCAACCAACCAAGGGGCCACGCGATGAGGGTGCTGCTGATCGGAGCCAACGGATACCTCGGCCGCTACGTCGCCGACCGGCTGCTCGCCGACCCCGCCGTCCAGCTCACCGCGCTCGGCCGCGGCGACGACGCCGACGTCCGGTTCGACCTCGCCACCGGCAGCCCGGGTGCGCTGACCCGCTTCCTCGACGCCGTCCACCCCGGCGTCGTGATCAACTGCGCGGGCGCCACCCGCGGCGGAGCCCGCGAGCTCACCCGGCACAACACCGTGGCCGTCGCCACCATCTGCGAATCGCTGCGCCGCAGCGGCTGCGGGGCCCGGCTCGTCCAGCTCGGCTGCGCCGCCGAGTACGGGCCCAGCCAGCCCGGATCCTCCACGGCCGAGGACGCCGTGCCGAGACCGGGCGGGCCGTACGGGGTCAGCAAACTGGCCGCCACCGAGCTGGTGCTCGGCTCCGGTCTGGACGCCGTCGTGCTCCGGGTCTTCTCTCCCGTCGGCCCGGGCACCCCCGCCGGATCCCCCCTCGGCCGCCTCGCCGAGGCCATGAGGCGCGCGATGCAGTCCGGGGACGGGGAGCTCAAGCTCAGCGGGCTCGGCGTGCAGCGCGACTTCGTCGACGTACGGGACGTGGCGCGGGCGGTGCACGCCGCCTCCCTCTCCGCCGCCCAGGGCGTGGTCAACATCGGCACCGGCCGCGCGGTCCGGCTGCGCGACGCGGCCGCCGTACTGGCCCGGGTCGCCGGGTACGGCGGCGCCCTGCACGAGCTGGACGTCCCGCACGGCGGGGACCGGCAGCACCCGCACCCGGGCCGCCCGGCCGGTCTCGCCGCCATCGGCTCCCCCCGCTCCGAGGCCACCGCCGAACAGCTCGCCGCCGCGGCCCCCCAGCCGTACCCGTACCCCGACGGCTGCGGGGCCTGGCAGCAGGCCGACGTCCGCACCGCCCGCGACCGGCTCGGCTGGCGGCCCCGGATCAACCTGGAGGAGTCCCTCGCGGACATCTGGATGGAGGCGGCGTGCCGTATCTGACCACCCCGCCCGGGGCCGCCACGGCCGCCGCGACCGAGGCCGGCCGCCTCGGTCTCGGCATCCCCGGCTATGCGCACCCGCTGCTCGCCCCCGTCGAGTGGGCCGAGCTGACCCGCCCCGGCACCCCGCTGCACTGGGCCGTGCTCAACGTCACGGACGGCCCGGGCGGGCGCCCCGACCCGCACTGCACGGAGGCGGCCGCCAAGCTGCGCGGCGCGGCCGGCACCGGTCCCCGGCTCCTCGGCCACCTCGCGATGCGGGGCGGCGAGCGGTCCTTCGGGGAGCTGGTCTCCGACGCCCACCGCTTCCGCGACTGGTACGGGGTGGGAGGCTTCTACCTCGCCGGCGCTCCGGCGGACAAGGCCGAACTCGCCTCGGTGCGCCGGGTCGCCGACACCCTGCGCGGCCTCGGCGAGGACATGCGGATCGTGCTCGGGCACGGCACGCACCCGTACGAGGGCTACCTGGAGGCCGCCGACCAGCTGGTCACCTTCTCCGGGGCCTGGGCCGACTACCGCTGGTCGCAGGTCGCGGAGTGGACCGCCGACCATCCGCCGGAGCGGTTCTGCCACCTCGTCCACGGCGTGCCGCGCACGCACCTGGAGGAGGCCATGCGGATCGCCCGCTGGCAGGGAGCGGGCACCATCTGGTTCACCGACCGGCGCGGCGCGGCCGACCGCGACCCCTGGGCGTCCATGCCCGCGTACTGGGACGAAATCGTCTCGCGGATCGGGACGGGTGTCTTGGAATGAAGACGGGCGTGGCAGTGTTACGGGAAGAACCACCGTTCAGACGTCACCATCTACGGAGTCCCCGTGTCGCTGCCACCCCTGGTCGAGCCAGCTGCTGAGCTCACCGTTGACGAGGTTCGTCGGTACTCCCGCCACCTGATCATCCCGGATGTGGGGATGGACGGCCAGAAGCGCCTGAAGAACGCCAAGGTGCTGGCCGTGGGCGCGGGCGGTCTCGGCTCGCCCGCCCTCATGTACCTGGCCGCGGCCGGCGTCGGAACGCTGGGCATCGTGGAGTTCGACGAGGTGGACGAGTCGAACCTGCAGCGCCAGATCATCCACAGCCAGGCGGACATCGGCCGTTCCAAGGCCGAGTCGGCCCGCGACAGCGTGCTGGGCATCAACCCGTACGTGAACGTGGTCCTTCACGAAGAGCGGCTCGAGGCCGAGAACGTGATGGAGATCTTCAGCCAGTACGACCTCATCGTCGACGGCACGGACAACTTCGCCACGCGCTACCTGGTCAACGACGCCTGCGTGCTGCTGAACAAGCCGTACGTGTGGGGCTCGATCTACCGCTTCGACGGCCAGGCCTCGGTCTTCTGGTCCGAGCACGGCCCGTGCTACCGCTGCCTGTACCCGGAGCCCCCGCCGCCGGGCATGGTCCCGAGCTGCGCCGAGGGCGGCGTGCTGGGCGTGCTCTGCGCGTCCATCGGGTCCATCCAGGTCAACGAGGCGATCAAGCTCCTCGCGGGCATCGGCGAGCCGCTGGTCGGCCGCCTGATGATCTACGACGCCCTGGAGATGCAGTACCGCCAGGTCAAGGTCCGCAAGGACCCGGACTGCGCGGTCTGCGGCCCGAACCCGACCGTCACCGAGCTCATCGACTACGAGGCCTTCTGCGGCGTCGTGTCGGAGGAGGCCCAGGAGGCGGCTGCCGGCTCGACGATCACTCCCAAGCAGCTCAAGGAGTGGATCGACGAGGGCGAGAACATCGAGATCATCGACGTCCGCGAGATCAACGAGTACGAGATCGTCTCGATCCCCGGCGCGAAGCTGATCCCCAAGGGCGAGTTCCTGATGGGCACCGCCCTCCAGGACATGCCGCAGGACAAGCGCATCGTCTTGCATTGCAAGACGGGTGTCCGCAGTGCGGAAGTCCTCGCGGTCCTGAAGTCCGCGGGCTTCTCCGACGCGGTCCACGTCGGCGGCGGCGTGATCGGCTGGGTCCACCAGATCGAGCCCGAGAAGCCGGTCTACTAAGCAGTCGCCCGAAGGGGCCGTACCGCGCGGGATGCGCGGTACGGCCCCTTCGGCGTGCCGTGGGCCTGCCGGGGCGGGCCGGGGCGGGCCGGGGCGGGCGGGTCAGGCGGGTCAGGCGGGGGATCGGGTCGGGGGCTGGGTCGAGGGCCCGGTCGGGGTCTCGGACGCGGTGCAGACCGTGCCGGCGGCGGGCTGCTTCCCCTCCAGCAGGTACGCGTTCACCGCCTCCTGCACGCAGGGGTCGCCGCTGTTGTACGCGCCGTGCCCCTCGCCCTTGTAGGTGAGCTCCACGCCGACGCCCGGGCCGAGCCGCTCCACCATGCGGCGGGCGCCCTCGTACGGGGTGGCCGGGTCGCCGGTGTTGCCGATCACCAGGATCGGGGCGGCCCCCGGGGCGGACACGTCCGGGGTCTCCGAGGCGCCCGTGACCGGCCAGTCGGTGCAGCTCATCATCGCCCAGCCGAGGAAGTCGCCGAAGACGGGCGAGGCCGAACGGAACGCCGGCAGCTTGGCCTTGGTCTCGGCCAGGGTGTAGCGGTCCTTGGTGTCGGCGCAGTTGATGGCGGTGTTCGCCGCGCCGATGTTGCTGTAACGCCCTTGCTCGTCACGGCCGTTGAGGGCGTCGGACAGGGCGAGCAGCAGCTGGCCCTGCCCGCCGTCCGCCTCGTCGAGGCCCTGCTCCAGCAGCGGCCACAGCTCCTGTGAGTACAGGGCCTGGGCGATGCCGTTGGTCGCCTGGCTCTCGGTGAGCGGCCGGTCGCCGATGCCGGCGATGGGCTTGGCGGACAGGTCCTTCTGCAGCTTGATGATGTTGGCTTCGATCTCCTTGGCGGTGCTGCCCTGGAGCTTGCACTCGTCGCCGCGGTCCACGCAGTCCTGCGCGAAGTTGCCGAGGGCGAGCTGGAAGCCCTTCGCCTGGCCGAGCGCGCTGCCCTCGGCGGTCTTGGTCGGATCCACGACGGCGTCGAAGACGGCCCGCCCGACGTTCGAGGGGAAGAGGTGGGCGTAGACCCCGCCGAGCTCGGTTCCGTAGGAGATGCCGAAGTAGTGCAGCTTCTCGTCGCCGAGGGCCTGGCGGATGCGGTCCATGTCGCGGGCGGCGTTGGGGGTGCCGACGTGGGGGAGCAGCTTGCCGGAGTTCTTCTCGCAGGCCCGCCGGTAGTCGCGGATGTTCTTGACGAAGGCCTGCTCCTCCGGCGCGGAGTCGGGGGTGGAGTCCTCGGCGTAGTACTTGTCCAGCTGCTTGTCGTCCTCACAGCGGACGGGGACGCTGCGGCCCACCCCGCGGGGGTCGAAGCTGACCAGGTCGTACCGGGCGCGCAGGGCCTCGTACTCCTTGGCGGCGCCGGGGAGGGTGGTGATGCCGGAGCCGCCGGGGCCGCCGAAGTTGAAGACGAGCGAGCCGATGCGGTTTTTCCGGTCGCGGGCCTTGGCCCGGATCAGGGCGATCGGGAGGGTCTCGCCCTCGGGTTTCGCGTAGTCGAGGGGGACGTCGAGGGTGGCGCACTGCCAGTCCTTGGGCGGGGCCTGGCCGCCGCCCTCCAAGGGGGTGGGGGCCGGGCACTCGCCCCACTTGAGGGGCTTGACCTCCTTGGCCCCGTCGGCCTGCGTCTTCTTCCCGTCGCCGTCGCCGGAGCAGCCGCCGGTGGTGAACAGGGTGGCGGCCAGTGCGGCGGCGGTAGTGACCCGCAAGACGTTTCTCGGCATGCCCCCATCCTCTGCGGCCCCGGCCGCCCGCGCTTCCGCGCTGACCCATACGGGGGGCGGCCCGCCGGTCCCGCCCGCCCGGTGGGACGGCAGGACGTCGCCGGGACGGCGGGACGGCGGGACGGCGGGACGGTCAGGCGGCCAGCAGCTGCCTGGCCGCCCCGCGGCCCGTGGCGACGCAGGCGGCCACGCCCACGCCCTCGTACGCGGCTCCGCACAGGGCGAGGCCCGGGAGCTTCGCGGCGGCTCCGCGGATGCGGGCCACGCGCTCGTGGTGGCCGACGCCGTACTGCGGCCCCCGGTCCCAGCGCGTCACCCGAGCGGTGAGGGGCTCGCCCGCCGCGCCGACCGCGGAGCGGGCCAGGAGTTCCTCCTCGCAGGTGCGGGTCCGGGGCGGAGCCCGGGCCGCGCCGGCGCAGCCGAACCCGGACCCGGACCCGCACCCCGTACACCGAGCCGGAGGCTAGATCGCTTCCTTGCGGGTCAGGAAGTTGAACGAGATCCACCCCGGCAGCACCGGCAGCCAGAAGGTCATCAGACGGAACAGCAGGACCGCCGAGATGGCGACCTCCTTCTCCAGGCCCGCCGCGATCAGCCCCAGCGTCAGCGTGGTCTCCACCGCGCCCATACCGCCCGGCGTCGGCGCCGCCGACCCCAGCGCGTTGCCCGCGAGGAACACCACCGCGATGCTCGCGTAGCTGATGGCCTGGCCGCCCCCGAACGCCCGGATCGACGCGTCCAGGCACATCACGAAGCAGCCCGTCAGCAGCAGCATCCCGCCGATGCCGGTCACCAGCTTCTGCGGCCGCTGGAGCACGTCCAGCATGCGCGGCACGACCCCGGCGAACAGCGCCCGCACCCGCGTCGCGACGAACTTCCGCATGAACGGGACCGCCGTCACCACCAGCACCAGCACCGCCACCGTCAGCAGACCCGCGATGACCGTCCGCGACGGGGTCATCTCCGGGGTCTTCTCGGTGCCCGTCAGATAGCCGAAGGACAGCAGCAGCAGGATGTGGCTCGCCAGCCCGAACAGCTGCGAGGCGCCCACGCTCGCGACCGCGAGCCCCGGCCGGACCCCCGCCCGCTGGAGGAACCGCGTGTTCAGCGCGACACCGCCCACCGCGGCCGGAGCCACCAGCTTCACGAACGACCCGGCCACCTGCGCGACCACGGTCCGCAGGAACGGCACCCGCTCGGGCACGAAGCCCAGCAGGCTCATCGCCGCCGCGACGTAGCTCAGCGCCGAGAACGCCAGCGCCGCCCCGACCCAGCCCCACTGGGCCTCGCCGATGATGGTCGCGAAGTCCACGTGCGCGAGCTGCGTCAGCAGGAAGTACGCACCGAACGCGCCCGCGATGAACGACACCAGCGTGCGCGGCCGGATCCGCTCCAGCCGGGCCGGCTCCACCGGCGCCTGCGGGCGGATCAGCAGCACCTGCTGGCGGATCTGGCTCAGCAGGTCCTCCTCGCGGGCCCCGTCCAGCGCGTCGTCCAGCGCCTTCTTCTCGGCCTTGCGGTCCGCGGCGGGGCTGGTGACGGAGGCGTCCGCCTCGCGCGCCGCCTTCGCCGCCCGCGAGGACTCGAGTACGGCCTCCCGCTGCCGGTCGGCCCGCTCCCGGGCCAGCTTGCGCAGCGTGGCCCGGGTGGAACGGCTCAGCGCGATCGGCTGGAGCAGCGGCAGGCAGTCCGCCACCGCGTCCGGGCCGAGCACCGACACCGCCGAGGCCACCGCCCGCTCCGCGCCGACCCGCAGGCCGAGCGTGGTGAGCAGCTGGGCGATGTCCATCCGGAGCACCAGGTCGCCCGCCGCGATCTCGCCGCCGCGCAGGTCGGTGAGGATGACCTTGCCGGAACGATCCACCACCAGGGCGTCTCCGGTCAGCCGCCGGTGCGCGATCCGCCGCGACTGCAGCGCCCGCACCTGCTCCCAGGCGTTGCGGCTCAGCCCGTCGGTGATCTCCTCGTCGGAGAGGGAGTCCAGGGTCCGGCCGCCCAGGTGCTCGTACACGAGCATCACGGCGTCCGGGCCGAGCTCCGAGGTGGCGATCAGCTTCGGCGCGTTCGCCCCGGCCGCGATCGCGGCGTACGCGAGCAGCGCCTCCTGCTCCAGCGCCTGGCGCAGCGACTGCAGGCTGCGCCGGGTGGTGATGCCCCGCAGGGTGAGCCGGCGCCAGACCCGGTAGAAGAAGCCCTGGGCCTGCTGCTCGCGGTCGACGACGGTGACGTCGAGCGGCGGGCCGTCCTCCAGGGTGACGTGGTAGCGCCGCCCCCGGTCGCTGACCTCGGAGGCCTCCGGGCCGCCCTCGGTGACCTCGGCGCGCATCGCGCTGACCGGCCGGAAGCCGACCCGGCGCAGTCCCGCGAGGAGCGTCTGCCCGGTGGGGCGCACATTGGGCGAGCCGACGGCGTACAGCGTCCCGTACGCGACGCTCCAGCCGATCAGCACGGTCAGGATGATCGAGAAGGGCGTGGTGTAGCCGCTGACCAGCATCGTGAACGCGTCGAGCAGGAGGACCACCCACAGCGCGACGCGCCAGTGCGGCCTGCGGGTCATCCCCACGGCGCACATGTACGCGATCACGGGCGCGAGGTAGCCGTGCACCGGATCGGTGAGGGGCCCGCCGGCCCCGGCCGACCGGGTGAGGGCTTCCTGGATGGTGGCCGGGGCGGCCTGCGAGACCCACAGGTCGGTGGCGAGGGTGAGCCCGTGCGCGAGGACGGCGGCGAGCACGCCGTCGGCGATGCGCAGCCCGTCGCGTTTGATCAGCCGCTCGATGGCGAAGGCCACCGGGAGCAGCAGCACCGCGATGCTCGACACCAGCGCGGCGACCTTGATCAGCAGGTCGGGGGCGGCCCCGGTGCCCTTGTTGATGTCCTCCTCGAGGCCCACCGTGGTGCCGTGGGCGAAGGCGGCGATGGCGAGGACGACTGCGATGCCGAGCATGCCGACGAGCAGGCGTACGAGGTCGGACGGGCGGTGCACACGGGCGGCGAGCAGCGGTTCGTCGACCTCGACCCGGTCGGCTTCGTTGGGGTCGTGCCCGTGCGAACCCTCCGCGCCCTCGCCGCTGACGGATCCTCGGCCGGAGCCGGAGCCGGAGCCGGAGCCGGAGCCGGAGCCGGACCCGGTGCCGCTGCCGGGCAGGGGTCCGGGCCGGGGGGCGGGGCCGTCGTCTGGGCGCGTCGCGTCGTCGTCCGCCGTCGCGCCGTCCGGAGGGCTCACACCCTGCTCCTTCGTCGTCACTTCCGTCTCTTCTTGATCACGTATCACCAGTCACCGCCCGCAAGATGGTGGCACGGACCGGCCTGCAAGCGGGGCATCAGGGTGCGCGCCGGTACGGAACCTTGTCCTCCGCCACCGGAGGGCCGCCGTGCTGCACCATGGGCCGAATGAGCGAGGAGCTGCCCGCGTACGCGGAGCACGTGCTGGAGGTGGCCGAGCGTATTCCGCCCGGCCGGGTGATGACGTACGGAGACATCGCCGAGTGGCTCGGCGAGGGCGGACCGCGCCAAGTCGGGCGTGTCATGGCCCTGTACGGAGGCGCCGTGCCCTGGTGGCGCGTGGTGCGCGCGGACGGCGTACCGCTGCCCGGCAGCGAGCGCCGCGCCCTGGAGCACTACCGGGCCGAGGCCACCCCGCTGCGCCTGACGGCGGGCGGCGAGCCGCGGCTCGACATGCGCCGGGCACGCTGGGACGGCGGCGGGGACCGCGACGAGGCTCACACCTGACAGCTTCGGCCATGTGCGGCCGGTACGGGCGGTCGAGCGCCCGGGCGAAGGACCGTCCGGGGGACGGGGACGCACTGCGCGGCGCCGCCCGGTTGCCGTAGCGTTGCCTCTTCCGCTCCGGCCGCCGCCGACGCGGTGCCACCCGAAGACCCACCAGGACCGGCAGCTCACGTGATCACCTCTCCTTCCGACCGCACCGAACGGCGGCGTACGCGGACCCCAGACGCGTACCGCCTCGTGCGCACCGGGCCGGAACGGGTGGACCCCCCTGTCCTGGACGCAGCGCAGCGCGCGGTGGTTGACCACACGGCCGGACCTCTGCTGGTCCTGGCCGGACCGGGCACCGGGAAGACGACCACGCTGGTCGAGGCCGTCGCCGCCCGCGTGGAAGCGGGCACGGACCCCGCCCGCATCCTCATCCTCACCTTCAGCCGCAAGGCGGCCGTGGAACTGCGCGACCGGACCGCCCTGCGGCTCGGCGGCGCGCGGGCCCCGCAGGCGACCACCTTCCACTCCTTCTGCTACGGACTCGTCCGCGCCCACCAGGACACCGACCTCTTCGCCGATCCGCTGCGCCTGCTGTCGGGTCCGGAGCAGGACGTGATGGTCCGCACGCTCCTGGAGGGCCAGCGCCGCATCCCCTCCGTCGCCTCCATCCGCTGGCCCGACGACCTGCGCGCCGCGCTCACGACGCGCGGCTTCGCGGACGAGGTCCGCGCCGTGCTCGCCCGCGCCCGCGAACTGGGGCTGGGCCCCTCCGCCCTCTCCTCCTTCGCCGACCGGATCGGCCGCCCGGACTGGAAGGCGGCCGCGGCCTTCCTCTCCGAGTACCTCGACGTCCTGGACATGCAGGGCACCCTGGACTACGCGGAGCTCCTGCACCGGGCCGTCCTGCTGGCGGAGCGCACCCCGTCGGCGGCCGCCGCGTACGACGCGATCTTCGTGGACGAGTACCAGGACACGGACGCCTCCCAGCTGCGGCTGCTGCGCGCGCTGAACGGCCCCGGCGGCACGCTGGTCGCCTTCGGCGACCCGGACCAGTCGATCTACGCCTTCCGCGGCGCGGACATCAACAACGTCCTGGACTTCGAGTCGGCCTTTCCCGGCGCGGCCGTCAGGGCCCTTTCCGTCGGCCGCCGCTCGGCCGCCAACCTCCTCGCGGCCACCCGCCTCCTCACGACCCGCATGCCGCTGCCCCGTCTCCCCGCGTCCGCGGTCCGCGCGCACCGCGCTCTCCAGGCCACGCGGGAGGGCGGCCGGGTGGAGGTGTACACCTACCCCACGGCCGGGGCGGAGCTGGACAACATCGCCGACGTCCTGCGCAGGGCCCACCTGGAGGACGGCGTGCCCTGGCAGGACATGGCCGTACTGGTCCGCGCCGGCGGCCGTACCCTCCCGGCGATGCGGCGCGCCCTGATCACGGCGGGCGTCCCGGTGGAAACGGACGGCGGGGACGCCCCCCTCCGCCACGAACCGGCCGTGGCCCCCCTCCTCACCGCCCTCCGCACGGCCGCCACGGCCGCCGCGGCCACGCCCGACGCGGCTCACGTGGCCCCCGGCCCGGACACGTCCGTGTCCGAACCGGACGGGGCGGCGCCGGGCTCCGCCCCCGCGGGCGACGAGGTGAGCGACGAGCCCGCCGGCGGGATCGGCGTCGAGGCCGCCATCGAGCTGCTCGGCTCACCGCTCGGCGGGATGGACGCCGCCGACCTGCGCCGCCTCGGCCGCGCCCTGCGCGACGAGGAGCGCGCCGCAGGCGTCAAGGTGCCCGCGCCCTCCGACGTCCTGCTCGCCCGCGCCCTCGCCGAGCCGGAACGACTCACCGCCCACGACCCCGCCTACGCCCGCGGCGCGCAGCGCCTCGGCCTCCTCCTGCGCAAGGCCCGCGAGCTCCTCCAGGGCGGCGGCACCGCCGAAGAGGCCCTGTGGACCCTCTGGGACGGCACCCCCTGGCCCCAGCGGCTGGAGCGCAGCGCCCGCCGCGGCGGCCCCGCCGGCCGCAACGCCGACCGCGACCTCGACGCCGTCTGCGCCCTCTTCGACACCGCCGCCCGCGCCGAAGAACGCACCGGCGGCCGCGGCGCCCTCAACTTCCTCGAACAACTGGAGGCGGAGGACATCGCCGCCGACACGTTGACGACCCGCGCCACCCGCCCCGACGCGGTCCGGCTGATGACCGCCCACCGCTCCAAGGGCCTGGAGTGGTCCCTGGTCGTCGTGGCCGGCGTACAGGAGGGCCTCTGGCCCGACCTGCGCCGCCGCGGCTCCCTCCTCGAGGCCGACCGCATCGGCCGCGACGGCCTCGCCGAGCCCCTCACCCCCGGCGCGCTCCTCGCCGAAGAGCGCCGCCTCTTCTACGTCGCCGCCACCCGCGCCCGCGACCGCCTCGTCGTCACCGCCGTCAAGGCCCCGGCCGAGGACGGCGACCAGCCCTCCCGCTTCCTCACCGAACTCGGCGTCACCCCGAAGGACGTCACCGGCCGCCCCCGCCGCCCCCTCGCCGTCACGGCCCTCGTCGCCGAGCTGCGCGCCACCACCGTCGACCCCGACGCCTCGCCCGCCCTGCGCGACGCGGCCGCCCGGCGCCTGGCCCGCCTCGCCGCGCTCACCGACGACGAGAACCGCCCGCTGGTCCCCGCCGCCCACCCGCAGCGCTGGTGGGGGCTGTACGAGCCCACCCGCAGCAGCGTCCCGCTGCGCGACCGGGACCGGCCCGTCGCCCTCTCCGGCAGCGCCCTGGACCAGCTCGCCAACACCTGCTCGCTCCAGTGGTTCCTCGGCCGCGAGGTCAAGGCCGACGCCCCCTCCACCGCCGCGCAGGGCTTCGGCAACGTCGTCCACGTCCTCGCCGACGAGGTCGCCTCCGGCCGCACCCCCGCCGACCTGGCCGTCCTCATGGAACGCCTCGACTCCGTCTGGGACGCCCTCGCCTTCGACGCGCCCTGGAAGTCGGCGCAGGAGAAGGAGAACGCCCGGGCCGCCCTCGAACGCTTCCTGCGCTGGCACACCACCGACCGGGGGGGCCGGGCGGCCGTGGCCACGGAGCACTCGTTCGAGGTCACGCTCGAAGCCGGCGAGCACACCGTTCGGATCCGGGGCTCCATGGACCGGGTCGAATCGGACCCGCAGGGGCGTGCGTACGTCGTCGACTTCAAGACCGGCAAGGCCGCGCCCACCAAGGACGAGGTCGCGCGCCACCCCCAGCTCGCCGTCTACCAGCTCGCCGTGCGCGAAGGCGCCGTCGACGAGGTCTTCGACGGCCTGCGCCCCGCGCCGGGCGGCGCCGAACTGGTCCAGCTCCGCCAGGGCGCGCCCAAGAAGGAGGGCGGCGACGAGGTACCGAAGATCCAGGCCCAGCAGCCGCTCGACGGCGAGTGGGTCGGCGACCTGCTCGCCACCGCCGCCGGCCGGGTCCTGGACGAGCGCTTCGCGCCCGCCACGGGCAAGCACTGCGACCACTGCTCCTTCCGCAGCGCCTGCAGCGCCCGCCCGGAGGGCCGCCAGACCGTGGAGTGAGACGGCCGGGCGGGAGTGTCGGTCCGGGCGGCTAGCCTTTTGAGGTGTCCGCGCGTCCGTCCGTCCTCACCGACCCCGAGCAGCTCAAGGAGCTCCTCGGCATCCCCTTCACGCCCGAACAGCTGGCCTGCGTCACCGCACCGCCCGCCCCCCAGGTGATCGTCGCGGGCGCCGGATCCGGCAAGACCACCGTCATGGCCGCCCGCGTGGTCTGGCTGGTGGGCACCGGCACGGTCGCGCCCGAGCAGGTCCTCGGCCTGACCTTCACCAACAAGGCCGCCGGGGAGCTGTCCGAGCGCGTACGCACGGCCCTCGCCCGGGCCGGCATCACCGACCCGGACCCTTCTCCGGCCGACGCCGGGCCCGACGCGGCCGGCGGCGAGCCGCGCATCTCGACGTACCACGCCTTCGCCGGGCAGCTCCTGAAGGACCACGGACTGCGCATCGGCCTGGAGCCCAGCTCCCGCCTCCTCGCCGACGCGACCCGCTTCCAGCTCGCCGCCAAGGTGCTGCGCGAGGCCCCCGGCCCCTACCCCTCGCTCACCAAGTCCCTCCCCGACCTGGTCAGCGACCTGCTCGCGCTGGACGCGGAACTCTCCGAGCACCTGGTCGAGCCGGACCGCCTGCGGACGTACGACACCGAGCTGCTGAACACCCTCGCCGACGCCAAGCTCACCAACGAGGACCTCCGCAAGGTCCCCGAGGCCGTCCGCGGCCGCCTCGAACTGCTCGAGCTCGTCGTCCGCTACCGCGCCGCCAAACGCTCCCGCGACCTCTTCGACTTCAGCGACCAGATAGCCCTCTCCGCGCAGCTCGCCACCACCCGGCCCGAGGTCGGGGCGCTGCTGCGCGAGGAGTTCCGGGTGGTCCTGCTCGACGAGTACCAGGACACGTCCGTCGCGCAGCGGCTGCTGCTGTCCGGGCTGTTCGGCTCCGGAGCCGGAGGGCCAGGGGGAGGCACCGGGCACGCGGTGACCGCCGTCGGCGACCCCTGCCAGGCCATCTACGGCTGGCGCGGCGCCTCCGTGGCCAACCTCGACGACTTCCCCGTGCACTTCCCGCAGGCCGACGGCGCCCCCGCCACCCGCTTCTCGCTCAGCGAGAACCGGCGCAGCGGCGGCCGCCTGCTCGACCTGGCCAACGGGCTCGCCGCACCGCTGCGCGCCATGCACGAGGGGGTGGAGGCGCTGCGCCCCGCGCCGGGCGCCGAGCGCGCCGGCTCGGTACGGTGCGCCCTGCTGGAAACCCACGCCGAGGAGCTGGACTGGCTCGGGGACTCCGTCGCCCACCTGGTCCGCACCGGGACGGAGCCGGGGCAGATCGCGGTGCTGTGCCGGTCCGCCGGGGACTTCGCGCGGACCCAGGCCGTCCTGGTCGCCCGGGACGTGCCGGTGGAAGTGGTCGGCCTGTCCGGGCTGCTGCACCTGCCCGAGGTCGCGGACCTCGTCGCCGTCTGCGAGGTCCTCCAGGACCCGGGCGCCAACGCCTCCCTGGTGCGGCTGCTCATCGGCCCGCGCTGGCGGATCGGCGCGCGCGACCTGGCCCTGCTGGGGCGCCGCGCGCGCCTGCTCGTGGGCCGTTCGCCGGCCGGCGAAGACGCCGACCCGGACCCGGACGGGCGCCTCGCGGCGGCCGTCGAGGGCGTGGACCCGGCGGAGATCGTGTCGCTGGCCGACGCGTTGGAGACGTTCCTGGACGGGGCGGGCCAGTCCGACGACGGGCTCCCCTTCTCCGCCGAGGCCCGGGTCCGCTTCGCGCACCTCGCGCAGGAGCTGCGCGACCTGCGGCGCTCGCTCGCCGACCCGCTGATGGACGTACTGCACCGGGTGCTGGCCGCGACCGGCCTCGAGGTCGAGCTGTCGGCCTCCCCGCACGCGCTGGCGGCCCGCCGCCGGGAGACCCTGTCGAACTTCCTGGACGTGGCCGCGGGCTTCGCCGCCCTGGACGGCGAGGCGACCCTGCTGGCGTTCCTCGCCTTCCTGCGCACGGCGGCCCAGTACGAGAAGGGCCTGGACCACGCCCTGCCGGGCGGGGAGAACACGGTCAAGGTCCTGACCGCCCACAAGTCCAAGGGCCTGGAGTGGGACGTGGTCGTGGTGCCCGACCTCTGCACCGGCTCCTTCCCGAAGGAGAAGGCGCCGGAGGCCTGGACCGCGTACGCGAAGGTGCTCCCGTACGCGCTGCGCGGCGACGCGCCCACCCTGCCCGGGGACCCGGCCTGGACCTCGGCCGGGCTGAAGTCCTTCAAGACGGCCCTGAAGGACCACAAGGCCGTGGAGGAACTCCGCCTCGGCTACGTGACCTTCACCCGCCCGCGCTCCCTCCTCCTGGCCTCGGGCCACTGGTGGGGTCCGACCCAGAAGAGGCGCCGCGGCCCGTCGCCGTTCCTCCAGGCCCTGTACGAGCACTGCGCGGCCGGGTTCGGCGAGATCGAGGCCTGGGCGGACGAGCCCGCCCCGGACGCGGAGAACCCGGCCCTGGCCGCCGAGTCCGCCCAGGACCACTCCTGGCCCCTCCCCCTGGACCCGCACTCCCTGGCCCTGCGCCGCTCGGCGGCCGCCCTGGTCGAGTCCTACCTGGCCGCCCCCGCCCCCGCCCCCGCCCCGCCGGAGGAGGAGGGCTCCTACCTCTGGCCCCCGTCCTGCGAGGACCCGTCCTACGAGGACGAACCCTGGCCGGCCGACGACCCCTGGGCCGAAGAGCCCTGGGCGGAAGAAGCCTGGGCGGACGAGGCGCGGGCCGCCGCGCCCGACCCGGCCGGTCCGCGGGACGACGCCTCCGGCACCCCCGACGGCTCCGCCGCCCTAGGGGCGGAGGCCGACGGGCGGGACCGGGACGGCGTCCGCCCCGCGGCGCAGCCGCAGCCCGCTGCCGCCGCCCCGCAGGGCGACGGCTCCCGGTCCCGCCCCGGGGCCCGGGGTGAAGCCCCGGTTCCGGGAAGGGGCGGGGTGGGGGAGACCCCCTGCCCGCCCGACCCCGCCCTCGACGACGACCTGTGGCCGGAGGCCGACCTCTGGGCTCCCGCCGACTCCCGTTCCGGCGGCCCCCGTTCCGCCGAGGCCGGCCCCGCCGGGTCCCGCACACCGGCCGTCGGCCCGACCCCGTACGGGCCCCGGGGCAGTGCCCCGTACGACGACGACCTGTGGCCGGAGGCCGGCCTCTGGTCCCCGCCGGGGCCCCGCCACGGCGACGGCGACGGCGCAGCCGTGCCCGTGCCCGCGCCCGTGCCCGCCCCCGCCGCAGCGGGCACCACCCCTCCCCCCGCCGGAGGCGCCTCGCTCACCCCCGAGGACGCGCGGGCCGTCGCCTCCTGGGACCGGGACCTCGACGCCCTGGAGGGCGAGCTGCGCCGCGCCCGCGCAGCCGTCCGCGACGTCGAACTCCCGGCTGCCCTCTCCGCCAGCCAGTTGCTCCGGCTCGCCGCCGACGAGCAGGCCTTCGCCCGCGACCTCGCCCGTCCCATGCCCAAGCCCCCGCAGCCCGCTGCGCGCCAGGGCACCCGCTTCCACGCCTGGGTCGAGTCCCGCTTCGACGAGCTCCCGCTCCCGCTCCTCGACGTGCTCGACCCCGCCACCGAGCTGCCCGGAACCGATCAGGAGGTCGCCGACGAGGCCGATCTCGACTCCCTCAAGGCCGCCTTCGAGCGGAGCGAGTACGCCGACCGGCCGCCCCACCGCATGGAGGCCCCGGTCCAGCTCACCCTCGCCGGCCGGGTCATCCGCGGCCGGATCGACGCCGTCTACCGCACGGACACCGGATACGAGATCGTCGACTGGAAGACCGGGCGCACCACCGAGGCCGACCCCCTCCAGCTCGCCGTCTACCGCCTGGCCTGGGCGGAAGCCACCGGCACCCCGCTCGAGCAGGTCACCGCCGCCTTCCTGCACGTCCGCAGCGGCCGCGTGATCCGCCCCCGCAACCTGCCGGACCGCGCCCGACTTGAGCGGATCCTCCAAGGCACATCGGGCACCGACGGTGACCACCAGGCGGACAGCTAGGCTCGGGGCCATGAGCGACACCCCGCCGGACAGCGTCGTCCGTACGTACATCGACACCCACCGCGCCGCCTTCCTCGACGACCTCGCCGAGTGGCTCCGCATCCCCTCCGTCTCGGCGCAGCCCGAGCACGCGGGCGACGTCCGCCGCAGCGCCGAATGGCTCGCGGCGAAGCTCAAGGAGACCGGCTTCCCGGTCGCCGAGGTGTGGGAGACCACCCTGCACGGCGCCCCGGCCGTCTTCGCGCACTGGCCGAGCGAGGACCCGGCCGCGCCCACCGTCCTCGTCTACGGGCACCACGACGTGCAGCCCGCCGCCCTCGCCGACGGCTGGCACACCGACCCGTTCGAGCCGGTGATCAAGGACGGCCGGATGTACGGCCGCGGCGCCGCCGACGACAAGGGGCAGGTGTTCTTCCACACCCTCGGCGTGCGCGCCCACCTGGCGGCCACCGGCGCCGACGCCCCCGCCGTGAACCTCAAGCTCCTCATCGAGGGCGAGGAGGAGTCCGGCTCCCCGAACTTCCGCACGCTCGTCGAGGCCCGCGCCGACCAGCTCGCCGCCGACGTGGTGATCGTCTCCGACACCGGCATGTGGTCCGAGACCACCCCCACCGTCTGCACCGGCATGCGCGGCGTCGCCGACTGCGAGATCGACTTCCACGGCCCGGACCAGGACATCCACTCCGGCGCCTTCGGCGGAGCCGTGCCCAACCCGGCCACCGTCGCCGCCCGCCTGGTCGCGGCCCTGCACGACGAGGACGGACGGGTCACCATCCCCGGCTTCTACGACGGCATCGCCGAGCTCACCGACGCCGAGCGGGCGCTGATCGCCGAGCTCCCGTTCGACGAGTCCGAGTGGCTCCGTACCGCCAAGTCCCACGCGGCCGCGGGCGAGGCCGGGTACTCCACCCTGGAGCGGGTCTGGGCCCGCCCGACCGCCGAGGTCAATGGCATCGGCGGCGGCTACCAGGGCCCCGGCGGCAAGACGATCGTGCCCGCCTCCGCGCACCTGAAGCTGTCGTTCCGCCTGGTGTCGGGGCAGGACCCGTACGAGGTCGAGGCGGCCGTCAGGGACTGGGTCTCGGCCCGCGTCCCGGCCGGGATCCGCCACTCCATCATCTTCGGCGCACCCACCCGCCCGTGCCTGACCCCGCTGGACCACCCGGCGCTGCAGTCGGTCGTACGGGCGATGGGCCGCGCCTTCGGCCAGAAGATCCGCTTCACCCGCGAGGGCGGCTCGGGACCCGCGGCCGACCTCCAGGACGTCCTGGGCGCGCCCGTCCTCTTCCTCGGGATCTCCGTGCCGTCCGACGGCTGGCACTCGCCGAACGAGAAGGTCGAGCTGGATCTGCTCCTCAAGGGCGCCGAGACGACCGCCTACCTCTGGGGCGACCTGGCCGCGTCCGACCTGGCCGCGTACGGCCCGGCCTCCGACCCGGCCGCGCCCCACCGCACATCCCACTGACGCCCACCTGCCTGTCCCACCACCGGGGGAGTTGGAAGTACCCGTGAGCATCCATACCGAGCGCCCGCTCTCGCTGACCGCGCCCAGCGGCATCGACCGCGCGGCACACCACCGCCTCGACGAGGCCTGGCTGGCCGCCGCCTGGAGCCACCCGACGACCCGCGTCTTCGTCGTCTCCGGCGGCCAGGTCCTGATCGACGACACCCCCGACGGGGGCACCGGCATCGTGATGACCCCGGCCTTCGAGGCCCCGGTCACCGAGACGCACCGCTACTTCCTGGGCACCGACGAGGACGGCGTACGGTACTTCGCACTGCAGAAGGACTCGCTGCCCGGCCGCATGGACCAGTCGGCCCGCGCGGCCGGCCTGCGCGAGGCCGGACTGCTGCTGTCCCCGCGCGACGCGGGGCTGATGGTGCACGCCGTGGCGCTGGAGAACTGGCAGCGGATGCACCGTTTCTGCTCCCGCTGCGGCGAGCGCACCGTGGTCGCGGCCGCCGGACACATCCGCCGCTGCCCGGGCTGTGGCGCCGAGCACTACCCGCGCACCGACCCGGCCGTGATCATGCTGGTCACGGACGAGCAGGACCGCGCGCTGCTGGGACGCCAGGTGCACTGGCCGGAGGGCCGCTTCTCCACGCTCGCCGGGTTCGTCGAACCGGGCGAGTCGATCGAGCAGTCCGTCATCCGCGAGGTATGGGAGGAGGCGGGCGTCAGGGTCGGCGAGGTCGAGTACGTGGCCAGCCAGCCGTGGCCGTTCCCGTACAGCCTGATGCTGGGCTTCACCGCCCGCGCCACCACCTCCCGGATCACGGTGGACGGCGAGGAGATCGAGGAGGCCCGCTGGTTCTCCCGCGAGGACCTGCGCAAGGCGATCGAATCGGGTGAGGTCCACCCCCCGTCGGGAGGCATCTCCATCGCCGCCCGCCTGGTCGAGCGCTGGTACGGCCAGCCCCTCCCCAAGCCCGGCCCCACCACCTGACACAGGAAGGCCCCCGCCGCGGCGGGGGCCTTCCCGTGGAGCGCGATCAGACGGCGAGGGCCTGCTTGACCTGGGCCAGCGAGGGGTTCGTCATGACGGACTCGTTGCCCGCCGGGGACTTCACGAGAACGGTCGGAACCGTCTGGTTGCCGCCGTTGGCCTTTTCCACGAACGCCGCGGACGCCGGGTCGAGCTCGATGTTGATCTCGTTGTACGCGATGCCTTCCCGGTCCAGCTGGGTCTTCAGCCGGCGGCAGTAGCCGCACCAGGTCGTGCTGTACATCGTGACGGTGCCCGTGTCCTGCATCCTGCGCTCTCCTTCGTGGGGTCTCGGTGGTCCGAGTAGTCGAACGTACGGCACGCCCCGGCCATTCCCGCAGCCGCTCACGCGTGCCGCTGCCGACAAGTCCGACCATCCGACCGTCCTACGGATAGGGGCGGCCTGTGGACAGATTTCCCGCCCGACCCACCAGACCTGGCAGCATGGCGGGGTGACAGCAGCAACGCACTCCTCATCCTTCGCCGGTTCCGTCGACTCGGCCGACGCGGTGCTCCTGGGCCTGGACCCGGAGCAGCGCGAGGTCGCGACGACCCTGCGCGGGCCCGTGTGCGTGCTGGCCGGCGCCGGTACCGGCAAGACCCGCGCGATCACCCACCGCATCGCCTACGGGGTCCAGTCCGGCCAGCTCATGCCGGCCAGTGTGCTGGCCGTCACGTTCACCAACCGGGCCGCGGGAGAGATGCGCGGCCGGCTGCGCGCCCTCGGCGCGGGCGGGGTCCAGGCCCGCACCTTCCACTCCGCCGCCCTGCGCCAGCTCCAGTACTTCTGGCCCAAGGCGGTCGGCGGGGACGTGCCCCGGCTGCTGGAGCGCAAGATCCAGTTCGTGGCCGAGGCCGGCGCGCGCTGCCGCATCCGCCTCGACCGGGGTGAGCTGCGCGACGTCACCGGCGAGATCGAGTGGGCCAAGGTCACCCAGACCGTGCCCGCCGACTACCCGGCGGCCGCCCTCAAGGCCGGCCGCGAGGCACCGCGCGACCTGGCCGAAATCGCCCAGATCTACGGGACATACGAGCAGCTCAAGCGCGACCGCGGCATGATCGACTTCGAGGACGTGCTGCTGCTGACCGTCGGCATCCTCCAGGACCGCCACGACATCGCCGAGCAGATCCGCGCCCAGTACCAGCACTTCGTCGTCGACGAGTACCAGGACGTCAGCCCCCTCCAGCAGCGGCTGCTGGACCTGTGGCTCGGCGAGCGCGACAGCCTGTGCGTCGTCGGCGACGCCAGCCAGACGATCTACTCCTTCACCGGCGCCACCCCCGACCACCTGCTGAACTTCCGCACCCGCTACCCGCAGGCCACCGTCGTCAAGCTGGTCCGCGACTACCGGTCCACGCCCCAGGTCGTCCACCTCGCGAACGGGCTCCTGAACCAGGCCAGGGGGCGGGCCGCCGAGCACCGGCTCGAGCTGGTCTCCCAGCGGGAGCCCGGCCCCGACCCGGTGTACGCGGAGTACCCGGACGAGCCGGCCGAGGCCGAGGGCGTCGCCCACCGGATCCGGGACCTGATCGCGGCGGGAGTCCCGGCCGGCGAGATCGCCGTGCTCTTCCGCATCAACGCCCAGTCCGAGGTCTACGAACAGGCCCTCGCCGACGCGGGGGTGCCGTACCAGCTGCGCGGGGCCGAGCGCTTCTTCGAGCGGCAGGAGGTCCAGAAGGCGATCCTCGCGCTGCGCGGGGCCGCCCGGTCCGGCGGGAACGATCCGCTGCTCGACGACGTCGTCGAGCTCGGCTCGCAGGTCCGCGCCGTGCTCAGCTCCCTCGGCTGGACCGCCGAGCCGCCGGCCGGCTCCGGCGCCGTGCGCGACCAGTGGGAATCGCTGGCCGCGCTGGTCCGGCTCGCCGAGGACTTCGCCCGCGCCCGCGCCGGCGCCACCCTGGCCGATCTCACGATCGAGCTGGAGGAGCGCAAGGCCGCCCAGCACGCGCCGACCGTCCAGGGCGTCACCTTGGCCTCGCTGCACGCGGCGAAGGGCCTGGAGTGGGACGCGGTGTTCCTCGTCGGGCTCACCGACGGCATGATGCCGATCACCTACGCCAAGACCGACGAGCAGGTCGAGGAGGAGCGCCGGCTGCTCTACGTCGGCGTCACCCGGGCGCGGCTGCACCTGGGCCTGTCCTGGGCGCTCTCCCGGGCTCCGGGCGGCCGGGCCTCCCGGCGCCCCAGCCGCTTCCTGAACGGCCTCCGGCCGGGCTCCGCGGCCTCGGGGAGCGCGTCCGGCGGGGCGGCCGAGCGGGCGGCGGCCGCCCGTCAGCGCGGCCGCCGCGGGCCGGCGCTCTGCCGGGTCTGCGGCAAGACCCTGACCGAGGCCGGCGAGATGAAGCTGATGCGCTGCGAAGACTGCCCGTCCGACATGGACGAAGGGCTCTACGAGCGGCTCCGCGACTGGCGCGCGGTCCAGTCGAAGGAGCAGGGCCTGCCCGCCTACTGCGTCTTCACGGACAAGACCCTGATGGCGATCGCGGAGGCCGCGCCGTCCGAGGCCGGGGAGCTCTCGATGATCTCCGGCGTGGGTGGACGGAAGCTCGAGCGGTACGGAGCCGACGTGTTGGCCATCTGTGCAGGTCAGGAGCCTGGGGCTGCGGAGTCTGACGACGCGTAGAAACTCGTCGGAAAAATAGTTTGCACATGCCCGGCGCAGCCCCATAGGTTCTTAGCAACGGAAACGGTGGCTTCTCAGAAGCCCTGGATCCGTGCTGTACTTATCCGAATACGCATGGGACAGGCCCCCGGGCCCCCGTCCCCGAGACGCCGAGAGGAGGCGAGACCAGTGACCAGCTTCATGACCTTCACCAAAATGACCGATCGCTCCGTCGACGCCTCCTGCCTGCTCGGTTCCGTCTCCTTCCCGGGTGCCGGTGTGTCCGCGATTTCCGCGGCCGCCCCCGCCCCGCTGGCGACCCTTCGGGGCAGCGTCAGCGAGCGCAATGAGCGACCGACCCAGGCACCGGTGGCAGTACTGGCAGCAGAAGCGCAGGCGCATGGCGCCTATGGCTTCGCCGCCGCAGCCGGTGCCGGATCCGAGTCGAAGCAGACGAAGCAGACGAAGCAGCAGCACCACCTGATGTGGGCCTTCCGCGGGCTCGAACCCTGGAGTGATCCAGCCTGATCGCATGATCTGGCCGGCGCCTTCAGGGCCGCGGAACCCCACCCGGGATCCGCGGCCCTTCTGTTTGTCCCCGAACGGGGGCGACACGGCGAAGGTGCCTCGGGACTGGCAGAGCCAGTCGGTGTGAGGACAGCCCAGCCGAACCCGGCCGACCGGCCGGAACGACTAGCCGAACAAGACGAGGAAGACATCACCGTGCAACTCGAAGCGCACGCCCCGTCCGTACCGCAGACCCAAACGATCTCCCCGCCCGCAGTCCCGGAGGACCACACCTTGACCCCGCTCACCGCGCTGACCGCGCTCGACGACGCCATCGAGAACCTGGGCGTACCCGTTCCGTGCCGTACCTTCGACCCCGAGGTCTTCTTCGCCGAGTCCCCGGCCGACGTCGAGTACGCCAAGTCCCTGTGCCGGACCTGCCCGCTGGTCGAGGCCTGCCTCGCCGGGGCGACCGAGCGCCGCGAGCCCTGGGGTGTCTGGGGTGGCGAGCTCTTCGTCCAGGGTGTCGTCGTAGCCCGGAAGCGTCCGCGTGGCCGCCCGCGCAAGAACCCGGTTGTCGCGGCATGACCGCCATCGGAACCATCGACCGCCCCCTCACGCACGACCCCCTGAAGCAGGCCCTCATGACCGCCCACTCCACGAGCGAGCAGCCGCACGGCGCCGCCCACGCAGACTTCATCACCGCCGGCGCGATCACCTCGCGTCAGAACAGGACCCGCGAAATGCAACTCATCCCAGAAGCCCTGGCTCGTGCCCATATGGACGACCGCATGCGTGAGGCCGACGCCGAGCGTCACGCCCTGCGCCTGGTCGCCGCCCGCCGCATGCAGCGGCGAGCCGAGCGCGTCTCGCTGCGCGCCCGGCGTGCGCTGGCCATGGCCGTCATGCACTAAGAGGCATGCGGTAGCGGCAGACCATCAGTCCCGGGGGGACCGGTCCGAACGGACCGGTCCCCCCGGTGCGTTGCGAGGGGCCGTCCACCCCCACGGCGATATCGTCTGGAGGTGGACCAGCCGACTCCCCACCCCGCCCAGCCGGGACCAGAGCCCCAGCCCGTCGTCTGCGCGCGCTGCGGTGCCCGCTCTCCCGACGGCGCCCCGATCACCTGGACCTGCTCGGTGGAGAACGGGACCAGACAGTACTTCTGCGTCGACTGCGCGCGCGCCCACCTCCGGTCGATCGAGGGCAGGCTCGACTCCTCCTGGTGGTGACCGGTGACCGATGACGGGTGATGGCCCCGCCCGTCACTCCTCGGAGGCGAACCCCGGCAGCCAGGTGTCGAGTTCGTCACGCAGTCGCACGGTCGCGCCCAGCTGGCACAGCACGCCGATGGTGCTCAGCGTCACCCGGTGGATCAGCAGGTATGAGGGCGGCAGGTTGATCTGCCGGCCCAACTGGTGCGCGGGGGACCGGGGATCGGCGATCCGCGCCGCCTGACCGCGCAGCCACGGCCGGGTGAAGGTGAACTCCTCGGCCTCGGCGGGCTCGATGATCGGCTTGAGGTAGTCCAGCACCGCGTCGGGGTCCAGTTCGATGGACTCCTTCACGAACCCCTCGGCGCACAGGTGCCCGTAGACCCCCTCGGCATCGCCGTCCAGCGTCAGCCGCAGCGACCGGCCGATGGGCTTGGGCCAGCCGCCGGGCAGCCGGTCCACCGTGCCGAAGTCCAGGACGCCCAGCTGCATCCGGCCGTCCGCCCCCGATATCAGCCGGAAGTTGCCCGGGTGCGGGTCCGCGTGCAGCAGCCCGGTGCGCGCGGGCCCCGAGAAGAGGAACCGGGCCAGCAACTGCCCGGCGCGGTCGCGCTCCTCCTGCGTGCCGTCGGCTATCACCTCCGACAGCGGAGTCCCCTCCAGCCACTCGGTCACCAGCACTTGATCGCCCTGGTGCACGACGTCCGGCACGACCACATCGGGATCGTCCACGAACGCGTCCGCGTGCGTCCGCTGCGCCTCGGCTTCCAGCTCGTAGTCGAGCTCCTCCGCGACCCGGTCGCGCAACTCCTTGATCAGCGGCTTGATCTCCATGCCGGGGATCAGCGGGCCCAACAGCCCCGCGAACCGGCTCAGCTGCTTCAAGTCCGACAGCAAGGCCTCTCCGGCCCCCGGGTACTGGACCTTGACCGCCACCTGCCGGCCGTCGTGCCACACCGCCCGGTGCACCTGCCCGATCGAGGCCGCCGCGGCCGGCTTGTCCTCGAACTCCTCGAACAGGTCCCGCCAGTCCGCACCCAGCCGCTCCGCGAGCACCTGGTGCACCGTGGCCGCGGGCAGCGGCGGGGCCGCCTCCTGAAGCTTGGTCAGCGCGGCCCGGTAGGGCCCCGCGACCTCCTCGGGCAGGGCCGACTCGAAGACCGACAGGGCCTGCCCGAACTTCATGGCACCGCCCTTCAGCTCCCCGAGGGTGCGGAACAACTGCTCGGCGGTGCGCTGCTGGAGCTCGCGCGCCACGATCTCCGCCGACTTGCCGCCGATCCGCTTGCCGAGCCCCCAAGTGGCCCGACCCGCGATGCCGAGCGGCAGCGCGGCCAGCTTGACGGTACGGGTGACCGCCTTCCGGGGAAGATCAGACATACGCCCCTCCATGTCCCAGACAGCTGCGCCGCAAGCGGCGGTTCGGGAATCCCCTCCCACGCAGGCATCCTGTCATGGCCCTCCCAGCGGGACGCCGCCCGATCCTTCCCCGGCGCCCCGGGACACCGACGGGCGGCCGGCGCTCGCACCGCAAGGGCAGTCGGGATGGGGTCGCAGCGAGGTGTGCTGCCAGTGCAGGCCAGGGAGCGCGGCCTCCCAGCGGGAGGCCGTGGAGGCGGGGAGTTCGCCGTCGAGGAAGGACAGCGCGTGGGCCGCGGCCAGGCCGGCCACCGCCGTGGACAGTCCCAGGTCGCAGGCGGCGCCCGTCCGGCGGCGGTGGGCCGACCGCCACTGCACCAGCATCCGCGGCCAGGCCGGATCCCGGTCCACACGGTCGCGCTCCATGCACCCCGCGCAGGCCGTCGCCCCGGGCAGCACCAGCGGCCCCACCAGCCCGGTGCCCTCCAACACCCCCGCGTACAGGTGCGGAATGCCCGTGGCGACCCAGCCTGCCGCGGTGTCCGGATCCGGGGCCCAGGCGTGCAGTCCGTCCCGCGGCGCGACCACCACCAGCGCGAGCCCCGGCTCCGGGCCCTCGCCCTCCCCGGCGCGCGGCCCGCGGCCCGGGGCCGACGCGCGCACCAGCCCGCCCGCCGCCTCGGCCCGCAGCCGGCCCACGCTCCCGGCCCCGAGCCCGCCCGGGGCCACGTCCCCCGGCTCCACCCGGCCGCCGTCGAGCACATCGACCCCGCCCACGCCGGCACCCGCCAGGACCGAGGCGATCAACGCACCCACCCGGCCGCTCCCGCGCACCTGGACCCGTATCGCCCGGCGCGCGGCGATGCCCCGTAAGTCCCCGCCCGGTTCACGGTGGACCAGGGAGAGCGAGCCCAGATCCGGTCCCAGCCGCTCCAGGGTCTCCGGCCGCGTGCGGACGGCCTGGGCGCGCGGGCCGCCCGCCGTGGCGTCATCGATCAGCCCGGCCCCGGCCAGTCGCCGCACCAGCTCGTCCGCCTGGCCGTCCGGCAGCCCCATTCCCGAGGCCTCGGCCCGCAGCAGCTCCATCCGCCGCGTCCCGTCGATCCGGTCGATGAGCGCGCCCGTCGCCGTGTCCACCGGGGCGAGCACCACCGCGTGGGCGGGGGTCACCCCGAACTGCACCGTCTGCAGATCCCGCCAGGCCCGTGCCAGCGCCGGCTTCACCTTCGGATACATGGCCATCCCCCTCGATTCCCCGTGGGGCACTCCCAGCGCCCCCGTTTCCCTTCCTCCGCAACCCTGCCCGTCCGCCGCATTCCGTGCACGAATTTGTCCACAGGCAGGGCCTATTAGGCATATGAGATGAATTGATGGGTGCCGCGGATACCGGCCGGGCATCGATCACGTTCGAACCCCGGACGCGCGGGATTTCCCCGACGGGTTCCGGGTACCGTCGTGGCGTGTCCGCCGACCCCCCGCAGCGCGCCGTCGAAGTCCGCCGGAGCGCGCGCCGCCGCAGGACCGTATCCGCCTACCGAGAGGGTGACCGTACGGTCGTCCTGATCCCTGCCCGGATGTCGGAGGCCGAGGAGCAGCGCTGGGTGGGCGTCATGCTCGACAAGCTGGCCGCCCAGGAGAGCAAGCGCACCCTCGGCGACGCGGAACTGACGGAGCGCGCCGAGCGTTTGTCCGAGCAGTACTTCGACGGCCGGGCCCGCCCCCGCTCCGTCCGCTGGGTCACCAATCAGAACACCCGCTGGGGCTCCTGCACCCCGGCCGAGGGCAGCATCCGGCTCTCGCACCGCCTCCAGGGCATGCCGGAGTACGTCGTCGACTACGTCCTCCTGCACGAGCTGGCGCACCTCCTCGTGCCCGGCCACGGCCCCCGCTTCTGGGAGCTGCTGGAGGCGTACCCCCGGACCGAGCGGGCCCGCGGATATCTGGAGGGGATCGTCGCCGCCGAGCGCCTCCCGAAGGTTCCCGCCGGGCGGGACGAATAGCCCGGCACGGCGCAAAGCGACCGATTCGGACTGCCGTGCACCGTGATATGTACCGGGTCGGTACCGACTTGGCCGGATGTCGGCCGTTGCCGATAGCCTGAGCGGCACGCATTCACAGTCGGGATGGGGGACGGTCGTTACGTATGGCAAGGGAATTCCAACGGGGCCACAAGGCCAAGATCAGTGATCTGACGGCGGGCACCGATCTGTACGTGGGTGTCCAGATCGCCGGGCCCGGACTCACCTTCGACATCAGCTGCTTCGGCCTCGACGCCAACGAACAGCTCTCGGACGACCGCTACTTCGTCTTCTTCAACCAGCCGAAGTCGCCCGAGGAGTCCATCCAGCAGCTCGGCGCCCAGGCCGGTGACACGGAATCCTTCCGGGTGACCCTGGACCGCGTGCCGCCGTCCATCCACAAGCTGTCCTTCACCGCCACCCTCGACGGTGCCGGCCAGATGTCGCAGATCGGCCCGGGCTACATCCGGATCGTGGCGGGCGGCGAAGAGGTCGTCCGGTACGCCTTCAACGGCTCGGAGTTCACCACCGAGCGGGCCGTGATGCTCGGCGACTTCTACCTGAAGGACGTGTGGCGCTTCGCCGCCGTCGGCCAGGGCTTCGACGGCGGACTCGACGCGCTGCTCCGCAACTTCGGCGGCGAGGTCGCCGAAGAGCAGCCGCAGCAGCAGGCACCGGCCGCCCAGGCGGGCGCCGCACCCGGGTTCGCCCCGCCGCCGCAGGCGGCCGCCCCGGCCCCGGCCCCGTCGTTCGGCGCCCCGGCCCCGCAGGCCCCGGCTCCCGCGCCCTCCTTCGGCGCGCCGCCCGTACCCGCCCCGGCCCCGCAGGCCCCGGCGCCGGCCCCTGCCCCGCAGCCGCAGGCGTACCCGCAGCACACCGCGCCCACCATGGCCGCGCCGATCGCCGCCCCGCCGGCCCCCGCGCCGTACGGACAGCCGCCCCAGCAGCCCTCCTACGGCCAGGTCCCCCCGCCCGCTCCGGCCCCCGCCCCCTACGGGCAGCAGCCCGGCTACGGCCAGGCCCCGGGCCAGCAGCCGCCCGCCTACGGGCAGGTCCCCGGTCAGCAGCCGCCGGCCTACGGCCAGGTCCCCGGCCAGCAGCACGGCTACGCCCCGCAGGCCGCCGCGCCCGCCGGAGCCGGTCTCGCCGCCGCCCTCCAGCCGTACAAGGAAGCCCCGACCGGCGCCCGCTGGACCCCGCAGAACCAGCAGCTCATGCGCGTCGACCTCTCGATGGGCGGCCAGGCCGTCCTCGCCCGCCAGGGCAGCATGGTGCTGTACCAGGGCAAGGTCGACTTCAGCTACAAGGGAGCGGGCTTCGCCGGCCGCATCGTCGGCAACGCCACCGGCCAGGAGATGCAGCTGATGCGCTGCACCGGACGCGGCCAGGTCTTCCTCGCCGAGAACGGCGCCCACCTGCACGCCATCGAGCTCCAGGGCGACGGAATCTGCGTCTCCGCCGAGAGCGTCCTCGCCTTCGACGAGTCGCTCCAGCACGAGGTCCGCCGCATCGAAGGCCACGGCATCCCCGGCGGCGCCCTGTTCACCATGCAGTTCCAGGGCACCGGCACGGTCATCGTCAAGACGCGCGGCGTCCCGGTCGTCCTGCCCGTCACCCCGACCACCTTCGCGGACAGCAACGCCATCGTGGCGTGGTCCTCCGCCTCGCAGGTGATCATTTCCAGCCAGGTCCGGCTCCGGCGCAACGCCTACCCCGGCCACAGCGGGGAGACCGTGAACCTCCAGTTCCGCGGCGCTCCCGGCAACTTCATCGTCGTCCAGCCGTACGAGGTCTGAGGGAGCCCGACATGAACGCAATGAACCAGCAGCTCGCGGGCTACGCCCCGACCCCCGTCACGGCCCGCATGGAAAACCACGGCCGGGCCATGCTCAAGGTCGCCATGCAGAGCGGCCAGGACCTCTTCGCCCGCACCGGCTCGATGGTCGCCTACGAGGGCTTCGTCCAGTACGAGCCCAACCCGCCGGCCGTGCGCCAGATGGCCTCGCAGTGGCTCACCGGCGAAGGCGCCCCGCTGATGAAGTGCACCGGCGACGGCCTGCTCTACCTCGCCGACTACGGCGCGGACGTGGTCGTCATCAACCTCAACAACGACTCCCTGTCCGTGAACGGCACCAACCTGCTCGCCTTCGACGCCCACCTCCAGTGGGGCGTCGAGCGGGTCAAGGGCATGGCCAAGTTCGCCGGCCAGGGCCTGTTCAACGTGCAGATCGCCGGTACCGGCTGGGTCGCGATCACCTCGCGCGGCACGCCGATCGTCGTCGACTGCGGCCGCGGCGACGACGAGACGTACGTCGACCCGGACGCGCTCGTCGCCTGGTCGCCGAATCTCAAGGTCAAGGGCAAGCGCAGCTTCAAGGCCTCGTCGATGATCGGCCGGGGCAGCGGGGAGGCCTACCAGATGGCCTTCTCCGGCCAGGGCATCGTCGTCGTACAGCCCAGCGAGGACAGCACCGACCGGCTCCGGGTCCGGGGCTGAGGGGGAGCGGACACATCATGCAGAGCGCACTTTTCGCCCACGCCGAGGCACAGTCCCAGGACCGGTACACCGTCCAGAACCCGCAGCTGCTGCGGGTCTCGCTGACCGGCTCCGACGACGTACTCGCCCGCAAGGGCGCCATGGTCGCCTACCAGGGGATCATCGACTTCGACGGCGAGTACCAGAGCAGCAGCCAGCGCAACGCCCGCCGCCGCACCGGCGAGGGCCTCGACCTCATGCGCTGCTCCGGGCAGGGCACCGTCTACCTCGCCAACCTGGCCCAGTACGTGCACGTCGTGGACGTCGACCAGGACGGGCTCACCGTCGACAGCAGCTACGTCCTGGCCCTGGACTCCACCCTGCACACCGAGGTCATCGCGGTGGACAGCCAGTACGGAATCTCCGGATCCGGCAAGTACCAGCTCAACATCTCCGGCCGCGGCAAGGTCGCCCTGATGACCTCCGGGCAGCCGCTGATGCTTCAGGTCACGCCCGACAAGTACGTCAACGCCGACGCGGACGCGATCGTCGCCTGGTCCACCTCGCTGCGGGTGCAGATGCAGGCCCAGACGCACTCCACCGGCGTCTGGCGGCGGCGCGGCAACACCGGCGAGGGATGGGAGCTGAGCTTCCTCGGCACCGGATACGCCCTCGTGCAGCCCAGCGAGGTGCTGCCCCCGCAGAACGCCCAGATCGGACAGGGCGTCGCCGCGCAGTTCGGAGTGGGCCAGCACGGCGCGCACGCGCAGAACCAGAACAACGCCTGGAACTAGACCTTCCAGCAGGTACGGCCAAGGGGCGGCCCCGAGCCGGGACCGCCCCTTCGCCATGCCGGGCTCACAGCCGGGCCAAGGTCGCCTCCATCAGACGCACGACCGAGGTGTCGGCCACCGCCGCCACCTCCTCGTACGGGAACCAGCGCAGGTCCAGGGACTCCTCGCTGATCTCCGCCACCGCCCCGGCCGGCGCCAGTGCCGCGTACTGCACGTCGAGGTGCCAGTTGCAGGGCGCCGGGATCGGATGCCGGTCCAGGCGCACCGGACCGCCCGGCAGCAGGCTCAGCCCGGACACGATGCCCGACTCCTCGCGGGCCTCGCGCAGCGCCGCGTCCGCGAGGGTGGCGTCACCGGGCTCGCAGTGGCCGCCCATCTGCAGCCACATGCCCAGCTTCTTGTGCAGGGTCAGCAGGACGCGCCCCCGCTGCGGGTCGATCACCAGCGCGCTGCCCGTCACATGCCCGGCACGGCACGGCTTGTACACCCCGTCCGGATGCGCGGACAGGTGCTCCAGGTAGACATCGCGCAGCTCGGGCTGGTCCTCGTAGCCCTTCAGTACGAGGACCGCGTCTTCGTGCAGGCTCACTTCTTCTCGTCGCCGTCCTTGCCGTCCTTGCCGCGCTTCTCGGCGGCCTCGCCGAGCATCTTGTCGATCTCGGAGAAGTCCAGCTGCTCCCGGTGGACGAACCCGTCCGGGTCGTCCAGGTCGGAGGCCGTCGGCAGCATGTCGGGGTGCTCCCACAGGCCGTCGCGGCCGTCCACACCCCGCGCGTCGGTGAGCGAGGCCCACAGCCGCGCGGCGTCGCGCAGCCGGCGCGGGCGCAGCTCCAGGCCGATCAGCGTCGCGAAGGTCTGCTCTGCCGGACCGCCGGAGGCACGCCGCCGGCGCATGGTCTCGCGCATCGCGTCCGCCGAGGTCAGCCGGGGCGTCGCCGCCTCGTGCACCACCGCGTCGACCCAGCCCTCGACCAGCGCGAGCGCCGTCTCCAGGCGGGCCAGGGCGGCCTTCTGCTCGGGGGTGTCCTGCGGCTGGAACATGCCGCCCTGGAGCGCCTCCTGCAGCTGCTCCGGGTTGGACGGGTCCAGCTGCCCGACCACGTCCTCCAGCTTCGAGGTGTCGACCTTGATGCCGCGCGCGTAGCCCTCGACCGCGCCGAACAGGTGCGAGCGCAGCCACGGCACGTGCGCGAACAGCCGGGCGTGGGCCGCCTCGCGCAGGGCCAGGTACAGCCGCACCTCCTCGGAGGGGACGCCCAGGTCCTTGCCGAAGCCCTCGATGTTCAGCGGCAGCAGCGCGGCCTTGCCGGCCGGACCCAGCGGCAGCCCGATGTCGGTGGAGCCGACGACCTCACCCGCGAGCACGCCCACGGCCTGCCCGATCTGCTGGCCGAACATGGCTCCGCCCATGGAGCGCATCATGCCGAGCAGCGGGCCCGCCATGGCCTGCATCTCCTCGGGGAGGACCCCGCCCATGGCCGCGCCGACCCGCTCGGCGACCGGATCCACCAGCTCCTTCCACACCGGGAGGGTCGCCTCGACCCACTCGGCGCGGCTCCACGCCACGGCCGTGGTCGCGCCCGAGGGCAGCGAGGTCACACCGTCCAGCCAGTGGTCGGCGAGGCGCACGGCCTCCTCCACGGCGGACTTCTCGGCGACGCCGACGCTGGCGTCCTTCACGCCGTCCGCCGTGCCCTGCGCGACGGTCTGGCGGGCGATGTCCTTGGCCATGTCCCAGTTCACGGGACCGCCCTCGTAGCTGAGCATCTGGCCCAGCTGCTGGAAGGCCGCACCCAGGTCGTTCGGGTTCATCGAACCGAACATCGCGGCGAACGGATTGTCCGCTCCGCCCGGGCCGCCGGCGCCGCCCGGCAGGCCCATGCCCGGGAACCCGAACGGATTCGGGCCGCCCTGACCGCCCTGATTGCCCTTCTTCTTGCCCTCGTCGCCGTTCTCCGGCTCCTCCGGCGGAAGGCCGAATCCGAATGGGGTGTCACTCACGGGTTTCCTCGGCTCGTAGGGCCGCCGGCGGGGGCCGGCGGACAATGGTCCCGACAACACCACCCAGCGTAGACACCACACCCCGCTTCGGGGCTCGGTGCTCCGCCGACTCCTGGGCTGCGGCAGGATGGACGTCACCTGGTAGGTACGCGTCACGGCGCGCACCTACTGAAGACAACCGCTGGAGACGCCTGGTGAGTTCCCCGGATCCGCACGCTTTGGGCAAACACAGCTCGGGAAAGCCCGGCCGCGCGCCGCACGACGCCGAAATCCGCGCCGAGCACGGCGAGGACGTCTCGGACGTTCGCCAGCCGCGAAACCAGGCCGGCCCGTCCCGGCGCAGCCCGGTGATCGCCGTGACCGGCGCCGCGTCGGGCGTCGGCGCGGCCCTGGTGAGCCGCCTGGCCGCCTCCGACGAGGTCAAGCAGGTCGTGGCCATCGACGAGCGGCGCGGGGACTGCGCGGCCGCGCAGTGGCACGTCCTGGACGTACGGGACCCCGCCATCGCCGAGAAGCTGCGCGGCGCGGACGTGGTCGTGCACCTCGCCCTCGACCTGGACCTGGAGACCGACCCGGCGGCCCGCACGGCGTACAACGTGCGCGGCACGCAGACGGTCCTGACGGCCGCCGCGGCGGCCGGGGTGCACCGGGTCGTGCTGTGCACCTCCGCCATGGTCTACGGGGCCCTGCCCGACAACGACATCCCCCTCTCGGAGGACTCCGAGCTGCGGGCCACCGCCGAGGCGACCGGCGTCGGCGACCTGCTGGAGATCGAGCGGCTGGGGCGGCGGGCACCGCGGGCGCACCCCGGCCTGAACGTCACGGTGATCCGCCCGGCGGTCCTGGTCGGCGGTACGGACACCGCCCTGACCCGGTACTTCGAGTCCCCGCGCCTGCTGGTGGTCGCCGGGTCCCGCCCCACGTGGCAGTTCTGCCACGTGGAGGACCTGGTGAGCGCCCTGGAGTACGCGGCCCTGGAGAAGGTCGAGGGCGAGCTCGCGGTGGGCTGCGAGGGCTGGCTGGAGCAGGAGGAGGTGGAGGAGCTCAGCGGCATCCGCCGCATGGAGCTCCCCTCGGCGGTCGCCCTGGGGGCCGCGGCCCGGCTGCACCGCATCGGCCTCACCCCGTCCCCGGCCGGGGACCTCGCCTACACGATGCACCCGTGGGTGGTCAGCGTCAGCGGGCTGCACGCGGCGGGCTGGCGGCCGCGCTGGACCAACGAGGAGGTGCTGGCGGAGCTCCTCCAGGAGGTCGCGGGCCGGCACACCGTCGCGGGGCGCCGGCTGGGGCGCAAGGACGCCGCCACTGCGGCCGGCGCGGCGGGGGCGACCGTGGCGCTGCTGGGTGCGGCGGCGGCGGTGCGGCGGGCCCGCAAGCGGCGCGGGATCTGACCCCCGCCGGGCGCCGGGGGCACTGCCCCCGGACCCTCCCGCCAGCGCCTCACACGCCGGCGGGGCTGAATGTGGGGGCTTCGGGGTGGGCTGGGGGCGCCGGCACCAGGGGGTTTCTGTAGGAGGCTCCCAAGGGGTCCGGGGCGGCACGGGCGAATCAGCTATTTCGCCGCGTCAGCGGCTAGGGCACGATGAAGACATGGCACCGCACTTCGATCACCCCGGCGAGCAGGCCGCTCAGGACCCGATCCGGCTGCTCGCGATCCGTGAGACCCCCCTGTCGATCGACGAGGTCTTCCAGGCCGTCGGCGACGACGCGACGGGCGGCACGACGCTCTTCGTCGGCACGGTGCGCAACCACGACAGCGGCGCGGACGTCGACTCGCTCGGCTACTCCTGCCACCCGACGGCCGAGGCCGAGATGCGCCGGGTCGCCGAGCGGGTCGTGGCCAAGTACCCGGTCCGCGCCCTCGCCGCCGTGCACCGCGTGGGCGACCTGTCCGTAGGCGACCTCGCGGTGGTCGTCGCCGTGTCCTGCCCGCACCGCGGCGAGGCCTTCGAGGCCTGCCGGATGCTGATCGACGACCTCAAGCACGAGGTCCCGATCTGGAAGCACCAGACCTTCGCCGACGGCACCGAGGAGTGGGTCGGAGCCTGCTGAACCCCCGGTCGCGGGGCGACACCCGGAAGGGGGTAGCCTCGCACCCGTTCGGCCGCGCAACACGCCCTCGATTTGCGTAACCCCCTCCCGGGCATGAGCGTTGAAGCCACCAACGAACACGTACTTCGGGGTAGGGAGGCAGGCCCATGGCGTCTCTGGCGTGGTTGCTGATTCCGCTGTTCGCCGCGATCGGCGCGGGCATATGGGGCAGCTGGGCGGCACGCGACCGCACTCAAGGCGACATATCCGAGCTCGCGGGCTACGCACGGTTCCGCGAGGCCATGGGCAGCACCGAACAGGCCAAGGCGAAGGCACAGGCCCACTCCGGCTCCGACGCCGTCTGAGATTCCCCTGAGAGTTCCGCGCACGGACCCCGTACGGACCGGCCCCGGCGGCCGCCCGTCAGGACCGTCCCGTACTGTCGGATCCATGCCACGCCGCACTGCGACGATGCTCGCTTCCACCCTGGTGCTGTTCGCGCTGCTCTGCGCAGGGGTGTTCATCAAGGTCCCGTACTCCGAGATGAGCCCCGGCCCGACCGTCAACACGCTCGGGGACTCCCACGGCGAGCCCGTCCTCAACATCTCGGGGCGCAAGACGTACCCCACCAGCGGTCACCTCAACATGACGACGGTCCGCGTCACCGGCGCCGACTACGACATGAACCTGCTGGAAGCGGTGTACGGGTGGCTGGCCGACGACAACATCGTCGTGCCGCACGAGAACCTCTACCCGAACGGCAAGACGGACGAGGAGTCCACGCAGGAGAACGCCGAGGAGTTCAGCCAGTCCCAGCAGACCGCCAAGGTGGCGGCCCTCAAGCAGCTCGGCATCCCGGTCTCCGCCCGCGTCATCGTCGCCTCCGTGGTCAAGGCGAGCCCCTCTGACGGCACGCTGCACGCCGGTGACGTCATCAAGGCGGTCGACGGCACCCCCGTCACCGCCCCCGAGGACGTGGCGAAGCTCGTCACCAAGCACAAGCCCGGCGAGCCGGTCGAATTCACCATCGTGCCCGCCGCCGAGGCGGCCGAGGCGGCGAAGGCGAACCGTGAGTCCACCGGCTCCACCAAGGTCACCATCACGGCCGGCAAGGCGGAGGGCGACGGCCACGCCATCGTCGGCATCCGGGCCGGGACCGACCACACCTTCCCGTTCACGATCGACATCAAGCTCGCCGACGTCGGCGGTCCCAGCGCCGGTCTGATGTTCGCCCTCGGCATCGTCGACAAGCTCACCCCGGAGGACCTGACCGGCGGAAAGTTCGTCGCGGGCACCGGCACCATCGACTCCGCGGGCAAGGTCGGCCCGATCGGCGGCATCCAGATGAAGACCATCGGCGCCCGGCAGGCCGGCGCCCGCTACTTCCTGACGCCCGCCGAGAACTGCGCCGCCGCGGCCGCCCACGTGCCCGACGGGCTGACCCTGGTGAAGGTATCCACCATCGGCGACGCCACGCAGTCGCTGGAGAAGATCAGCAAGGGGGACACGGCCGGGCTGCCGCAGTGCGCGGCCACGCCCTGACCGGCCGGTCCCCGAACCCCCGACAGTCCTAGGAGAAGGTCGCCGCCAGGGCCTCCGCCAGGCCGGGCACCAGGCCGCCGCCCGTGAGGACCTCGGTCGAGGAGTCCTTCTCGCGCAGCCGTACGGCCGACTCCCGCGACCCGTCGCGCAGCACGGCCACGGTCAGCCGGACCTCCTGCCGCTCCGGGTGGCCGGCGACCCACTTCGCCAGCTGCTTGTCGTTCAGCCCCTCCGGTACGGAGGCCTCCGCGGACGGCGGCAGCATCAGCCGCTCCACCGTCAGCGCGCAGCCGACGACGGCGTCGGGCCAGGCGATGGTGCCCAGGAACTTGTCGAGGGGCGTCCCGGCGGGCAGCTCGTCCTGCTCGATCGGGGTGAGGGAGGTCTTGCCGGCGTCGTCCTGGTCCAGGCCGAGCTGGCCGGCGAGGCGCGGTTCCTGCTTCTTGAGCTTGGCGGTGTCGACCAGGGCGAACAGCCGGGCGGGCTGGTCCCAGCCGAGGCCGGCCGCGTACTCGTCGATCTCGAGGCAGGCACGGGTGAGCGGGCTGGCCGCCATCGGCGTGCCGGGGGAAGGCGAAAGGTTGGACATGGACAACATCCTGCCTCCTTTCCCCCGGATACCGGGAACTGACTAAAGCCTCAGTAAGTTGCATGAGTGGGCTCTACGATCGGGGGCCCGTTCAATACCAGACCTCTCCGGGCTCCGTCCGGGGGGACCCCAGACTTTCAGAGGTGCGCACCTTGGCTTTCCAGATGCCGGACCGCGGCGGAGGCCCTTCGGGGCCACGGATGAGAGTCGGCCGCCCGTCCCGGCGGGCCCGCACTCTCCTCATGACCTTGGGCGTGCTGGCCGTCCTGCTCATGCTCTTCATCATGTTCGCGGGCTTCTGGACGGACTGGCTCTGGTTCCGCTCCGTGAAGTACTCCACCGTCTTCACCACCACGCTGTGGACCAGGGTCGGCCTCTTCGCCGTCTTCGGCCTGCTGATGGCGGGTGCCGTCGGCCTCAACATCTGGCTGGCCCACCGGCTGCGGCCGCCGCTCAGCGCGATGTCGATGGAGCAGCAGAGCCTCGACCGGTACCGGATGAGCGTCGCCCCGTACAAGAAGTGGCTGCTGCTGGGCATCTCCGTGCTCGTCGGCCTGATCGCGGGAGCCTCGGCGGCCGGCCAGTGGAAGACCTGGCTGATGTACGTGAACGGGGTGCCCTTCGGCCGGAAGGACCCCGAGTTCGGCCTGGACGTGTCGTTCTACACCTTCGACCTGCCCTGGTACCGCTTCCTCCTCGGCTTCGGCTTCGCCGCGGTCGTGCTGTCCGTGATCGCCGCGGCCGTCGTGCACTACCTGTACGGCGGACTGCGCGTGACCAGCCCGGGCGCCCGGGCCACCGCCGCGGCCACCGGCCACCTGTCGGTGCTGCTCGGCCTCTTCGTCACGCTCAAGGCGGTCGCCTACTGGCTCGACCGGTACGGCCTCGCCGTGAAGTCCAGTGACTTCAAGGCCGCGGACAACTGGACCGGCCTGCGCTACGTCGACGCGAACGCGTACCTCCCGGCGAAGACGATCCTCGTCGCCATCGCCGCGATCTGCGCCGCGCTGTTCTTCGCGACGCTGTGGCGCCGCACCTGGCAGCTGCCGGTCATCGGCTTCGGCCTGATGGTGCTCTCGGCGATCCTGATCGGCGGGCTGTATCCGGCGATCGTGCAGAAGTTCCAGGTCCAGCCCAACGAGCAGGCCAAGGAATCGCCGTACGTCGAGAAGAACATCAAGGCCACGCGCGACGCCTACGGGATCGCCGGCTCCGAGGTCAAGGACTACCCGGGCGTCCCGGCCGCGGGGACGGACAAGAACCAGCTGCGCAAGGCGGCCGACACGACCGCCAGCGTCCGCCTCCTCGACCCGAACATCGTCTCGCCGGCCTTCCAGCAGCTCCAGCAGGTCAAGGGCTACTACGCGTTCCCGTCCACGCTCGCCGTGGACCGGTACAACGGCCAGGACACCGTCATCGGGCTGCGCGAGCTGAACATCGCCGGCATCCCGAAGAACAACTGGATCAACGACCACTTCAAGTACACGCACGGCTACGGCGTGGTCGCCGCCAAGGGAACCACCGTCGGGGACCAGGGCGCTCCGGACTTCACCCAGTCCGACCTGCCTTCCAAGGGCATGTTCGGCACGGACTTCGAGCAGCGCATCTACTACGGCGAGCAGACGAAGCAGTACTCGATCGTCGGCGGACCGCAGAAGGAGCTCGACTACTCCGACGACAAGGGCGAGAAGGAGACGAGCTACACCGGGAAGTCCGGCGTCAGCCTCGACAACCCGATCAACCGGGCGGCGTACGCGCTGACCTTCAGCGAGCCGCAGATCCTCTACTCCGGCGCCATCGGCGACGGTTCGCGGATCCTGTACAACCGCACGCCCAAGGAGCGCGTCGAGGCCGTCGCCCCCTGGCTGACCATCGACGGCGCCCCGTACCCGGCGGTCGTCGAGGGCCGGGTCAAGTGGATCGTGGACGCCTACACGACCACCAACGGCTACCCGTACGCCTCGCGCACCACTCTCGGGCAGAGCACCGCGGACTCGCTGACCAACAGCCAGCGCGCGGTCGTGGCGCAGGAGAACCAGGTCAACTACATCCGGAACTCGGTGAAGGCCACCGTCGACGCGTACGACGGCACGGTCAACCTGTACCAGTGGGACACCCAGGACCCGGTCCTGAAGACCTGGATGAAGGCGTTCCCGGGCACGGTGAAGCCCAAGAGCGACATCTCCAAGCCGCTCATGGACCACCTGCGCTACCCGCAGGACCTATTCAAGGTCCAGCGCGAGCTGCTGACCCGCTACCACGTCACCGACCCGCAGACCTTCCTCAGCGGCAGTGAGGCCTGGGCCGTCCCCGACGACCCGACCACCAAGGCCGGCACGGCGGTTCCGCCGTTCTACCTGTCGATGAAGCTGCCGGGCCAGACGGAGAAGGACCAGGTCTTCTCACTCACCACGACGTTCACGCCGAACGAGCGGGACAACCTGAGCGCCTTCATGGCGGTCAACGCCGATCCGGGCACCCCCGACTACGGCAAGATCAGCGTCCTGAAGCTGCCGACGAGCAAGCCGGTCGACGGCCCCAAGCAGGTCCAGAGCAAGTTCCAGTCCGAACCGAAGATCGCCGAGTCGATCCGCCTGCTGCGCGGTGGTGACTCGGAGGTCGAGTACGGAAACCTGCTCACGGTCCCGCTCGACGGCGGAATGCTCTACGTGGAGCCGGTGTACGTGCGCAGTTCGGGGCTGAAGTACCCGCTGCTGCGCAAGGTGCTGGTGACGTACGGCGGGCAGACCGCGTTCGAGGACACGCTGGAGAAGGCGTTGAACGTGGTCTTCGGGGCCGAGGCGCCGACCACCCCCGTGCCGCCGGCCCAGCCCCCGGGCGAGGGCACCACGACGCCCCCGGCCACCGGCCAGGACCCAACGGTCAAGGCGGCGCTCGCCGATGCCCAGAAGGCCATCGAGGACGCCGAGAAGGCCCGGCAGGCGGGCGACTGGGCGGCGTTCGGCAAGGCCCAGGAGGACATCAAGGCGGCGCTGAAGCGGGCGATCGACGCGGAGGCGAAGCTGACGGCCCCCAAGCCTGGCGGCTGACCGGGCAAAACCGGTAATGGCTCCGTCCCGCGTCGTGATACTGTGGTTTCACCGACGCGGGGTGGAGCAGCTCGGTAGCTCGCTGGGCTCATAACCCAGAGGTCGCAGGTTCAAATCCTGTCCCCGCTACTGAAGACGAAGGCCCGGATCCATGGGATCCGGGCCTTCGTCATGTCCGCGGTGGACACGCGGTAGCTGAGACGGGTGAGTTGGGGTAGGAGCGTGTTTGACTTGACTCTCTATGGGCATGTCGACAAAACGCTGTAGTGACCTCACTGGCTGCGACATACCAGGTGTACGCGGGTAGCAGGTGATGCGACGATGGGATTTATGGGGGACAGGTCAACTCTGCTGGAGACAGGGCGGTTTGCGAGGACGGATGCCGAGCCGGGTACGGGAGCCGGTGACTCGGCTCCCGTTGTCAACGCGCAGACCGCGCTGACCGATGCGGAATTCTTGGACAAGCACAGTACGGAGGAAATGTTCGCCGAGACCGACACGGCGAGCGACGCCGAGCTCGAGGCCCGGCACCGGGTGGCCGCCGACAAGGGCGACCCCGGCGCCATGAGCGTGCTCGGCGCGCTGCTGCTGCGCCGCGGGGACCTGGACGCGGCTGAGCCGTACCTGCGCGGCGCCACGGGGGAAGGGGACCGCGCCGCCGCGAACAACCTGGGCGTACTGCTGCACCAGCGGGGCTATCCCGAGGAGGCGGCCGGCTGGTGGCGGGTCGCGGCCGTGGCCGGTTCCGCTCCGGCCGCGCACGCCCTGGGACGCCACTTCCGCGAGCGCGGGGACGAGCCCGCCGCCGAGTACTGGCTCCGCCAGGCGGCCGAATCCGGCCACGCGCTGGGGGCGTACGGTCTGGCCGACCTCCTCGAGCACCGCGGGGACAAGGGCGTGGAGCGGTGGTTCCGCGCCGCGGCGGAACAGGGGCACCGCGAAGCCGCGTACCGGCTGGCACGGCACCTGCGCAAGGGCGACCCCGCCGAGGCCGAGCAGTGGTACCGGCAGGCCGCCGCACGCGGGCACCGCCGGGCCGCCCTGCACCTGGGCGCCCTGCTGGAGGCGCGCGGTGAGCTCAAGGAGGCCGGGCGCTGGTACCTGACCTCCGCCAAGCAGGGCGAGGCCCGCGCGGCCTGCGCGCTGGGCTTCCTGCTGCGCGACGCCGGGGACGAGGACAGCGCCGCCGCGTGGTGGCACCGCGCCGCCCAGGACGGCGACGGCAACGCGGCGAACGCGCTGGGCGCCCTGCACGCCGCCCGCGGCGAGACCCAGACCGCGGAGCGCTGGTACCGCGCCGCCATGGACGCGGGCGACCAGAACGGGGCGTACAACCTTGCTTTGCTGTGCGTCGCACAGGACCGCACCGCGCAGGCCGAGCAGTGGTACCGGCGGGCGGCCTACGCCGGCCACCGCGAGGCGGCCAACGCGCTCGCCATCCTGCTGCTGCAGGGCGGGGACGCGGCGGGCGCGGAGCCGTGGTTCTCGAAGGCGGCCGAAGCGGGCAGCGTGGACGCCGCCTTCAACCTCGGGATCCTCTTCGCCAGCCGCGACGAGGACCGTACGGCGCTGAAGTGGTACGAGCGGGCCGCGTCGGCGGGTCACACCGACGCCGCGCTCCAGGTCGGCATCGCGCTGGTGCGCGACGGCGAAGAGCGGGCGGCCGAGCGGCACCTGCGGTGCGCGGCGGGCGGCGGCAGCGCGGAGGCGGCCTTCCGGCTGGCCTCGCTGCTGGAGTCGCTGGCTCCGCCGCCGGAGCCGGTGGCGCTGGGCGAGCCGGTGGGCAGCGCACCGCGGACCGAGAGCGAGGAGTGGTACGAGCGGGCCGCCGAGCTGGGGCACCGCAGGGCGCAGGTGCGCGTCGGCATGCTGGCCGCCGCCCGGGGGGACCTGACGGCCGCCGCGCGCTGGTACCGGGAAGCGGCCGAGGCCGGATCCCGCAACGGCGCGTTCAACCTCGGGCTGCTGCTGGCCCGCGAGGGGAGCGAGCCGGAGGCCGCCCTGTGGTGGACCCGCGCCGCGGTGGCGGGCCACGGCCGGGCGGCGCTGCGGCTCGGGCTCCTGGCGGCGCGCCACGGGGACCTCGCCGAGGGGCAGAAGTGGTGCGTGCGCGCCATGGAACTGGGCCCGGCGGAGGTCTCTGAGCGCGCGGCCCGGCTCCGCGACGCCCTCGCCGAGGAGCTCTCGGCCTGATCCCGGGCCGAGGCTCCGGCCGTCGTCGGTTAACCGATTTGCATCTGTCGTGCGGCCTCACGTAAAGTCGTGTTTACCGACGCGGGGTGGAGCAGCTCGGTAGCTCGCTGGGCTCATAACCCAGAGGTCGCAGGTTCAAATCCTGTCCCCGCTACTGAAGACTCAGGGCCCGGATCCATGGATCCGGGCCCTGAGTCGTTTCTCAGGTGAGAAGCAGCAGGGCCCGGGCTCCCGTGGGGGAGTCCGGGCCCTGCTGCTTTTCTGGTTCAGGCGGCCGCGCAGTTCGGGCAGATCCCGCGGTACGTCACCTCGACCGCCGAGACCACGAAGCCGAAGCGCTCGGTGTCGGGCAGGTCGCTCAGCGGGTCGCCCGCCGGGTGGACGTCGCGGATCGCGCCGCACTGGGCGCACACCAGATGCTGGTGGGGCCGGTGGGCGTTCGGGTCGTACCGCTTGGCGCGGCGGTCCGTGGAGACCTCCAGCACCTCGCCGAGCGTCACCAGCTCGCCCAGCGTGTTGTAGACCGTCGCCCGGGAGATCTCCGGCAGTTTCGCCACGGCGCGCGCGTGCACCTCGTCGGCCGTCAGGTGAACGTGGTCACCGTCGAGCACCTCGGCCACGACACGCCGCTGTGCGGTCATGCGCCATCCGCGTCCGCGAAGTCGTTCCAGCAGGTCACTCATGGACGCCAGCCTAACAGCGAGGGGTATCGGGTGTAACTCCCGAACCAATATGGACTTGGATATTGACTTGACTTAGACAAAATCCAGCGGCCGGAGACTTCGGCAAGCGGCTCGACGCCGCGGTCCAGGCCCTCCGCGGCCGGCGGGGACCGCTTGCCGAGGCAGGGTGACGGGCCGGAACCCCCACGGGTTCCGGCCCGTCGTCGCGCTATGCCGCGACGGTGCGCCGCGCGGGCACCCAGCAGCGGATGATGTCGCGCACGGAGACGATGCCCACCGGGCCGCCGTGCTCCAGCACGATCAGGTGCCGGAAGCCGCCGTGGGCCATGGCCTCGGCGGCCTCCTGCAGCGAGGCCTCCGGGGTGCAGAACACCACGTTGTTGGTGGTGTGCGCGCCCACGGTCTCCTGGTCGGGATCGTGTCCCGCGCCGATCGAGTTGAGGATGTCCCGCTCGGTCAGGATGCCGATCCCGCTGTGGTCCGGGTCGAGTACGACGGCCGCGCCGACGCGCCGCCCCGACATCAGGCAGGCCGCCTGGCGCAGGGTGTGCGCTGGTCCGAGGGTGAGGATCACGGTGCTCATTGCGTCACGGACGAGCATGAAGAGAGCCACCTCCTGGGGTGAATCCCTCCGCTTGGGTGTGGTGCGCCGGGGAATCCTAGAGAAAGGATTCACAAGCGCACAAGCGGCGGGATTTTCAGATTCCCACGGACACGCACCGTCAACAAGGGGGTACGCACAGGACGCGGCCCGGCGCTCGGGCGCACTCAGGAGCGCGGGCGCAACAGCTCCAGCATCTCCTCGTGGAGCAGGCCGTTCGAGGCCGCCGCGTTCCCGCCGTCCACCCCGTCCACCCCGTCCAGGCTGGTGAACCGGCCGCCCGCCTCCTGGACCACGACCGCGATGGCCGCCATGTCCCACAGGTTCAGCTCCGGTTCGGCGCACAGGTCCAGCGAGCCTTCCGCGACCATCATGTACGGCCAGAAGTCGCCGTAGCCGCGCGTCCGCCAGCAGGCGCGGGTCAGGTCCAGGAAGCCGGCGAGGCGGCCCTGCTCCTCCCAGCCGCTCAGCGAGGAGTACGCGAACGAGGCGTCGCCCAGCGAGGCCACCTTCGACACGCCGATCGGCGCGGTCTCGCCGAGCGCGCCGCCCGCGTACGCGCCGCCGCCCCGCACCGCCCACCAGCGGCGGCCCAGCGCGGGCGCGGACACCACGCCCACCACGGGGCGGAAGACGCCGTCCGCGTCCTGCGTCATCAGGGAGATCAGGGTCGCCCAGACCGGGACCCCCCGGACGTAGTTCTTCGTACCGTCGATCGGGTCGACGACCCAGCGCCGCGGGCCGCTGCCCTTCAGGCCGTACTCCTCGCCGAGGATCGCGTCGTCGGGCCGCGCGGCTTCGATGCCGGCCCGGATGATCTCCTCGGCGGCCTGGTCCGCCTCGCTCACCGGGGTCATGTCCGGCTTCGTCTCGACCTTGAGGTCGAGGGCACGGAACCGCTCCATCGTCGCGGCGTCGGCCGCGTCGGCGAGTTCGAGGGCAAGGCGCAGGTCATCGTCATACTCGGACATGGCCGAACAGTATCGCGGCGGCCCCGGCGGCCGGGACGCGCCCTTGACAGGATCTGTCGGCCCGTCAACTCTGGCCGGGGAGCCCAGCGGGAACGGCCCAGTGGAGGCGACGATGCCGGCAGCCCGGGAGGCCTTGCTGGAGGCGGCGGGAGCGGCGCTCTCCGCGCGCCCCTGGCCGGCCGTGCGGATGGTCGACGTGGCGGCGGCCGCCGGGGTGTCCCGGCAGACCCTCTACAACGAGTTCGGCGGCAAGGGCGGCCTGGGCCGCGCCCTGATCCGGCGCGAGGGCCAGTGGTACCTCGACGGGGTGGAGCGGGCCCTGTCCACCCCGGCCCCGACCGCCCAGCGGCTCGCCGCGGTCGCGGAGTGGACCGTACGGGCGGCCCGCGCGCACCCCCTCGTACGGGCCCTGCTGACCGGGTTCTGGGATCCGGACCTGCCCGCCGCGGGCCGCGCACCCGGGCCCGGGGAGCTGGCGCGGGCCGTACGGGACCGGGCGGCGGCAGCGCTCATGCCCGCGGAGGACGTCCAGCGGTGCGAGCTCGCGGTACGGCTCGCGCTCTCCTACGTGGTGGCCCCCGGGGAGGAGCCGGGAGCGGGGGAGCTGCTCCGGCTGCTCAGTGCCCAGAACCGGACAGCTGGAGCCCGATGACCCCGATGATCACCAGCGAGATCGAGACGAGCTTGAGGGTGGAGACCAGGTCGCCGAGGAAGACCATGCCGTAGATGGCCGTCCCGGCGGCGCCGATCCCGGTCCACACCGCGTACGCCGGACCCACGTCCAGCTTCTTGAGGGCCAGCGTGAGCAGGCCGAAACTGCCGAGGGCGAAACACGCGAAGGCGATGGTCGGCCACAGCCGGGTGAAGCCGTGCGACAGCTTGAGGCAGACCGCGAACCCGGTCTCCAGGATTCCCGCAACCACGACGAGCAGCCACGCCATGTCGTATGCCTCCCCGCGTCACGTGAATTCTCGTCACTTGGTGCGATTATGCATTTGTCCAGACGCGATCTTCGGCAAACCCGACGACGTGTCAGTCGCCTTCGCGGCGCTCCCGCGTCTCCAGCAGCCGCCGCAGCGAATACAGCCGCGCCGGGTCCGCGTGGCCGTCCTCCACCCACTTGTCGAGCGCGCAGTCCGGCTCGTCGTGGCTGCACGCGCGCGGACACTCCTCGGTGCCCGGCACCAGGTCCGGGAAGGCCAGGATCACCCGCGACGGGTCCACGTGGTGCAGGCCGAAGGACCGCACGCCCGGGGTGTCGATGACCCAGCCGTCCATCCCGGGCAGCGGCAGCGCCAGGGCCGAGGTGGTGGTGTGGCGGCCGCGCCCGGTGACCGCGTTGACCACGCCGGTCGCCCGCTTGCGGTCCGGCGCCACCAGCGAGTTGACCAGGGTGGTCTTGCCGACGCCCGAGTGCCCCACGAACGCGGTGATCCGGCCCTCCAGGCGCTCGCGCACCTTGTCGGCGGCGTCGCCCGTCGCGAGCTCCTCGCGGTTGGTGACGACGTAGTTCACGCCGAGCGTCGAGTAGATCTCCAGGATCTTGTCGGCGGAGGTCAGATCGGACTTGGTGAGCACCAGCAGCGGCTCCAGCCCGGCGTCGTACGCCGCCACCAGGCAGCGGTCGATCATCCGGGGCCGCGGCTCCGGGTCGGCCAGCGCCGTCACGATGGCCAGCTGGTCGGCGTTGGCCACGACCACCCGCTCGTACGGGTCGTCGTCGTCGGCGGTGCGCCGCAGGACGGACTTGCGCTCCTCGATGCGCACGATCCGGGCGAGGGTGTCCTTCTTGCCGGACAGGTCACCGACGATCCAGACCCGGTCGCCGACCACCGCCGCCTTGCGGCCCAGTTCCCTGGACTTCATCGCGTGGACCGTGCGGTCCTCGACCAGGCAGGTCAGCCGCCCGCGGTCGACGGTGAGGACGAAGCCCTCGGAGGCGTCCTCGTGCTTGGGCCGGATGCTCGTCCGCGGCCGGTTGCCCTTGGGGTTGGGGCGCTGGCGGATGTCGTCCTCGTCGGTGTGCTTGCCGTACCTGCGCATGACCGGCCCTACGCTCCCGCTCCCGCTGCGGAATCTCCTGCGAGCATGTCCGTCCACATCTTCGGGAAGTCCGGCAGGGTCTTCGCGGTCGTCGCCACGTTCTCGATCAGCACGCCCTCCACGGCCAGGCCGATCACCGCGCCCGCGGTGGCCATCCGGTGGTCGTCGTACGTGTGGAAGGTGCCGCCGTGCAGCGGGCGCGGCCGGATGTGCAGACCGTCCGCCGTCTCGGTGACGTCGCCGCCGAGCGCGTTGATCTCCTTGGTGAGAGCGGCCAGCCGGTCCGTCTCGTGCAGGCGCAGGTGCTGGACCCCGCGCAGGACCGACTCCGAGTCGGCCAGCGCCGCCACCGCCGCGATGCCCGGGGTGAGCTCGCCCACCTCGCCCAGGTCCACGTCGATGCCGTGGATCTTGCCGGTGCCGGTGAAGACCAGGCCCGCGTCGGTCAGCTCGCAGGAGCCGCCCATCTCCGTGAAGATCCGGCGCAGCGCGTCGCCGGGCTGCGTGGTGCGGCGCGGCCAGTCCGGGATGGTGACCGTACCGCCGGTGATCAGCGCCGCGGCCAGGAACGGCTGGGCATTGGACAGGTCCGGCTCCACCACCAGGTCCCGGCCGAGCACGGCGCCGGGGGCGACCCGCCACACGTTCTTCTCGCCGCCCGACTCCGGGGTGTCGACCTGGGCGCCGGCCGCGCGCAGCATCTCCACCGTCATCCGGATGTGCGGCATCGACGGCAGGTTCGTGCCCACGTGCCGCACCTCGACGCCCTGGTTGAACCGCGGGGCGGACAGCAGCAGCGCGGAGACGAACTGCGAGGAGTTGGTGGCGTCGATCTCCACGACCCCGCCCTCCAGGGCCCCGCCGCCCTGCACGGTCAGCGGCAGCGCGCCCCGGCCGTCGTCGTCGATCCGGGCACCGAGGGTGCGCAGGGCGTCGATGACCTGGCCCAGCGGGCGCTCGTAGGAGCGCGGGTCGCCGTCGAAGCGGATGTCGCCGTCGGCCAGGGTGGCGACCGGCGGCAGGAAGCGCATGACCGTGCCCGCGTTGCCGACGTCGACCGTGGCCGGGCCGTGCAGGGCGGCCGGGATGACCCGCCAGGCCTCGCCCCCGGCGCCGGCCCCGGCGGAGCTGGAGGAGACGGTCTCCTCGATGCCCACGCCCATCGCACGCAGGGCGTCCGCCATCAGCTGGGAGTCGCGCGAGCGAAGCGGCCGGCGCACCCAGCCCGGCTCGGCGGCGAGCGCGGCGAGCACCAGGGCGCGGTTGGTGACCGACTTGGACCCCGGCACGGTGACGGTGGCGTGGACGGCAGCGTCGGCGATCGGGGCGGGCCAGAGGGCGGGGAGCGCGGGGGTCTCGGTCATGGCCCCCACTTTAGTGGCTCCCCCCGGCCCCGGATCTTGATCGCTGAGCCGTCTCAGAGGGCGAGAAGCCAGCGCCCGCCGCCCACCAGGGAGCACAGCGCGACGACGTGGAAGAGGAGCAGCCACACCACCGGGTGCACGTGGGTGAGCCGGCCGAGCTGGTCGGCGTCCGAATCCGGCGCTCCGCCGTGCCGGCGCTTGGCCCCCAGCTCGAAGACCGGCCGGACGCCGCCGAGCAGCAGGAACCACACCACGGCGTACGCGAAGACGGCCTGGACCTCGGACGGGGCCAGCCAGGACACCAGCAGGAAGGTGCCGCCGGTCAGCACCACGGTCAGCGCCCCGTACGCGTTGCGGATCATCACCAGCATCGCCACCAGCAGGGCGGTGGCCGCCCACAGCAGCAGCGTGATCCGGTGCGCGGACAGCAGCGCGGCCCCGCCGAGCCCCAGCAGCGAGGGCGCGGTGTAACCGGCCGCGGCGGTCAGGATCATGCCCAGGCCGGTCGGCTTGCCCCGGCTGACGGTGACCCCGCTGGTGTCGGAGTGCAGCCGTATGCCGTCGAGGCGCCGCCCGGTCAGCAGCGCCAGCAGGCCGTGCCCGCCCTCGTGCGCGATGGTCACGGCGTTGCGCGACAGCCGCCACAGCGGGCGCGGGCCCACGGCGGCCAGGGCGGCCACGCCGGTCCCGACCACCAGCCAGAGGGCGGGCGCGGTCTGTATACCCGTGAGCCGGTCCCACAGGCCGGCCGTCGTGCTGCTGTCCATGGAGGGGCGGACTCCTTGCGGTGGGGTGTTGGTGACATGGCAGTGTGGCAGGCATGTGCGGACGGTTTGCAGCGAGTCGTAAGCCCGAGGACCTGGTGGAGGCCTTCGGCATCGAGAAGTGGGAGCCCGAGGAGACCCTGGCCCCCGATTTCAACGTGGCGCCGACCAAGCAGGTCCACGTCGTCCTCGACCGCCCCCTGAAAGACGCCTCCGACCCGCGTCCGGTTCGCCAGCTGCGCACGCTGAAATGGGGGCTCGTGCCGTCCTGGGCCGCGAACCCCGACGGCGCCGCCCGGATGATCAACGCACGGTCGGAGACCCTCGCCGAGAAGCCCTCCTTCCGCCGCCCCTTCGCGCAGCGCCGCTGCATCGTCCCCGCCGACGGCTACTACGAGTGGGTCACCGCCCACGACGAGCGGCAGCTGGAGGTGGAGGGGAAGAAGAAGCGGGCCCGCAAGCAGCCCTACTTCGTGCTCCCCGCCGACGGCTCCGTCTTCGCCATGGCCGGGATATACGAGTTCTGGCGCGACCGGACCCTGCCCGACGCGCACCCGCTCGCCTGGTGGGTCACCTGCTCGGTGATCACCACCGAGGCCGAGACCGGGCCGCTGGGAGTGGCACCCGCCGAGGGGCCGCGCTCGCTGTCCGAGATCCACCCGCGGATGCCGCTCATGCTGACCCCCGACCGCTGGGACGCCTGGCTGGACCCCGCCGACACCGACACCGAGGGCTCGCTGCGGGAGCTGCTGTCCGCGCCGCCGGGCGGCCTGATGCGGGCCTACCCGGTGTCCACCGCCGTGAGCAACGTACGCAACAACGCGCCGGAGCTGCTCGCGGAACTGGCCGCGCCGGAAGAGGGCACCCTCTTCTGACCCGGGCAGGATGGGGAGCATGAGCACGCGCACGCAGAGCGTCGACACCCCGGCGGGCGAGGCCCGCATCACCTGGCACCCCGCCCGCACGGCCCGGCTGGTGCTCGCCGTGAGCCACGGCGCCGGCGGCGGCATCGAGGCCCGAGACCTCCAGGCGCTGGCCGCCGCCCTGCCCGCCCACGGGATCACCGTGGCCCTCGTCGAACAGCCCTGGCGGGTCGCCGGGAAGAAGGTCGCCGCCGCGCCCAAGGTGCTCGACGAGGGATGGCGCGGCCTGTGGCCGGCCCTGGCGGAGCCCGGCCCGCCCGTGGTCGCGGGCGGCCGCAGCGCCGGCGCCCGGGTGGCCTGCCGGACCGCCGCCGCACTGGGCGCGGCCGGGGTGCTGGCGCTGGCGTTCCCGCTGCACCCGCCGGGCAAGCCGGAGAAGTCCCGGGCCGAGGAGCTGCTGGGCGCCGGTCTGCCCGCGCTCGTGGTCCAGGGCGGCCGGGACCCCTTCGGGCGCCCGGAGGAGTTCCCGCAGGGCGGCGCGTACACGCTGGTGGAGATCCCGCACGGGGACCACGGCTTCGCCGTGCCCAAGAAGGCCGGCGTCACCCAGGAGGCGGCCCTCGCCCTGATCACCGGATCGGTCGCCGAATGGCTCTCCGCACTCGAGGTCTGATCGAGGCCCGGCAGATCCCGGCGTGATCCGGATCACCCCCGGATCACCCCTCCTGCGCAGGCCCCGGCGCGGGCCCGAAACCGCGCCCCCACGGGGGAATGCGCCGCCCTCACCGTCTGTTGTGCCGGGTGTCGGTACGTACGGGAACTTGTCGGAGGAGAGGGAGCGCATGACCCAGGTCATCAGTCAGAACCGTCGGCAGGCCGCTGACCTGGACTGGACGGTTCTCCCCAGCCCCAAGCGCAGCACGCTTCGGGCGGCGGAGGGCCGGGATGGTCGACTATTCTCCGATTCGAGCGGCTCCGCTTTCGGAATCGCCACGCAGTCGGAGGAGGTGGGTCCTGTCGCTGGGACCGACGAAGGCCACGCGGAGGAGACGACCCCGGAGCGCAATGCGCGCTTCGAGCGGGACGCCCTCGGCTACCTCGACCAGATGTACTCGGCCGCACTGCGCATGACGCGCAATCCGGCCGACGCCGAGGACCTGGTCCAGGAGACGTACGCGAAGGCGTACGCGTCCTTCCACCAGTTCCGCGAGGGCACCAACCTGAAGGCGTGGCTGTACCGCATTCTGACCAACACGTTCATCAACTCCTACCGCAAGAAGCAGCGCGAACCCCAGCGCAGCGCCGCGGAGGAGATCGAGGACTGGCAGCTGGCGCGCGCCGAGTCGCACATGTCGACCGGGCTGCGCTCCGCCGAGTCGCAGGCGCTCGACCACCTGCCCGATTCGGATGTGAAGGAAGCGCTCCAGGCCATTCCGGAGGAGTTCCGCATCGCGGTCTACCTTGCCGACGTAGAGGGCTTTGCGTACAAGGAGATCGCCGACATCATGGGTACACCCATCGGTACGGTCATGTCGCGACTGCACCGTGGCCGCCGTCAACTCCGCGGAATGCTGGAGGACTATGCCCGTGAACGCGGGTTGGTTCCCGCGGGCGCGGGAGAGTCGAACGACCGGAAAGGCTCGGGCTCATGAGTTGCGGAGAGCCGCACGAGACGGAGTGCTCTGAGGTCCTGGACCACCTTTACGAGTTCCTCGACCGGGAGATGCCCGACAGCGACTGCACGAAGTTCGAAACACACTTCGGCGAGTGCAGCCCCTGTCTGGAGAAGTACGGCCTGGAACAGGCCGTGAAGAAGCTGGTGAAGCGCTGCTGCGGATCCGACGACGTGCCCACTGACCTGCGCTCCAAGGTGATGGGACGGATCGAACTGATCCGGTCGGGACAGGCCGTTCCCGATCACGACGTCACCGCCGACGTCGCGGCCGACGTCACCGCGGAGAACCCCGCCACCGGCTGACACCTCTGCGGCCCGTTCGGCCGACCGATTCAACAACCGCCCCCGGAACGGCACTTCGTTCACCCGAAGGTGCTAATCCGGGGGCGTCCGTATGCCGCAATCCGACAATGTGGCCCACTTCTCAAGGGGCCCCACTTATTCTCCCCATTCGGTGCTGGTTTGATTCGGTACCTGGCTTGCTTTGCACGCACGGGAGGAGAGCGCCATGCGGGTACTTCCGCCGGCGGCGCGCGCCTCCATCCTGTGCGCCGTCCTCGCGGCCCTCGCGTGCGCCGCGCCCGCCCTCGCCGGTTCCGGTACGCCCTGGGCCGCCGTCGCCGTCCTCGCCGTGCTCTACCTCGGCTGCGAGCTCGTGAAGATCTGCCCGCTGCTGGGCAGCCGGGTGCCCGAGGGCATCGGCTCCTTCTTCCCCGTGGTCCTCGCCGCCGTCCTCCTGCTGCCGCCGCCCGCCGCCGCGCTCGTGGCGCTGCCCGGCGGGCTCGCGGGGACCGTGGTCCAGCGGCCCGCCTGGGTGCGCCGGGTGTGGCACGGAGCGCAGCAGGCGATCGCCGCCTGGGTCGCAGGGCAAACGTTCCGGCTGCTGCGCGGCCCGGCCGCGCTGGGCTCCTCCGCGCAGTCCGGGCCCCCGGGATCGGCGGACCCGCCCGTCTGGGTGGCCGACTTCCCGTACGTGCTGCTCCCCGCGGCGGCCGCGGCCGTCGCCTTCTGCCTGGTCCTCACCGCCCTCGACGGGGGCATCCTGGCCGCCGCGGAACGCCGGCCCGCGGCCACCGCCTGGCGCGGACTGTTCACCCGGTCCCTCGCCCCGCACTGCGTCCACGGCCTCGCCGGACTGATGATGGCCGTCATGTGGCGCAGCCCGTACGGACTCCCGGCCGCGCTGCTCGTGCTGCTGCCGATGTACATCTCCTGCTGGGTCTTCGCCCAGTACCACCGCGAACGCGCCGCCCACCAGGCCACCATCCGCGCTCTCGTCCAGGCCGTCGACATCAAGGACCGCTACACGCGGGGCCACAGCGAACGGGTCGGCCAGGCCTCCGCGATGATCGCCCGCGAGCTGGGCATGTCCGAGGACCGCCTCGAGGTCGTCCGGATCGCCGGGATCCTGCACGACGTCGGCAAGCTCGGCGTCCCGACCCGGCTGCTGCGCAAGGACGGGCCGCTCACCCCGGAAGAGCGCCGGATCATCGAACTGCACCCCGAGTACGGGCACGAGATGGTGCGCGGCATCGGCTTCCTCGGGGAGGCGCGGGCAGCGATCCTGCACCACCACGAGCGGGTCGACGGCTCCGGATACCCGTACGGGCTGAGCGGCGAACAGATCCCGGTGCTGGCGCGCGTGGTGGCCGTGGCCGACGCCTTCGACGCGATGACCTCGACCCGGTCCTACAGCCGGGCCCGGCCGGTGCCGACCGCCCTCGCCGAGCTGGAGCGGTGTGCGGGCGGCCAGTTCGACCCCGCGATGGTCCGCGCCCTGACGGCCGCCATCGGCCGCCACGGCTGGCACCCGACGGTCACCTCCGACGAGGACCTCCAGGTGATCCCCGCCCACGCCGCTGCCGCTGCCGCTGCCGCTGCCGCGGGGGCGGGCCCGGACTCCGGCCTCCCGCCCCGGACGGCCGTCCTGCCCGCCGGTCCACCCGCGCCGGAGCTGCCCGCGCTCCCGGCCCAGGGCTCACGGCCCGGCGCCGCCGACGGCGGCGCGCGAGCCAGGGGGGCGCAGTGAGGGCCTGGGCCGTGTGGACCGTGCGCGGCGCGGCCGGCGCGCTCACCGCCGCCGGGCTCGGCCACACCCTGTGGAACGGCCTCGTCGAGCCCGGTATCGCCCTGGCCTTCGGCATCCTGATCACCATCGGCGAGCTCGCCCGCCGCGACCACCGCGACCACCACGCCCCCACCGACCGCCGGCCCGCCCCCCTCGGCTCCGCCGGAGCCCTCGCCTATGCCCTGCTGGGCCAGAACGCCGGGCAGCCCACCCACCACGGGGTGTTCCAGATCGTCGCCGTGGTCGTCGCGGCCGCCCTCGCCGGGAGCGTCCCGCACATCGCCCGGGGCCGCGGCCCGGCCGTGGACCACGTCGCCCGCCGGGTCCTCACCGTCGCCTTCGCCGCCGTCTGCTTCCAGCCGCTCTACAACTCCGGCCGGCTCGGGGAACGGGTCGGGCAGGGCCCGTACCTCGTCCTGTTCCTGCTCTGCCTCCTCGGCCTGACCGCCCTGTGCGAGGCCGTCCTCGCCGCCGTCCTCGCCGGGGCCCGCACCGGCTGGCCGTACGGACCCCTGCTGCGCGACGAGCTGCGCGCGCAGCTCGGCATCGGCGCGGCGATCTGCGCCACCGGCGTGGTGATGGCCCTCGGCGTCGCGGGAGCCGGGCTGTGGGCCCTGCCCGTCTTCAGCGTGCCCCTGCTGCTGACCCAGATGTCCTTCCACCGGATCACCGCGATCCGCACCACCTACCGCCAGACGATCACCTCCCTGGCCCGGGCCACGGAGATCGCCGGCTACACCCCGCCCGGCCACTCCCGCCGGGTCGCCGCCCTCAGCTGCGCCGTCGGCCGGGAGCTGGGTCTCTCGGAGCGCGAGCTGACGGTCCTGGAGTACGCGGCGCTGATGCACGACATCGGGCAGCTCTCCCTCGTCGACCCGGTCCCGGACGGGGCCACGGCGGTGCTGCCCGCCGCCGAGGCCCGCCGGATCGCCGAGCTCGGCGGGGAGGTGGCCCGCCAGACCGGGGTGCCCGCCGAGGTCGCCGTGGTCGTGGAGCGGCAGGCGGATCCGTACCGGGAGCAGCCCGTCGCCGCCCGCATCGTGCGCGCGGTGAACGCGTACGACGACCTGGTGGGCCGGGACCGTCACCCGAGCGGCTCACTGGCCGCCCTGGAAGAGCTCCGCCTGGGGACCGGGCACGACTACCAGCCGGAGGTCGTGGAGTGTCTGGCGAGGGTTCTGGCCAGGGGCGGACGTGACAGAGTTGTTCCCGTCCCACGTGGGTAACCCATGGGTAATGAGCGGCCGTCCGAGCGGGCATGGTTGGATGCCAGTAAGAGTGGGATAGAGAGTGTCCGCAAGGCTGCACCGTTGTCCCCCGGCTACCGCTGGGTGGTGCCCCCAAAGCAGGCGGGAATCGTGAGGATCTTCGGGAAGGTACGGCATCGGCCCTCCGCCTCGTGGCGGCAGGCCACCGACCGCGCGTTCACGCTGATCGGGGACGGGCGGTACGAGGACGCGGGCGCGCTCCTGACCAGAGCCGCGGATCTGGAGCCCTGGCTGTCCGAGTCCTGGTTCAACCTGGCCCTGCTGCACAAGTTCCGGCACGACTGGGAGCAGGCACGGGCCGCCGGACTGCGCGCCGTGGCCCTGCTGGACCGCGAGACGGGCGCCCCGGACTGGTGGAACGTCGGGATCGCAGCGACCGCCCTCCAGGACTGGCCGCTGGCGCGGCGGGCCTGGCAGGCGTACGGGCTGAAGGTGCCAGGAGACGCGCACGGCGCGGGCGTGAACGGGAAGAACAGCGGCGAACCGGTGGGCATGGAGCTCGGCAGCGCCGCCGTACGCCTCTCACCCGAGGGCGAGGCCGAGGTGGTCTGGGGCCGCCGGCTGGATCCGGCCCGGATCGAGGTCCTCTCGATCCCGCTGCCCTCCTCGGGGCGCCGCTGGGGCGAGGTGGTGCTCCACGACGGGGTCCCGCACGGCGAGCGGGTCACCGCGGCCGGGCCCTCGTACCCCGTCTTCGACGAGATCGAGCTGTGGGCGCCGTCGCCCGTACCGACGTGGGTGGTGCTCCTGGAGGCGGCCGGCGAGGCGGACCGCAACGCGCTGGAGCAGCTGGCCTCGGACGCGGGTTTCGCCGCGGAGGACTGGTCCTCGTCGGTGCGGCTGTTGTGCCGGACCTGCTCGGAGAGCGAGATGCCGAGCGACGAGGGCGACGGGGAGCACCTGGATCCGCACGACCACAGCGAGCCGGGGCACCCCGGGCCGCTGGGGCACCGTACGGCCGGCTCCGGTTCGCTGTGGGTGCCCGAGCGGGAGTGCGGCATCGCGGCCCCGGCGGGTCTGGTGCGCGGGCTGCTGGACGGCTGGGTCGCCGACAGTCCGGACACCCGGGAGTGGCGGGATCTCGAGGAAGTCTGCTGAGCCGGGGGCCGTAGGCTGTACGGGCACATCGGTGACTTACGGAAGGCGTACGGCGGACATGGCGCAGCAGGAGAACGAGGTTGTCGAGGTCGCGGGCGAGGCCCACCCCGAGGTGCACGGCGACGGGTACGTCGTGGACACCGTGGACTGTGCGGAGCGCGAGCTCGCCCACCGCGAGCGCGGCACCGCCCGCCCCATCACGGTGGTCGGCAACCCGGTCCTGCACCGGGAGTGCAAGGACGTCACCGAGTTCGGCGACGAGCTGGCCCAGCTGATCGACGACATGTTCGCCAGCCAGCGGGCCGCCGAGGGCGTGGGCCTGGCCGCGAACCAGATCGGCGTGGACGCCAAGGTCTTCGTCTACGACTGCCCGGACGACGAGGGCGTGCGGCACACCGGTGTGGTCGTCAACCCGAAGCTCGTCGAGCTGCCGGCCGGCGCGCGGGTGCTGGACGACTCCAACGAGGGCTGCCTGTCGGTCCCCACCGCGTACGCCTCGCTGGCCCGCCCGGACTACGCGGAGGTCGAGGGCCAGGACGCGCAGGGCAACCCGATCAAGGTGCGCGGCACCGGCTACTTCGCGCGCTGCCTCCAGCACGAGACCGACCACCTGTACGGCTACCTGTACATCGACCGGCTCTCGAAGCGCGACCGCAAGGACGCCCTGCGGCAGATGGCGGAGGGCACCCCGCGCTACGAGACGGTCCCCAACGACTGATCTTCCGCAGCGCTCCGCATGCGCTCCGCATGCGTTCCGCACTCGCTGCGCGCACGCGGCAGGGCCCCGCTTCCCGTGAGGGAGCGGGGCCCTGCCGCGTGGGACTGCTGTGTGGTCCGCAGCTACTTCTGCGCGCAGCCCCAGCCGCTGTCGGCCGGTACGGCGGTCCAGCCGCTGTCGGTACGGGACATACGGGTCCTCCTGAGCTGTGATGAGCGGTGCCCCGCCGGGCGCTGTGCGGGAGCGCTGACCGGGCATCATCACGGTACGACACCGCCTGACTACACAGGCGGCTGGTTTGGGCCAAAGGCTGCCGGTTCTCGGCCAAGGCGCGTTCTCGGCCAGGGCGTCGGCGGCCCGGGCGGTTCAGGCCACGGCCCGTGGCCCCCGGAAGGTCCGCCTGAAGGCGTTCGGGGTGGTGCCGAGCGTGCGCAGGAAGTGGTGTCGCAGCGCGGCCGCGGTCCCGAAGCCGCAGCGGCCGGCGATCGTGTCGACGGTGTGGTCGGTGGTCTCCAGCAACTCCTGCGCGAGCAGGACCCGCTGGCGCAGCACCCACTGGTAGGGGGTGGTGCCGGTCTCCTGGAGGAAGCGGCGGGCGAAGGTGCGCGGTGACATGTGCGCGCGCTCGGCGAGCTGCTCGACGGTGATCTCGTCCTCCAGGTGGCGGGCCATCCATCCGATCACCTCGCCCACCGTGTCGCACGCCGTGCGCGGCAGCGGCCGCTGGATGAACTGGGCCTGCCCGCCGTCCCGGTGGGGCGGTACGACCATCCGCCGCGCGATGGTGTTGGCCACCTCGGCACCCTGCTCCTGCCGTACGAGGTGCAGGCACGCGTCGATGCCCGAAGCGGTCCCCGCGGAGGTGATCACCCGGCCTTCGTCCACGTACAGCACGTCGGGGTCGACGACGGCCCGCGGGTAGCGGCGGGACAGGGCGGGGGCGTGCATCCAGTGCGTGGTGCAGCGGCGGCCGTCGAGCAGCCCGGCCGCGCCCAGCACGAAGGCCCCGCTGCACACGCTCAGCACGCGCGCGCCCCGGTCAACGGCCCGGCGCAGGGCGTCGAGGAACGGCTCGGGGTACTCCCGTACGGGTGCCCGCCGGTCGGCGGGCAGGCAGATCAGGTCCGCCTCCTCCAGTCGCTCCAGTCCGTGCGCGGGGGCGATGGCGAAGCCGACGTCGGCCATGTTCAGCGGGCCTTCCTCGGCCGCGCACACGGCGAAGTCGTACACCGGCAGACCCTGCGCGCTGCGGTCGATCCCGAACACCTCGCAGAAGATCCCGAACTCGAAGGGCGCCACTCCGTCGACGAGGGCCACGGCCACGTTGGTGAGCATGACCCCAGTGTGGCAGTAATTCGCTCTTTGATGACAGTCCTGCCACTGTCCGGTGTGATCGACTCTGGCGAGAGTGGACCCATGAGCACCTTCCTGAACTACCTCACCGTCCTCGCCCTCGCCGCCCTGCTCCTCGGTCCCTCCCTGTACGGCATGGCCCGGGAACGCAGAATCGACCGGCAGCTGCACAAGGCGGCTGCCGGCCGATCAACGGTTCACACGGCTCAGAAGTCCTCGTCCAGGTCGACCGTGCCCTCGACGGCGACCTGATACGCCGACGGCCGGCGCTCGAAGAAGTTGGTCAGCTCCTGGACGCCCTGCAGCTCCATGAAGGAGAACGGGTTCTGCGAGCCGTACACGGCCGGGAAGCCGAGGCGGACCAGGCGCTGGTCCGCGACGCACTCCAGGTACTCGCGCATCGACTCGGTGTTCATGCCCGGCAGGCCGTCACCGCACAGGTCGCGGCCGAACTGCAGCTCCGCCTCCACGGCCTCCTTCAGCATGTCGGTGACCTGCTGCTGGAGGGCGTCGTCGAAGAGCTCCGGCTCCTCCTTGCGGACCGTGTCCACGACCTCGAAGGCGAAGTTCATGTGCATGGTCTCGTCGCGGAACACCCAGTTGGTGCCGGTGGCCAGGCCGTGCAGGAGGCCGCGGGAGCGGAACCAGTACACGTACGCGAAGGCGCCGTAGAAGAACAGGCCCTCGATGCACGCGGCGAAGCAGATCAGGTTCAGCAGGAAGCGGCGGCGGTCGGCCTGCGTCTCCAGCCGCTCGATCTTCTCGACCGAGTCCATCCACTTGAAGCAGAACTGGGCCTTCTCGCGGATGGAGGGGATCTCCTCGACCGCGTCGAAGGCGGCCGCCCGGTCGTCCGGGTCGGGCAGGTAGGTGTCGAGCAGCGTCAGGTAGAACTGGACGTGCACGGCCTCCTCGAACAGCTGGCGCGACAGGTACAGGCGCGCCTCCGGGGAGTTGATGTGCTTGTACAGCGTCAGCACCAGGTTGTTCGAGACGATCGAGTCGCCCGTCGCGAAGAACGCGACCAGACGGCCGATCATGTGCTGCTCGGCCGGCGTCAGCTTCGCCAGGTCCGCGACGTCCGAGTGGAGGTCGACCTCCTCGACCGTCCACGTGTTCTTGATCGCATCCCGGTAGCGCTCGTAGAAGTCCGGGTAGCGCATGGGCCGCAGCGTGAGCTCGAAGCCCGGGTCCAGGAGGTTCTTGGTGTCGGTGGAGCTCATTACTGGCAGGCCTCGCAGGACTCGGGGTTCTCAAGGGAGCAGGCCAGCGCGTCGGCGTCGACGGCCTGCGGGAGCGGGGTCACGGCGGCCGGGACGGCGGAGCCGGACGCGGCGCGGGCGATCTTCGTCGCCGGGCGCGAGCGCAGGTAGTAGGTGGTCTTCAGGCCCTGCTTCCAGGCGTACGCGTACATCGAGCTGAGCTTGCCGATGGTGGGCGTCTCCAGGAACAGGTTCAGCGACTGCGACTGGTCGAGGAACGGGGTACGGGCCGCCGCCATGTCGATCAGACCGCGCTGCGGGATCTCCCACGCCGTGCGGTACAGCTCGCGCACCTCGGCCGGGATCCAGCCGAAGCCCTGCACGGAGCCGCTGGACTCGCGCAGCGCCTCGCGGGTCTGCGCGTCCCACACGCCCAGCTGCTTCAGCTCGTCCACCAGGTACGCGTTGACCTGGAGGAACTCACCGCTCAGCGTCTCGCGCTTGAAGAGGTTGGAGACCTGCGGCTCGATGCACTCGTACACGCCGGCGATGGAGGCGATCGTGGCCGTCGGGGCGATGGCCAGCAGCAGCGAGTTGCGCATGCCGGTCGTCGCGACCCGGGCGCGCAGCGCCTCCCACCGCTCCGGCCAGTTCAGCTCCACGTCGTAGTGGTCCGGGTGCAGGACGCCGCGGGCGGTGCGGGTCTGCTCCCAGGCCGGCAGCGGGCCGCTGCGCTCGGCGAGGTCGCAGGAGGCCTCGTACGCGGCCAGCATGATGCGCTCGGACAGCTTGGTGGACAGGGCCTTCGCCTCGGGGGAGTCGAAGGGCAGCTTGAGCTTGAAGAAGACGTCCTGGAGACCCATCGCGCCCAGGCCCACCGGGCGCCAGCGGGCGTTGGAGCGGCCGGCCTGCTCGGTCGGGTAGAAGTTGATGTCCACCACGCGGTCGAGGAAGGTCACGGCGGTGCGGACGGTCTCGTCGATCCGCTCCCAGTCGATCTCGCCGTTGACCACGAACGCGCCGAGGTTGACCGAGCCGAGGTTGCAGACGGCCGTCTCGCCGTCGTTGGTGACCTCGATGATCTCGGTGCACAGGTTGGAGGAGTGGACGACGGTGCCCGGCTCGGCGGTCTGGTTCGCCGTGCGGTTGGAGGCGTCCTTGAAGGTCATCCAGCCCTGGCCGGTCTGCGCGAGGGTGCGCATCATCCGGCCGTACAGGTCGCGGGCGGGCATGGTCTTGCGGGCGAGGCCCGCCTCCTCGGCCTTGCGGTAGGCGGCGTCGAACGCGTCGCCCCACAGGTCGACGAGCTCGGGCACGTCGGCCGGGGAGAACAGCGACCAGTCGGCGTCGGCGTTCACGCGGCGCATGAACTCGTCCGGCACCCAGTGGGCGAGGTTCAGGTTGTGCGTGCGGCGCTGGTCCTCACCGGTGTTGTCGCGCAGCTCCAGGAACTCCTCGATGTCCGCGTGCCAGGTCTCCAGGTAGACGGCGGCGGCGCCCTTGCGGCGGCCGCCCTGGTTCACGGCGGCCACGGAGGCGTCGAGGGTCTTCAGGAACGGCACGATGCCGTTGGAGTGGCCGTTGGTGCCGCGGATCAGCGAACCCCGCGCACGGATGCGGGAGTACGAGAGGCCGATGCCGCCGGCGTGCTTGGACAGGCGGGCGACCTGGTGGTAGCGGTCGTAGATCGAGTCCAGCTCGTCCAGCGGGGAGTCCAGCAGGTAGCAGGAGGACATCTGCGGGTGCCGGGTGCCGGAGTTGAAGAGCGTGGGGGAGGACGGCAGGTAGTCGAGGCGGCTCATCAGCCGGTAGAGCGAGGCCACTTCCTCGACGGCCTGGACGCTCTCGTCCTCGGCGAGACCGCAGGCCACGCGCAGCATGAAGTACTGCGGGGTCTCGATGACCTGGCGGGTGATCGGGTGGCGCAGCAGGTAGCGGCTGTGCAGGGTGCGCAGGCCGAAGAAGCCGAAGCGGTCGTCGGCGCCCTCGGCGAGGGTGTGCTCCACCAGCGCGTCCAGGCGGGCCGCGTGGGCCCGGACGAACGCGGCCGTGCGGTCGGCGATGAGCCCTTCGCGGTAACCCACCTCGACGGACGCGGAGAAGGAGGTGGCGCCCTGGCCGGCGGCCTCGTCGCGGACGGCCAGCGTCAGCAGCCGGGCGGCGAGCTTGGAGTACGCCGGGTCCTCGGAGATCAGGCCGGCGGCGGCCTCGGTGGCCAGCCCCCGCAGTTCGGCCTCGTCGGCGGCGGAGCTGCGGCCGCGCAGCGCGGCGGCGGCGACCCGGCCGGGGTCGGTGTCGGGGAGGTCCGCCGTCAGTTCGGTGAGGGTACGCAGCAGCGTGGCCCCCGGGCCCTCGGTGGTGTCGCCAGAAACGGACTCGGCGCGCGGTGCGGAAGGCGCGATGGTCACGGCGGGAGCTCTCCCTCGCTCGGCCCGGTCTTCGGCGGACGGGCACGGGGAGGCGCATGCGGGCGTGGCAGGAACGCGTACACCGCATGGCGTCCACCGGCCCAACCGCGAGGCCCGGACGTATCGGCACCCGGTTCGGTCGACCCGGGCGCACCGTCGGCAGGTCCTCGGACTTTTCATACCGTTGCGGGACAGTTCCGGATTCGCACCGGATTCCCCTGCGGCGACAGCAGGCATGAGCATACATGTGGGGGCCGCCTCGTGTGCGACCCCCTAGATGTTGTGTCGCCGCGGCTACAGTTCGAGACCGTACGTGCGCAGAGTGAGGCCGGGGAAGGGCTCCCAGTCCCGCGCGGGAGTCCGTACGAAGCCGAGGCGTTCGTAGAGCCGGTGGGCGGTCGGCATGTCGTCGGACGTGGACAGCACGAGGCGCCGGACGCCTTCCAGGGCGCGGGCGCGGTCGATGCAGGCCCGTACGAGCGCCTCGCCGATCCCCTGCCCGCGGCCCTCCCGGGCGACGGCCAGCATCCGGAACTCGGCCTCGTCGGACCCCGCGATGTCGCGGAACGAACTTCCCGGCGGGGCGAAGGCCACACCCCCGAGCAGCTGCCCGTCGCTGTGGGCGGCGACGAGTATCTCGCTGTCCGCGGCCCGCCCGGCCACGTCCCGCAGCCGGGCGAGGTAGGGGTCCGCCTCGCCGAAGGTGAGCAGCCCGTCCCCGAGATAGGCCTGCGCGGTGATCTCCCCGAGCGCCTCGTACTCCGCAGGCAGTGCTTCCCTGATCACGATGTCCATGGGGTCGAGTGTGCAGGACGGGTGTCGGTGCCCGGCGCTATCGTCGGAGACAGCACCGTCGATGAAGGTGAGTGAGGCATGACCGTGATGACCGACCGGCCCCACATGACGATCGAACGGTTCGAGTCCCTGGCCCGCATAGCGGCCCGCGAGGAGGAGGGGCTGCGACTGGAATTCATCGGTGGGGTGCTGAGGAGCAAGGCCATGCCAGACGGGGACCACGGGCGGATCATCCAGTGGTTGACGCGGATCTGCATGCAGCACCACCCGGAGCTCTGGCTGCACGCAGGGCAGGGGATCAAGGCGGAGCAGTACCGGGAGGGCCGCGCTATTCCGGACGGGGTTCTGGCGCACGAGGACGCGTTCGTAGGGCAGGGCGACTGGGTGGATCCGAGCCCGATCCTGATGGCCGTCGAGGTGACCTCGTGGGACTCCGATACCGAGCGGCGCGACCGGATCGAGAAGCCGCGGGCATATGCGCAGACCGGTATCCCCGTGTACTTGCTCATTGACCGGCTCAAGTGCCAGGTTCTCGTCCACAGCGACCCGGATGGCGTCGGCTACGAGACTGTGCGCACCGTTCCCTTCGGCAAGGAAGTCAAGCTTCCCGACCCCGTCGGCATCACGCTCCAGACCGAGCCCCTCAAGGACTGGGTGCGCTGAGCAAGCCGAAGGGTCCTACCGCCAGGCGGTAGGACCCTTCGGGCCGTCACGGGCTCAGCAGCAGCCGAAGCCCTCGCGCGGGTCCGCCTCGCGGGCGTCCGTGCGGGCGCGTTCGAAGGCGCGGCGGGTCATGACCTGCGCGTCCGGGTCGTGGCCGCGGGCGTGGGCGACGTACCGGTCGTAGGCCGCCTCCCCCGAGAACTCCCGTACGAAGTACCGCGCCCTCGCCAGTGCGCTGCGCAGGCTCATCAGGCCACCGGCTCCTTGACCTGCCCGCCGCCCGAGTCCAGGCCCGCCGCGGCGAGCTCGGCCTTCTCCTCGGCGGTCGGGATCAGCCCCGCGGGAGCGATGATCTTCGACTGCGTCCACGGGACCTCGGCCAGCTTCGCCGACTCCGGGTTGCTGATCGCCTTGAAGCAGGTGCGGGCCGCGTCGGCCAGCACGATGATGATCAGCACTGCGAAGAGGGCGCACAGGACGCCGTCCACCGTGGCGTTGGTGACCACCGTGTGCATCTCGTCCATGTTCTTGGCGGGCGGCAGCACCTTGTCCGCGTCGATGCCGGCCTGGTACTTGTCGCGCTGGGCGAAGAAGCCGACCCGGACGTCCTCGGAGAAGATCTTCTGGTAGCTGGCGGTGAGCGTCACCGTGGCGTCCCAGGCCAGCGGAACCGCCGTCACCCAGGCCCACTTGAGCCGCCCCGACTTCACCAGCAGTGTGGTGCAGACCGCCAGGGCGACTGCGGCCAGCAGCTGGTTCGCGATGCCGAACAGCGGGAACAGCTGGTTGATGCCGCCCAGCGGGTCCTTCACGCCGACCCACAGGAAGTAGCCCCAGCCGCCGACCACGACGGCGCTGGCGAGCCACACGCCCGGCTTCCAGCTGACGTCCTTGAAGGACTTGTGCACGTTGCCGAGGGTGTCCTGGAGCATGAACCGGCCGACCCGGGTCCCCGCGTCCACCGTGGTGAGGATGAACAGCGCCTCGAACATGATCGCGAAGTGGTACCAGAAGGCCTTCATCGAGCCTCCGCCGATCACCGAGGCGAAGATCTCGGACATTCCCAGGGCGAAGGTCGGCGCGCCACCCGTGCGGGAGAGCAGGCTCGTCTCCTCCACGTCCTTAGCGGCCTGGGCCAGGGCCTCGGGGGAGATGGCGAAGCCGAAGTTCGTGACCGCCTGCGAGGCCGACTCGACCGTGGTGCCGATCACGCCGCCGGGGGAGTTGATGGCGAAGTAGAGGCCGGGCTCCAGGATGCAGGCCGTGATCACGGCCATGACGGCGACGAAGGACTCCGTGAGCATCGCCCCGTAGCCGATCATCCGGACCTGGGTCTCCTTCTGGATCATCTTCGGGGTGGTGCCCGAGGAGACCAGTGCGTGGAAGCCCGACAGGGCGCCGCAGGCGATCGTGATGAACACGAACGGGAACATCGAGCCGGCGAAGACCGGGCCGTCGCCGCGCGAGGCGAAGTCGGTGACCGCGGGCATCTTCAGGGTGGGCATCGCGATGAACACGCCGAGGGCCAGCATCGCGATGGTGCCGACCTTCATGAAGGTGGAGAGGTAGTCGCGCGGTGCGAGCAGCATCCAGACCGGCAGCACCGAGGCCAGGAAGCCGTACGCGATCATCCAGAGGACCAGCGTCTCCTTCTCCAGGGTGAAGGTGTCGGCGAGGGAGGACTCCGCGACCCAGCCGCCCGCGACGATGGCGAGGAGCAGCAGGGCCACACCGATCAGCGAGACCTCGGTGACCCGGCCGGGTCGCAGGACGCGCAGGTAGAAGCCCATGAAGAGGGCGATCGGGATGGTCATGCCGATGGAGAAGACACCCCAGGGGGAGTGTGCCAGGGCGTTGACGATGACCAGCGCGAGCACGGCCAGGAGGATGATCATGATGGCGAACACGGCGATGAGGGCGGCGGCTCCGCCCACGGGGCCGATCTCGTCCCGGGCCATCTGGCCGAGCGAACGGCCGTCGCGCCGGGTGGAGAAGAACAGCGTCACCATGTCCTGCACGGCGCCGGCGAAGATCACGCCGACGACGATCCAGATGGTGCCGGGCAGGTAACCCATCTGCGCGGCGAGCACCGGCCCGACGAGCGGTCCGGCGCCGGCGACGGCGGCGAAGTGATGGCCGAAAAGAACCCGCCGGTCGGTCGGGTGGAAGTCGACACCGTTGTCAAGGCGTTCGGCGGGGGTGGCCCGCGTCTTGTCCACCTTCAGTACGCGGTGGGCGATGAACCGCGAGTAGAAGCGGTAGCCGATCGCGTACGAGCCCAGCGCGGCGGCGAGCAGCCACGCGGCGGAGATCTCCTCGCCGCGCGAAAGGGCCAGAACGCCCCAGCCGATGGCCCCGACGAGTCCGACGAGCACCCATGCGGCGATGGACTTCGGAGAGGGCGAGCCCGGCCTGCTGCCCGGACCCGCCGTGTTCCCTTGTGTCCCAGTTGCTTCCGGTTCAGGCATGACCCTCGTCCCCTCGTCGATCATCTGCGTAAGCGCAGGGAATCTACGGGGGATTGCCTGGTAAACGTAAGACCCCGTCCGTATTCCGGTATTCCGGTTGCCGGTATATAGGGACGAGCCCGCTCTCAGACCGCGGGCCGCTTGAGCCGGGCGACGAACTTGTACCGGTCGCCGCGGTACACCGACCGCACCCACTCCACGGGCTCCCCGTCCGCGTCGAGCGAGTGCCGGGAGAGCATCAGCATCGGCAGGCCGACGTCGGTGCCGAGCAGGCCGGCCTCGCGCGGGGTGGCCAGCGAGGTCTCGATCGTCTCCTCGGCCTCGGCGAGGTGGACGTCGTAGACCTCGGCGAGGGCGGTGTACAGGGAGGTGTACTTGACGAGCGAACGGCGCAGGGCGGGGAAGCGCTTCGCCGACAGGTGGGTGGTCTCGATGGCCATCGGTTCACCGCTGGCCAGCCGCAGCCGCTCGATGCGCAGGACCCGCCCACCGGTGTTGATCTTGAGGAGCCCGGCCAGGGTGTCGTCGGCCGTCACGTACCCGATGTCCAGCAGCTGGGAGGTCGGTTCCAGTCCCTGGGCGCGCATGTCCTCGGTGTACGAGGTGAGTTGGAGGGCCTGGGAGACCTTGGGCTTGGCGACGAAGGTGCCCTTGCCCTGGATCCGCTCCAGCCGTCCCTCGACGACGAGCTCCTGCAGGGCCTGCCGGACGGTGGTCCGCGAGGTGTCGAATTCGGCCGCGAGCGTGCGCTCCGGCGGCACCGGGGTGCCGGGCGGCAGGGTTTCGGTCATGTCGAGCAAGTGCCGCTTGAGTCGGTAGTACTTGGGTACACGCGCCGTGCGGGTGGCCGCCCCGCCTTCCGGCTCCGTGATCGCCCCTTCGGTGGCCATCGCCGCCCGCCTTCCCGACTCCAGTTTCGCTGCCGTCACCGGCTCCTCCGATATGTGCGGTCACATCGTGACACGTGCGGGGGGACAGGCCTTCTCTCTCCCCAGGTGTCGGTCCGATAACGGACCGAGCACCCGCTCATTAGACCCTTGACACCCCTAAAGGTCTAGGCCAAGCTCCAGCTACTGGTCTAAACCAATATGGATCAGATCCCGGCCCCACGGCAGTACTTCGCGTATGTCACCGCGGCGGGCAAGGGAAGTGCAGGCAGGCATCCCTGAGGAGGGTGGCGTGAAGCGCAAGCTCATCGTGGCGGTCAGTGTCGCGGGCATGTTGGCGGGTGTCGCGGCGTGCGGCAACGGCGACGACGGCAAGGCCAAGGCCGACGCGGGCCCCAAGGAGATCATCGTCTGGGTGATGGACGGCTCCGCGCCGAAGGCCTGGATCGACGAGGTCAACAAGGAGTTCTCGGCCAAGCACCCCGGTGTCACGGTCAAGGTCGAGGAGCAGAAGTGGACCGGCATCCAGGAGAAGGTCACCACGGCGCTCTCCGAGAACAACCCTCCGGACGTCCTTGAGCTCGGCAACACCCAGACCGCCGGCTACGCGGTCACCGGCGGCCTCGCCGACCTGACCAAGGACAAGGCCAAGCTCGGCGCCGATGCCTGGCAGAAGAGCATGCTCGCCTCGGCCGAGGTCGACGGCAAGCTCTACTCCGCCCCGTGGTACGCCGCCAACCGCGTCGTCATCTACGACAAGAAGGCCTTCGAGAAGGCGGGCGTCACCCCGCCGAAGACCCGCGACGAGTGGATCGCCGGCCTCGAGAAGCTGAAGGCGGCCGACCCGGCCTCGCAGCCGATCTACCTGCCCGGCCAGAGCTGGTACGTCCTCGCCGGCCTGATCTGGGACGAGGGCGGCGACCTCGCCGTCAAGGACGGCGACAAGTGGAAGGGCGCCCTGGGCACCCCGCAGGCCGCCTCCGCCATGGAGTTCTACAAGAAGCTCCAGTCCTTCTCCACCGCCCCCAAGGACAAGGACGAGGCCAACCCGCAGCAGTCCACCGACATCGTTCCCAAGGGCGGCGTGTCCTCCTGGATCGGTCTCGGCTGGGAGGCCGGCGGCGCCGAGAAGGCCCTGAAGGACGCGGGCAAGGAGGCCGACTTCGGCTACTTCCCGATCCCCGGCAAGACCGCTGACAAGACCAGCACCGTCTTCCTCGGCGGCTCGAACCTCGCGGTGGCCGAGCGCTCGAAGAACAAGGAGCTCGCCAAGGAGTGGCTGGCCCTCGCCGCAGGCAAGGACCAGATGACCAAGTACGCCGCCGAGACCAAGGGTGCGCTGCTCCCGAACCAGGCCGGCGCCAACTTCACCCCCGCCGCGGGCTCCTTCGCGGAGGCCATGGGCAAGGCCGGCGTCAACGGCAAGATCACCCCGGTCACCCCGGGCTGGGCGAACGTGGAGACCGAGCCGAACCCCATCAAGGAGTTCATGACCAAGGTCCTGAAGGGTGAGGACGCCGCCAAGGCGGGCGCGGACGCGGACAAGGAAATCGCGAACCGCATCAACAAGTAGCCCACCCCGCAGTACCGGCTGCACGCGCAGCACGCGCAGCACACGCAGCACACGCAGTACCCAGCAGTGTGAACGCACCGGGGGGTGCGGCAGGCGCCCGCAGCGCCCGCCGCGCCCCCGGTCGCGCATGTGACTCCACAGTCAACCGCGAGGAAACGAAGACCATGACTGTGCACTCCCAGGGGGCGGCGACCAGCGCTCCACAGGACGCACCGATGAAGTCCGCCGTGCCGCCGCCGAAGGCACCGGCCGGCGCAAGCGACGACCGCGGCCGTAGGTCTCCTCGCGGAGCCGGAAGGCCGCTCCCGTCGGGGTGGCTTCCCTACCTGCTGATCGGGCCCGCGGTGCTCAGCCTCGCGACCCTCCTGCTGTATCCGCTGATCAAGAACGTGATCCTGTCCTTCCAGGACATCAACAAGATCGAGTTCATCCAGCGGAAGTACCCCTTCGCCGGATTCGGGAACTACACCGAGCTGCTCGCGGACGCGAACTTCTGGACCGTGGTCGTCCGGAGCTTCGGCTTCACCCTGGCCAACGTCGCGCTGATCATGGTGCTCGGCAGCCTCATCGGCATCCTGCTGAACAAGCTCGGCACGAAGATGCGCCTGGTCCTGTCCATGGCGCTGGTGATGGCCTGGGCCATGCCGATCGTCGCCTCGGTCCAGGTCTTCAAGTGGCTGTTCGACGAGCAGTTCGGCGTCATGAACTGGCTCATGCGCACCGCCGGGTTCGCCGGCTACGAACAACACAACTGGATGGAGACCGGCCTCTCCACCCTGGTGATCGTCACGATCCTGGTGGTCTGGGGCTCCATCCCCTTCGTCGCGCTCAACATGTACGCCGGCCTGACCACCGTCAGCTCCGAGCTGTACGAGGCCGCCCGGATGGACGGTGCCAACGGCTGGCAGACCTTCTGGAAGATCGTCTTCCCGAACCTCAAGCCGTTCTTCCTCGTCACCACGTTCCTCGAGGTGATCTGGGTCTTCAAGGCCTTCACCCAGGTCTACGCGATGAACAAGGGCGGCCCCGACCGCGCCTCCGAGATCCTGCCGGTCTTCGCCTACGTCGAGGGCCAGAGCCAGGCCCACTACGGCCTCGCCGCCGCGATCTCCGTCCTGACGATCGTCATCCTCGTGATCGTCATGTCCTTCTACTTCCGCCTGATCCTGAAGCAGGAGGAGGAGCAGTGAGCACGACCACCGCCCCGAAGCCCGCGCCGTCCGGCCCGTCCGGCTCGTCCGGCTCGTCCGCGCCGACAGCGAAGCCCGCGCAGAAGCTCCGTACGCGCCGGCCGCTCCGCCCCGGAGCCGTCGCCAAGAACCTCGGCGCCCTCCTCCTGGCCCTCGTCTTCGTCTTCCCCGTGTACTGGATGTTCTCCTCGGCGCTCAAGCCGTCGAGCGAGATCCTCACCAAGGACCCGGTCTTCGTCTTCACCCCGACGCTGGACAACTTCACCAAGGCCACCGGGGTCGACCAGTTCTGGACGTACGTCACCAACAGCGTCCTGGTCACCGTCGGCGCCGTCCTGCTGGCCCTGATCGTCGCCCTCGCCGCGAGCTTCGCCATCGCCCGCATGAAGTTCAAGGGCCGCAAGGGCCTCGTACTCGCCGTGATGATGGCGCAGATGGCCCCCTGGGAGGTCATGGTCATCGCGATGTACATGATCGCCCGCGACAGCGAGATGCTGAACAGCCTGCCGCTGCTCACCGCGATCTACTTCGTGATGGTCCTCCCCTTCACCATCTGGACCCTGCGCGGCTTCATCGCCGCCGTCCCGGTGACCCTGGAGGAGGCCGCCCAGATCGACGGCTGCACCCGCGGCCAGGCCTTCCGCAAGGTGATCTTCCCGTTGCTGGCCCCCGGCCTGATGTCCACCTCGCTCTTCGGCTTCATCACCGCCTGGAACGAGTTCGCGATGGTCCTGATCCTGAACAAGGACAAGTCCGCGCAGACCCTGCCGCTCTGGCTCACCGAGTTCCAGACCGCCTTCGGCAACGACTGGGGCGCCACCATGGCCGCGTCCTCGCTGTTCGCCGTACCGGTCCTGCTGATCTTCATCTTCCTCCAGCGCAAGGCCGTCGGCGGCATGACCGCCGGCGCCGTGAAGGGATAACGGCCCATGACTGTCCTTGCGCACAAGGCCGATACCGTCACCCGCGACGCCCTCGCCGTCCTCCAGCCCGGCTTCGAGGGCACCACCGCCCCCGCCTGGCTGCTCCGCCAGGTCTCCGAAGGCCTCACCGCCGTCGGCCTGTTCGGCCGCAACATCGCCTCGCCCGAGCAGCTCGCCGCGCTGACCGCGCAGCTGCGCGCGGAGCGCGAGGACGTGCTGGTCGCCATCGACGAGGAGGGCGGCGACGTCACCCGCCTGGAGGTCCGCGGCGGCTCGTCCTTCCCCGGGAACCTGGCACTCGGCGCCGTCGACGACACCTCCCTCACCCGGGACGTGGCCCGCGAGCTGGGCCGGCGCCTCGCCGAGTGCGGGGTCAACCTCAACTGGGCCCCGTCCGCGGACGTCAACTCCAATCCGGACAATCCGGTGATCGGCGTACGGTCCTTCGGCGCCGACACCCACCTCACGGCCCGGCACACCGCCGCGTACGTCGAGGGCCTCCAGGCCGCCGGCGTCGCCGCGTGCACCAAGCACTTCCCCGGCCACGGCGACACCAACGTCGACTCGCACCACGCGCTGCCGCGCATCGACGTGGACCTGGACACCCTCCAGGCCCGCGAGCTCGTGCCGTTCAGGGCGGCGATCGAGGCCGGCACCAAGGCGGTGATGAGCGCGCACATCCTGGTGCCCGCCCTGGACCCGACCCGCCCGGCCACCCTCAGCCCGCAGATCCTGACCGGTCTGCTGCGCAAGGAGCTCGGCTACGAGGGGCTGATCGTCACCGACGGCATGGAGATGAACGCCATCGCCGGGACGTACGGGATCGAGCGCGGCTCGGTCCTGGCCGTCGCGGCCGGCGCCGACGCGATCTGCGTCGGCGGCGGGCTCGCCGACGAGGCGACCGTGCTCCGGCTGCGGGACGCGCTGGTCGCGGCCGTACGGGAGGGCGTGCTGCCGGAGGAGCGGCTGGCCGAGGCCGCCGCCCGGGTCCGCGCGCTGGCCGAGTGGACCCGCCGGGCCAGGCCGGACGCGCGACCGGAGGGGGGCCGCGCGTCCGGCATCGGCCTGGAGGCGGCCCGCCGGGCGGTGGCCGTCACCGGTGCGGCGAGCCCGCTGGGGGCTGCCGGGGCTGCCCCTTACGTGGCCACGCTGGCCCCGGTCGCGAACATCGCGGTGGGCGACGAGACCCCGTGGGGCGTGGCCGCCGAACTGGCCGCGCTGGTGCCCGGTACGGCCTCGGGCGTGTACCCGCAGGGTGCGTCGGCGGGCGACGTCCTGGCGGCGGCGGGGGACCGTACGGTCGTCGCGGTGGTGCGCGACGCGCACCGGCACCCGTGGATGACGGAGGTGCTCGACGAGCTGGTCGCGGCGCGGGCCGACACGGTCGTGGTCGAGATGGGCCTCCCGAGGGCCGAGCCGCGGGGCCGCCTGTACATCGCGACGCACGGCGCCTCCGCCGCCTGCGGCCGCGCCGCAGCGGAAATCCTGGCCGGGGCGTAGCCCGCGCAGGAGCGGCTCCCGCACCTCCCCGCACGAAGGGCCGGGCCCCCCTCAGGCGGTTTCTAGCGGTCGTTGCAACACGTGGTCGGTTGTTTAGGCCGCGAGGAGTTTATGCAGGCGCTCGGCTGGGGTTTCCCAGCCGAGCGTTT
>NZ_JBVJFA010000027.1:0-105416 GCF_055588085.1 Streptomyces sp. NPDC046303
CCCCTTCCCCCCCCCCCCCCCCCCCCCCCCCCCCCCCCCCCCCCCCCCCCCCCCCCCCCCCCCCCCCCCCCCCCCCCCCCCCCCCCCCCCCCCCCGCTGTGCGTTTTCCGCGCGCCTGTGGCCGCTGACCTGGCGGCGGGCCGGAGCGCTGGGTGTGATCTGCACCGTCTTCCTGCTGCTGCTCAGCCATTTCGTGCTCCAGCCCTTCCTGATCCCGAGCCGCTCGATGGAGCCGACGCTCCAGGTCGGCGACCGGGTGCTGGTCGACAAGCTGGCGTACCGTTTCGGCGACCAGCCGCGCCGCGGTGACGTGGTGGTCTTCGACGGCACCGGGTCCTTCGTACGGGAACGCCCGGCGGGCCATCCGGTCGGCGAGCTGCTGCACGGCGCGGCCTCGGCGCTCGGGCTCGCCGAGCCCGCCGACACCGACTTCGTCAAGCGGGTCGTGGGCGTCGGCGGCGACGACGTGGTGTGCTGCGATGCCGCCGGACGCGTCGAGGTGAACGGCGCCCCGCTGGACGAGCCGTACCTCTACCCGGGCGACGCGCCCTCGAAGGTGCCCTTCCGGATCGTCGTACCCCTGGGGACCCTGTGGGTGATGGGGGATCATCGGTCCCAGTCCCGCGATTCGCGGGACCACCTGGGCGAACCGGGCGGGGGGATGGTGCCGGTGGAGAAGGTGATCGGCCGGGCCGCATGGATCGGCTGGCCCGTCTCCCGCTGGGGCGCGGCCGGCGGCGGACATGGGTAGCCGCGGGCGGCCGCGCGGCGGGCGGGAGCCCGAGCGCAGACCCGAGCCGGAGCCGGAACCCGTCGTGGCGGAGGGCGGCCGGGCCCAGCGGCGCCGGCTGGCCCGCAAGGTGCGGCGCCGCCGCCGCACGCGCCGCGCGGGCGAACTGCCCCTGCTGGTGGTCGTCGCGCTGTGCATAGCGCTCCTCCTCAAGACCTTCCTGGTGCAGGCCTTCTTCATCCCCTCGGGGTCGATGGAGCAGACCATCCGGATCGGCGACCGGGTGCTGGTGGACAAGCTGACGCCGTGGTTCGGCTCCAAGGTCGAACGCGGCGACGTCGTCGTGTTCAAGGACCCCGGCGGCTGGCTCAAGGGCGAGATCGCCCGGCCGGCCCCGGACCCGGTCGGGGTCAAGCAGATCAAGCAGGCCCTCACCTTCATCGGGCTGCTGCCCTCGGCGGACGAGCAGGACCTGATCAAGCGCGTCATCGGCGTCGGCGGCGACACCGTCAAGTGCTGCGACGCCCGGGGGCGGGTCACCGTCAACGGCTCGCCGCTCGATGAGCCGTACGTGAACGAGGGCAACGCACCCTCGGAGATCCGCTTCGAGGTGCAGGTGCCGCCGGGCCGGATCTTCGTGATGGGCGACCACCGGGCGAACTCGGCCGACTCCCGCTACCACCTCGACGAGGCCTTCGACGGCACCATCGACGAGAACGAGGTCGTCGGCGAAGCCGTGGTGATCGCCTGGCCGTTCGGGCACTGGCGCCGGCTGGAGACGCCCGAGACCTTCCGGATGGTCCCCGATCAGGCCCGGCGCGAGGCACGCGGGCGTCGTGGGCGCCGTCGGACCCCGCCGTTCGCATAGTGTGTCCTGGGTCTCCCGCGCCTTAGGGAACTCCCGCTCGTTAAGGGAGGGGAGGGCCCGTCTTCCGGTTCGGAGCGGGCGGCGAATCGGACTGAGGAGTGGATGTGGGGGACGTGGCGGTAGGCGCACGATCCGGACGCGACGAGGGTGAGGAGCGGCCGGACGACGCCGTCAGGCACGAGGCCGAGGAGGACGGCGGCACCAAGGCGCGCCCGCACCGCTCGTTCTGGAAGGAGCTCCCGCTCCTGATCGGTATCGCGCTGCTGCTGGCCCTCCTGATCAAGACCTTCCTCGTGCAGGCGTTCTCGATCCCGTCCGACTCGATGCAGAACACCCTGCAGCGCGGCGACCGGGTGCTGGTGGACAAGCTGACCCCGTGGTTCGGCTCCGAACCGGAGCGGGGCGAGGTCGTCGTCTTCCACGACCCGGCGAACTGGCTGTCCGGAGAGCCCACCCCGGAGCCGAACCTGGCCCAGCAGATCCTCAGCAAGATCGGCCTGATGCCGGACGCCGCCGAGAAGGACCTGATCAAGCGGACCATTGCCATCGGCGGTGACACGGTCGAGTGCAAGAAGGGGGGACCGGTCGTCGTCAACGGCAAGGCGCTCGACGAGCCGTACATCTTCCCCGGCAACACCGCGTGCGACGACGCCCCCTTCGGCCCCCTCACCGTGCCCGAGGGCAAGATCTGGGTGATGGGCGACCACCGGCAGAACTCCCAGGACTCCCGCTACCACATGCAGGACTCCACCCAGGGCTTCGTGCCCGTCGACAAGGTCGTCGGGCGGGCCATCGTGGTCGCGTGGCCGCTCACCCGCTGGTCCACCCTGCCCGTCCCCGACACCTTCGACCAGCCGGGCATCGGCAACCAGGCCGCGGCGACCGCGCTCGGCCTCGGCGCCGCCGGTCTGGCGCCGGTCGGGCTCGCTCCCGCCGCCCTCGGACTCACGGGCGCCGTGCCGCTCGTCATGTGGCGCCGGCGGAGGCTGACCACGGGCCGTACCGCCGGGTAGGGTGCCGCCCAGGTCGACGATCTCCGACGTGGGAGCGCTGCAATGGGCGGAACAGAGGCAATACGCAGGGGCAAGGACGGCCGCGGCGGTCTCGGCAACGTGTTGTCGGGCATCGCCGTGGCCGTCGGCTTTGCGCTCTTCCTCGGCGGTTTCCTGTGGGGGGCGCTGGTCTACCGGCCGTACACCGTGCCCACCGACTCGATGATGCCCACGGTGCTGCCCGGGGACCGGGTGCTGGCCCAGCGCATCGACGGCGGCGAGGTGCGCCGGGGGGACGTGGTCATCTTTACTGATTCCATGTGGAGCGATTCGCCCATGCTCAAGCGGGTCGTCGGCATCGGCGGCGACACCGTGAAGTGCTGCGGCGCGGGCGGCGAGCTGACCGTAAACGGCACCGCCCTCGACGAGCCGTACGCCGACCACACCAAGCCCGACTCCGGTCTGGCGATGCCGCCCGGGCAGGCCCCGGCGCCCCCGGGGACCCCCTTCGAGGTGACGGTTCCCGAGGGGAACCTCTTCCTGCTCGGCGACCGCCGCGCCGCCTCCCTCGACTCCAGGGCCCACCTCCAGGAGGCCGGCCAGGGCACCGTGCCCCGGTCGGCGGTCAGCGGCCGCGTGGACGCCGTCGCCTGGCCCTCCATGGCGATGCTGGAGCGGCCGGGGACGTACGCGGCGCTGCCCGGCGGAATCTCCCGGCCGGGCCCGCTGCGGCTCCAGCTCGTGACCGTGGCGGCCGGTGCGGCCCTGGTGCTGCTGGGCGCGGCGTACGGACCTCTCGTACGGGTTCTCGGGCGCGGGCGGCGGCGGGAGCGGGCCGGTGTCCACTGACCCGGCGGCTCCGGGTCCGGGTCCGGGTCCGGCGCCTGGCCCCCGGAAGGTGTCGCGGGTGATCCTCCTGGACCCGGCGGACCGGATCCTGCTGCTGCACGGCTTCGAACCGGCGGATCCGGCGGACGACTGGTGGTTCACCCCCGGCGGCGGGCTGGAGGAGGGCGAGACCAGGGAGCAGGCCGCACTGCGGGAACTCGCCGAGGAGACGGGGATCACACAGGTGGATCTGGGGCCGGTGCTGTGGCACCGGTACTGCTCCTTCCCCTTCGACGGGCGCCGCTGGGAGCAGGACGAGTGGTACTTCCTGGCCCGAACCGCCCAGACGCGGACCCGGCCGGGCGGGCTCACGGAGCTGGAGCGGCGCAGTGTCACCGGAGCCAGGTGGTGGACCTCCGAGGAACTTCTCTCGGCGCGTGAGACGGTGTATCCGACCAGACTCGCCGAGCTGCTCCGTACGCTGCTCGACGACGGTCCTCCGGGTGCGCCGGTGGTCCTGGCCCCGGAAATCGTTTAGGGGCGCAGGGGCCTGGCGCACAATAGGGGGACGCACGGCTGAAGGGGAACATGCCATGAGTGCCGAGGACCTCGAAAAGTACGAGACCGAGATGGAGCTGAAGCTCTATCGGGAGTACCGCGACGTCGTCGGGCTGTTCAAGTACGTGATCGAGACCGAACGCCGTTTCTACCTCACCAACGACTACGAGATGCAGGTGCACTCGGTCCAGGGGGAGGTCTTCTTCGAGGTCTCCATGGCGGACGCCTGGGTCTGGGACATGTACCGGCCGGCCCGGTTCGTGAAGCAGGTGCGGGTGCTGACGTTCAAGGACGTGAACATCGAGGAGCTCAACAAGAGCGACCTCGAACTGCCGGGCAGCTGATTTCCTCCGCCGTACGGGTGACCGGGTTATCCACAGCGGCGGAGTTCTCCACCAAGATCCACAAGGTGGGCGGGGGCGCGCGATCGTCGGTACCGGAGGTGGTGCCGGATGAACGCGAAGGGCGTGGCACAGCAGGCATTGGGGCGGTACGGCGAGGAGCTCGCGACGCGGCGGCTGGCCGAGGCCGGGATGACCGTGATCGCGCGGAACTGGCGGTGCCGCGGCGGGGAGATCGACATCGTCGCCCGGGACGGTGACGCCCTCGTCGTGTGCGAGGTCAAGACCCGCCGGGCGGGGCACTTCGAGCATCCCATGGCCGCCGTGCGGCCCGGCAAGGCCGAGCGCCTGCGCATGCTCGCCGGGCGCTGGCTCGCCGACCACGGCGGGCCGCCGCCGGGCGGAGTGCGCATCGACCTGGTCGGAGTCCTGCTGCCCCGGCGCGGCGCGCCCGTGGTGGAGCACGTCAGGGGGGTGGCCTGATGGGATTCGCCCGAGCCTGTTCGGTGGCCCTGGTGGGCGTCGACGGCGTGGTGGTCGAGGTCCAGGCCGACCTGGAGCCCGGGGTCGCGGCCTTCACCCTCGTGGGGCTGCCGGACAAGACCCTGGTCGAGAGCCGGGACCGGGTGCGGGCCGCCGTGGTCAACTCGGGAGCGGTCTGGCCGCAGAAGAAGCTCACCGTGGGCCTGAGCCCGGCCTCCGTGCCGAAGTCCGGAGCCGGCTTCGACCTGGCCGTGGCGGCCGCCGTGCTCGGCGCCGCCGAGGTGGTCGACCCGGCCGCGATCGCCGATCTCGTGCTGATCGGCGAACTGGGGCTGGACGGCCGGGTGCGTCCGGTCCGGGGGATCCTCCCGGCCGTCCTCGCCGCCGCGGAGGCCGGCTACCGGCAGGTGGTGGTCCCGCAGCAGTGCGCCGCCGAGGCCGCGCTCGTGCCGGACGTCTCGGTCCTCGGCGTACGCAGCCTGCGCCGGCTGATCGCGGTCCTGACCGGCGGCGACGTCGACCCCGAGGAGGACCCCCCCGACCCGCCGGGCCGACCCGACCCGATACTGGCCGGCCTGGTCCTCCCGGGCACGGGCATGGGCACGGGGCTGGCGGGGCCCTCCGGGGGCTGGGACGGACTGGACCTCGCCGACGTGGCCGGGCAGCGACCGGCCCGGCGGGGCCTGGAGGTCGCTGCGGCCGGCGGCCATCACCTGCTGCTGAGCGGTCCGCCCGGAGCGGGCAAGACCCTGCTGGCCGAGCGGCTGCCGGGCATCATGCCGCCGCTCACCCAACAGGAGTCGCTGGAGGTCACCGCCGTGCACTCGGTCGCCGGGATCCTGCCCCCGGGTGAGCCCCTGGTGACCGTCCCGCCGTACTGCGCACCACACCACTCGGCCACCATGCAGTCCCTGGTCGGCGGCGGCAGCGGCCTGCCGAGACCCGGGGCGGTGTCCCTGGCCCACAAAGGCGTCCTCTTTTTGGATGAGGCGCCCGAGTTCCGCCCCCAAGTACTGGACGCGCTGAGACAGCCCCTCGAATCGGGGCACATCGTGGTCGCCCGGGCTGCCGGAGTGGTCCGCCTGCCGGCCCGGTTCCTGTTGGTGCTCGCGGCCAACCCCTGCCCCTGCGGGCGCCACACCCTGCTCGGCGCGGGCTGCGACTGCGCGCCCTCGTCGATCAGGCGCTACCAGGCGCGTCTGTCGGGTCCCCTGCTGGACCGCGTGGACCTGCGCATCGAGGTCGAACCCGTCAGCCGGTCCGAACTGCTCGGCCACGGGCGGGGCGAGAGCAGCGCCACCGTGGCCGAGCGGGTCATCGAGGCCCGGGCGCGCGCGGCCCACCGCCTCGGCGACACCCCCTGGCGGATCAACAGCGAGGTCCCCGGGCGGGAACTGCGCACGCGATGGAAGCCCCACCCGGGGGCGCTGGCGCAGGCCGAGCGGGACCTCGAGCGGGGCCTGCTCACCGCGCGCGGGCTGGACCGGGTGCTGAGGGTGGCCTGGACCGTCGCGGACCTGGGCGGCAGGGACCGCCCCACCGCCCTGGACGTGGCCGTGGCCCTGGAGCTCCGCACGGGCATCGCACGGGGCGTACCGCTCATGACGGGGGAGCGGCCATGACGCCCGAACTGCTGGCGCGGGCGGCGCTCACGCGGGTGTTGGAGCCCGGTGAGGAGCGGGGCGGGCGGTGGCTGCGGGAGTACGGGGCGGTGGAGCTGATACGGATGCTGACCGGACCCGAGGCGGAGGGGCCGGCCGGGGTGGGGGCCGAGCGGCTGGCCGGGTACCGGAGGCGGGCGGCGCTGGCCGATCCCCGGCGGGACCTGGCACTGGCCGCGGAGGCGGGGGGACGGTTCGTCTGTCCCGGTTCGGCGGAGTGGCCCACCCAGCTCGACGACCTCGGTGACGCCCGGCCCGTCGGACTGTGGCTGCGGGGCCGGCCCAACCTGCGGACGTGGGCGCTGCGTTCGGTGGCCGTGGTCGGGGCCCGGGCCTGTACTCCGTACGGGGCGCACATGGCCCAGACCCTGGCCGCCGGACTCGCCGAGCGGGGCTGGGTCGTCGTGTCCGGAGCCGCGTACGGGATCGACGGCGCCGCCCACCGCGGGGCCCTCGCCTCGGGCGGGGCGACCGCGGCGGTGCTGGCCTGCGGGGTCGACGTCGCCTATCCCCGCGGACACGCCGGGCTCCTGGGCCGGATCGCCGGACAGGGGCTGGTCCTCGGGGAACTGGCGCCCGGCAGCCACCCGACCCCGACCCGGTTCGTCCTGCGCAACCGGGTCATCGCCGCCCTCACCCGGGGCACGGTCGTGGTGGAGGCCGCCCACCGCAGCGGCTCCCTGGTCACCGCCCGGCGCGCCCAGGCGCTCGGGAGGTTCACGATGGGAGTCCCGGGGCCGGCCACCAGCGGGCTCTCGGCCGGGGTCCACGAACTGCTGCGGGGCGAGGCCGTCCTCGTCACCGACGCGGCGGAGGTGGTCGAACTCGTCGGCTCCATCGGCGAGCTGGCTCCCGAGCGGCGCGGGCCCGTACTCGCCCGGGACCTGTTGGACCGGGAGACCGGCCGGGTGCTCGAAGCACTCCCGGCGGGCCGGCCGGTCCAGGTGGAGGAGTTGGCACGTGCCTCCGGCAACGGCACCGATGAAGTCATCGGCAGACTGTACGAACTTCACTCTCTGGGGTTCGTCGAACGGCAGGGCGACGCCTGGCAGTTGACCGGTCGAACGCCTGGAGGCGGCACACAAACCGGAGCCACCCGGCGAGGCGGTCGTTGACCTGGGGCGTTCCGGTGAAAGAGTGAAACCGATGAGAGACGCGGTCCTCCCGGTGGCAGTCGCCGGGACCGTGCGCCAGGCGCCGGTCCCGGGTCGCCCGCGCGAGTCGGGGCGCCCGTGCGCCCCCGCGCCATCCCGTACTCTTCGCGCACCGCGACACTTCCGTCACGCTACGCTCCCAAGGAATCCGGCTCCGGCAAAGGCGAAGCATGCCCCAGCACACCTCAGGGTCCGACCGCGCTGCGGTGCCCCCCGCTGCCCGCGGCAGTGGGCGGTCCACCGCGCCCTCGTCCCTGGAGGTGCTCTGGCGCTCGTACAAGGACTCCGGTGACGAGCGGCTGCGGGAGCAGCTGATCCTGCACTACTCGCCGCTGGTCAAGTACGTGGCCGGGCGCGTCAGCGTGGGCCTGCCGCCCAATGTGGAGCAGGCCGACTTCGTCTCCTCCGGGGTCTTCGGACTGATCGACGCCATCGAGAAGTTCGACATCGACCGGTCGATCAAGTTCGAGACGTACGCGATCACCCGGATCCGCGGGGCGATGATCGACGAGCTGCGCGCACTGGACTGGATCCCGCGTTCGGTGCGGCAGAAGGCGCGCGCCGTGGAGCGGGCCTACGCCACGCTGGAGGCCCAGCTGAGGCGCACTCCGACGGAGACCGAGGTCGCCGGGGAGATGGGGATCGCGGTGGAGGACCTCCACACGGTCTTCAGCCAGTTGTCCCTGGCCAACGTGGTCGCCCTGGAGGAGCTGCTGCACGTCGGCGGGGAGGGCGGCGACCGCCTCTCGCTGATGGACACCCTGGAGGACACCGCCGCCGACAACCCGGTGGAGGTGGCGGAGGACCGGGAGCTGCGGCGCCTGCTGGCCCGGGCCATCAACACACTGCCCGAGCGGGAGAAGACGGTGGTCACCCTCTACTACTACGAGGGGCTCACGCTGGCCGAGATCGGCAACGTGCTCGGCGTCACCGAGAGCCGCGTCAGCCAGATCCACACCAAGTCCGTGCTGCAACTGCGGGCCAAGCTCGCCGATGTGGGGCGGTGAGCTTGCGGTACCTCCGTACAGTGGAGGCGTGCCCAGGATTCGAGCGGCCTCCGTGGCCGAGCACCGGTCGATGCAGCGCGGCGCCCTGTTGGACGCCGCGCGTTCCCTGCTGTCCGAAGGCGGGACGGAGGCGCTGACCTTCCCCGCCCTCGCGGAGCGGACCGGGCTCGCCCGGTCCTCCGTGTACGAGTACTTCCGCTCCCGCGCGGCCGTCGTCGAAGAGCTGTGCGCGGTGGACTTCCCCGTCTGGGCCGCCGAGATCGAAGCGGCCATGGAGCAGGCGCAGTCGCCCGAGGCGAAGATCGAGGCCTACGTGCGGAGCCAGCTGGGGCTGGTCGGCGACCGGCGGCACCGGGCGGTGGTGGCCATCTCCGCGAGCGAGCTGGACGCCGGGGCGCGGGAGAAGATCCGCGCGGCCCACGGGGGCCTGGTGGCGATGATCGTCGAGGCGCTGGCCGCGCTGGGGCAGGCGGAGCCCAGGCTGGCCGCGATGCTGTTGCAGGGGGTCGTGGACGCGGCCGTCCGGCGGATCGAGCTCGGTGCGGCCGAGGATCCCGAGGTCGTGACGGAGACTGCGGTCGCGATGGCTCTGCGGGGCGTCCGGGGCTGAGGTCCCCGGGGCTCCGTCCCGGACCCCGCGCCTCAACCGCCGGCGGGGCTGGAGGGTGCGGCGGGGTCCGGTGGGAGCAGCCGGGGGGTCGGGCGGGGGGCGAGGGTCAGGGGGTTGAGGTAGGTCTCGCCCGACAGGAGGCCCCAGTGGAGACACGGGGCCGCGCAGTGGGTGCCCTCCGTGAGGACCGCCACCACCTGGCCCGCCACCACCGCCTCGCCCTCCGCGACCAGCGCGCGGACCGGTTCGTAGGTCGTGCGCAAGCCGTTCGGCAGGGTCAGGGAGAGGACCCCGCGGCCCGCCACCTGGCCGGCGTAGTGCACCCGGCCGGCCGCGACCGCCCGGACTTCCGCGCCCACCGGCGCCTCCAGGTCCACGCCGCGGTGCCCGGCCGCGTACGGGGTCGGCGGCGGGTCCCACCAGCGGGCCACGGACAGCGGCGCGGGCAGCGGGCGGACCGCCCCGGCCGGCCCGGGAGCGGCGGCTTGGAGCAGTGTCAGCAGCAGGCTGAGCAGCAGTGTCGTCATGGCGGACAGCGTCCCGCGCCGGTCCGTCCCGCGCGCCGCCCTGTGGACGGGCCGCGGCGTGTGGACAACGGCGTCACCCGGCATACCGCCGGGTCCCGTACACTTCTTGTGGCGATCCGGGTCACCGGGTCGACTTCGCACGCCCCAGCACCAGCCTGAAACGGCCAGGTGAGAGCGTCTCTCGGTCCCTTTTCGGGGCAGGGCGCGGCGGGGCGTCAGGAACCAAACCGAGAAACCAAGGAGATGGCCATGGCCGTCGTCACGATGCGGGAGCTGCTGGAAAGCGGCGTCCACTTCGGTCACCAGACCCGTCGTTGGAACCCGAAGATGAAGCGCTTCATCTTCACGGAGCGCAACGGCATCTACATCATCGACCTGCTGCAGTCGCTGTCGTACATCGACCGCGCCTACGAGTTCGTGAAGGAGACCGTCGCGCACGGTGGCTCCATCATGTTCGTCGGCACCAAGAAGCAGGCGCAGGAGGCCATCGCCGAGCAGGCGACGCGCGTGGGCATGCCGTACGTCAACCAGCGCTGGCTGGGTGGCATGCTCACCAACTTCTCCACCGTCTACAAGCGCCTCCAGCGTCTGAAGGAGCTTGAGGCGATCGACTTCGAGGACGTCGCCGCCTCGGGTCTCACCAAGAAGGAGCTCCTGGTCCTCTCCCGCGAGAAGACCAAGCTGGAGAAGACCCTCGGTGGTATCCGCGAGATGTCGAAGGTCCCCAGCGCCGTCTGGATCGTCGACACCAAGAAGGAGCACATCGCCGTCGGTGAGGCGCGCAAGCTCCACATCCCGGTCGTCGCGATCCTCGACACCAACTGTGACCCCGACGAGGTCGACTACAAGATCCCGGGCAACGACGACGCGATCCGCTCCGTCACCCTGCTCACCCGCGTGATCGCCGACGCCGTCGCCGAGGGCCTCATCGCCCGCTCCGGCGCCGCGACCGGCGACTCGAAGCCGGGCGAGAAGGCCGCTGCCGAGCCGCTCGCCGAGTGGGAGCGCGACCTGCTCGAGGGCGACAAGAAGGCCGACGACGCTGCTGAGGCCGCTCCGGCCGAGGCCGCCGCCGAGCCCGTCGAGGCCCCGGCCGCCGAGGCTGAGGCCCCGGCCGCCGACGCCGAGCAGGCCTGACCCACTGAGAGCGCCCGGCGTTCACGCGCCGGGCCCTCACAGCACGGACGATGACGGCGGGGGAGCCGCGCCACAAGCGCGGCGCCTCCGCCGTTCACCCGTAGATCTACGACTTCGAGAGAGAATCACAGACTCATGGCGAACTACACCGCCGCTGACGTCAAGAAGCTCCGCGAGCTCACCGGCGCCGGCATGCTGGACTGCAAGAACGCGCTTGTGGACTCCGACGGTGACGTCGACAAGGCCATGGAAGCGCTCCGCATCAAGGGTCAGAAGGGCGTCGCCAAGCGCGAGGGCCGTTCTGCCGAGAACGGTGCGGTCGTCACCCTCATCGCCGACGACAACACCTCCGGTGTCATCGTCGAGCTGAAGTGCGAGACCGACTTCGTCGCCAAGGGCGAGAAGTTCCTGGCCGTCGCCAACCAGCTGGCCGCGCACGTCGCCAAGACCTCCCCGGCCGACCTCGAGGCGCTGCTCGCGTCCGAGATCGAGCCCGGCAAGACCGTCACCGCTTTCGTCGACGAGGCCAACGCCAACCTCGGCGAGAAGATCGTCCTGGACCGCTTCGCGCAGTTCACCGGCGGTTACGTGACCTCGTACATGCACCGCACGATGCCCGACCTGCCGTTCCAGATCGGCGTCCTGGTCGAGCTCGACAAGGAGAACGCGGACGTCGCCCGCGGCGTCGCGCAGCACATCGCCGCGTTCGCCCCGCAGTGGCTGTCCGCCGAGGACGTCCCGGCCGAGAAGGTCGAGTCCGAGCGTCGCATCGCCGAAGAGGTCACCCGCGCGGAGGGCAAGCCCGAGGCTGCCATCGCCAAGATCGTCGAGGGTCGCGTCAACGGCTTCTTCAAGGAGGCCACCCTCCTCGGCCAGCCGTACGCGCTGGACAACAAGAAGTCCGTCCAGAAGGTCCTGGACGAGGCCGGTGTCACCCTGAAGCGCTTCGCCCGCATCAAGGTCGGCATCTGAGTCCGTCCGTACACGACGGACACCGGACCCCGGTAGGGTCTGAGGCAGTCGCCCGCGCTTGCGCGAGGCGACCGCAGATCTGACGAGGAGGCCATTGCCGCAGAGGGAACCGCAAGGACCCACCGGCAATGGCCTTCTTCGTATGTGCACGAGGAGATCTCCATGAATCAGGGCGTGGACCCCCACACCGCATCCGACGACAAGAGCGACCAGGACAAGAAGGGCCGCCGCTTCATGCTGAAGCTGTCGGGCGAGGCCTTCTCGGGTGGCAGAGGACTGGGCGTCGACCCCGACGTCGTCCACGCCATCGCGCGCGAGATCGCCGCGGTGGTCCGTGACGGCGCGGAGATCGCCGTCGTGATCGGCGGCGGAAACTTCTTCCGCGGCGCCGAACTCCAGCAGCGCGGCATGGACCGGGCGCGGTCCGACTACATGGGCATGCTCGGCACCGTGATGAACTGCCTCGCACTCCAGGACTTCCTGGAGAAGGAGGGCATCGACTCCCGCGTGCAGACCGCCATCACCATGGGCCAGGTCGCCGAGCCGTACATCCCGCTGCGCGCCGTCCGGCACCTGGAGAAGGGCCGCGTCGTCATCTTCGGCGCCGGCATGGGCATGCCGTACTTCTCCACCGACACCACGGCCGCCCAGCGCGCCCTGGAGATCGACGCCGAAGCGCTGCTCATGGGCAAGAACGGGGTCGACGGCGTCTACGACTCCGACCCGAAGAAGAACCCGGACGCGGTGAAGTTCGACGCGCTGGAGTACGGCGAAGTCCTGTCCCGCGACCTCAAGGTCGCCGACGCCACCGCCATCACGCTGTGCCGCGACAACAAGCTCCCGATCCTCGTCTTCGAGCTGCTCGCCGAGGGCAATATCGCCCGCGCCGTCAAGGGTGAGAAGATCGGCACGCTCGTCAGCGACCAGGGAACCCGGGCCTGAGCAGTCCGCTGCCGGACCGAGCCCGGACCGGCCCCGCCCGCCCCGCCCGCCTGAACCATCCATTCAAGACATGCAGGAGCACGTGGTGACCGAAGAGATCCTCCTCGAGGCCGAGGAGAAGATGGAAAAGGCCGTCGTCGTCGCCAAGGAAGACTTCGCCGCGATTCGCACCGGCCGTGCGCACCCGGCGATGTTCAACAAGATCGTGGCGGACTACTACGGCGCCATCACGCCCATCAACCAGCTCGCCTCCTTCTCGGTCCCCGAGCCGCGCATGGCGATCGTGACCCCGTTCGACAAGAGCGCCCTGCGCAACATCGAGCAGGCCATCCGCGACTCCGACCTCGGTGTCAACCCGAGCAACGACGGCAGCATCATCCGGGTGACCTTCCCCGAGCTGACGCAGGACCGCCGCAAGGAGTACATCAAGGTCGCGAAGAACAAGGCCGAGGACTCCAAGGTCTCCATCCGCTCCATCCGCCGCAAGGCGAAGGACGCCCTTGACAAGCTGATCAAGGACAAGGAGGCCGGCGAGGACGAGGTGCGCCGCGCGGAGAAGGAGCTCGACGACACCACCGCGAAGTACGTCGCGCAGGTGGACGAGCTCCTCAAGCACAAGGAAGCCGAGCTCCTCGAAGTCTGATGAACGACTCTTCCTGGCAGCCGGAGCCGGTTCCGGCGGGTCCCGCATACGATGCGCAGGTGGGCCCGCACACTCGGCCCATGCCCATCGTGCCCGATGCCGCCGGCCGTGACTTCGACGACCGGGAAGCACGCGATCGGGGGGCCGCCGCGGACGGCGGCCCCCTCTTCCGCGCCGAAACGCCGCCGCAGGAGCCCATGCCCAGCCCCCCGCCCCCGCCTTCACAGGCACCGCAGGACGCCTCGCCTCCGCCGCCCAAGAAGCGGGCGGGGAGGGACCTGCGCGCTGCCATAGGGGTCGGCGTCGGCCTCGGTGCGGTGATCTTCGCTTCGCTGTTCGTGGTCAAGGCGGTCTTCGTCGGCGTCATCGTCGTCGCGGTCGTCGTGGGCCTGTGGGAGCTCACCTCCCGCCTCCAGGAGAAGAAGGGCATCAAGGCCCCGCTGGTCCCGCTCGCCGTCGGCGGCGCGGCCATGGTCATCGCCGGATACGTCCGGGGGGCCGAGGGCGCCTGGGTCGCCATGGCCCTGACGGCCCTCGCCGTGCTGGTCTGGCGGATGACCGAACCGCCCGAGGACTACCTCAAGGACGTCACGGCGGGCGTCTTCGCGGCGTTCTACGTGCCCTTCCTGGCCACCTTCGTCGCGATGCTGCTCACCGCCGACGACGGACCGCAGCGCGTGGTCACCTTCCTGGTGCTGACGGTGGTCAGCGACACCGGGGCCTACGCCGTCGGCTGGCGCTTCGGCAAGACCAAGCTCGCCCCGCGCATCAGCCCCGGGAAGACCCGCGAGGGCCTGTTCGGCGCCGTGGCCTTCGCCATGGCGGCCGGCGCGCTGTGCATGGAGTTCCTGATCGACGGCGGCTCCTGGTGGCAGGGGCTGCTGCTGGGCCTCGCGGTCGCGGTCAGCGCCACCCTGGGCGACCTGGGCGAGTCGATGATCAAGCGCGACCTGGGCATCAAGGACATGGGCACCCTGCTGCCGGGCCACGGCGGCATCATGGACCGGCTGGATTCGCTGCTGCCCACCGCGCCGGTGGTCTGGCTGCTGCTGGCGGCGTTCGTGGGCACGGGCTGACCTGCGGAAAGGCGTCCCAAGACGCCGGGCGGTTACTCTTGAAAGGCGCGCTGCTTCTGCGGCGCGCCTTTCGTCTTACAAGGAGTACCTGCCATGGCCCGCCCCGTTCCGGGAGAGCTCACCTTCGTCGCCCCTCGCGGGGCCAAGAAGCCGCCCCGGCACCTCGCCGACATGACCCCGGCCGAGCGCCGCGAGGCGGTCGCCGCGATCGGCGAGAAGCCGTTCCGGGCCAAGCAGCTCTCGCAGCACTACTTCGCGCGCTACGCGCACGACCCGGCCGAGTGGACCGACATCCCGGCGGGCTCGCGGGAGAAGCTCCAGCAGGAGCTGCTGCCCGAGCTGATGAACGTCGTCCGGCACATCTCGTGCGACGACGACACCACCCGCAAGACCCTGTGGAAGCTGCACGACGGCACGCTCGTCGAGTCCGTGCTCATGCGCTACCCCGACCGGGTCACCATGTGCATCTCCTCGCAGGCCGGCTGCGGCATGAACTGCCCGTTCTGCGCCACCGGCCAGGCCGGTCTGGACCGCAACCTGTCCACCGCCGAGATCGTGCACCAGATCGTCGACGGCATGCGCGCGCTGCGCGACGGCGAGGTCCCCGGCGGCCCGGCACGGCTGTCGAACATCGTCTTCATGGGCATGGGCGAGCCGCTCGCCAACTACAACCGCGTGGTCGGCGCCATCCGCCGCCTCACCGACCCGGAGCCCGACGGCCTGGGCCTGTCGCAGCGCGGCATCACCGTCTCCACCGTCGGCCTGGTCCCGGCCATGCTGCGCTTCGCCGACGAGGGCTTCAAGTGCCGCCTCGCGGTCTCGCTGCACGCGCCCGACGACGAGCTGCGCGACACCCTCGTTCCCGTGAACACCCGCTGGAACGTGCGCGAGGTCCTCGGCGCGGCCTGGGAGTACGCGGAGAAGTCCGGCCGCCGGATCTCCATCGAGTACGCCCTGATCCGCGACATCAACGACCAGGCCTGGCGCGGCGACCTGCTGGGCAAGCTGCTCAAGGGCAAGCGCGTCCACGTCAACCTGATCCCGCTGAACCCGACGCCGGGCTCCAAGTGGACCGCCTCGCGGCCCGAGGACGAGCGGGCCTTCGTGGAGGCCATCGCCCGCCACGGCGTGCCCGTGACCGTGCGGGACACCCGCGGCCAGGAGATCGACGGCGCGTGCGGCCAGCTCGCGGCCTCGGAGCGCTAGATTCCGCCTCGCGGCGTGCGTATTCGGCCACGGGGTACCCTGTGGCCGAACCAATTGCATATTCCGACAGGGGAGCGCCACAGCGCTGAGAGTGCGGTATCCGTCATCCGCAGACCCTCTGAACCTCGCCCCGGTCATTCGGGGTAGGAAGTTCGGTCACCACTCATGCTGTTGCGCCCTGCCCGGCGTCCGCTCCCCCAGAGCGCCGGGCAGGGCCGCGTCTTCTCCTGGTCATCCCAGGAGGAATCACCAGTGAGCACCACCAAGAAGATCGCGGGCGCAGCGCTCGCGGCCGCCCTGGGCGTCACCACGCTCAGCGCCTGCGGCGGCGGCGACGCCAAGGACAAGCCCGCCGGCGCCGGCGACGCGCCGAAGTCCAAGACCGTCACCCTCGTCTCCCACGACTCCTTCAATGCGACCGAAGCGGTCCTCAAGGAGTTCGAGCAGCAGAGCGGCTACACCGTCAAGGTCCTGAAGTCCGGGGACGCGGGCGCGGCGCTGAACCAGGAGATCCTCACCAAGGGCTCCCCGCGCGGCGACGTCTTCTTCGGCGTGGACAACACCCTGCTCTCCCGCGCCCTGGACAACGGGATCTTCACCCCGTACGAGGCCAAGGGCCTGGGCGAGGTCAAGCCCGAGTTCCAGCTCGACAAGGAGCACCGGGTCACCCCGATCGACTCCGGTGACATCTGCGTCAACTACGACAAGGCCTACTTCGCCGACAAGAAGATCGCCCCGCCGCAGACGCTGGACGACCTGATCAAGCCGGAGTACAAGAACCTGCTGGTCACCGAGAACGCCGCGACCTCCTCCCCGGGCCTCGGCTTCCTGCTCGCCACCGTCGGCAAGTACGGCGACGAGGGGTGGAAGGACTACTGGAGCAAGCTCAAGGCCAACGGCGTCGAGGTCGTCGACGGCTGGGAGCAGGCCTACAACGAGCGCTTCTCCGGCTCGGCGGGCGGCAAGAAGGCCAAGGGCGACCGCCCGCTGGTCGTCTCCTACGCCTCCAGCCCGCCGGTCGAGGTGCTGTACGGCGAGCCGCAGCCGGCCGAGGCGCCGACGGGCGTCGCCACCGGTACCTGCTTCCGCCAGATCGAGTTCGCGGGCCTGCTCAAGGGCGCGAAGAACGAGGACGGCGGCAAGGCCCTCGTGGACTTCCTGATCAGCAAGAAGTTCCAGGAGGACATGCCGCTCCAGATGTTCGTGAACCCGGTGACGAAGAACGCTTCCCTGCCGGAGCTGTTCACCAAGCACGGTGTGGTGGTCGAGAAGCCCGAGAACGTGGCGCCCGAGGCCATCGCCAAGAACCGTGAGCAGTGGGTCAAGACGTGGACCTCGCTCGTCGTGAAGTAAGCGGCACCAAGGGAGCGGGCGCGGCGCCGGGGGGCGCCGCGCCGGCCCCCGGCCCCCGCGACGGCGGGCGGGCCACGGCCGTACGGCTCGCCCTGATGGCCGTGCCCCTCGCCTTCTTCGGGCTGTTCTTCGCCTATCCCGTGGCCGCGATCGTCGGACGCGGGCTCAAGACCGGCACCGGATGGCAGTTCGGCCGGATCGGCGAGGTCCTCGCCCGGCCCGACATCGCCGACGTGCTGTGGTTCACCACCTGGCAGGCGCTCGCCTCCACCGCGCTCACGCTGCTGATCGCACTCCCCGGCGCGTACGTCTTCGCGCGCTTCGAGTTCCCCGGCAAGCAGCTGCTCCGGGCCCTGGTGACCGTTCCCTTCGTGCTGCCGACCGTGGTCGTCGGCACCGCCTTCCTCGCGCTGGTCGGCCGGGGCGGGCTGCTGGACGAACGGGTGGGGGTCCGGCTCGACACCACCGTCTGGGCGATCCTCCTCGCGCACGTCTTCTTCAACTACGCCGTCGTCGTCCGCACGGTCGGCGGGCTGTGGGCGCAGCTGGATCCGCGCCAGGAGGAGGCCGCCCGGGTCCTGGGCGCCGGGCGGTTCGCCGCCTGGCGGCGGGTGACGCTGCCCGCGCTGGCCCCGGCCGTGGCCGCCGCCTCGCTGATGGTGTTCCTGTTCACCTTCAGCTCCTTCGGCGTCGTACTGATCCTCGGCGGGCCCGCCTACTCCACCCTGGAGGTGGAGGTCTACCGGCAGACGGCGCAGCTCCTGGACCTGCCCACGGCCGCCGTGCTGACGATGGTGCAGTTCGCGGCGATCGGCGCGATCCTCGCCGTGCACGCCTGGACCGTGCGCAAGCGGGAGACGGCGCTGCGGCTGGTCGACCCGGGGCGCACGACGCACCGGCCGCGCGGCTGGGCGCAGCGCACCCTGCTGGGCGGGGTGCTGCTGACGGTCGCCCTGCTGATCGTGGCCCCGCTGGCGGTGCTGGTGGAGCGGTCCTTCGACGCGCCCGGCGGGTACGGTTTCGGCTTCTACCGGGCGCTCCAGGGCGCGGGCGCGGGCGGCGGAACCTTCCTGGTGCCGCCGCTGGAGGCGATCTGGAACTCCCTGCAGTACGCGCTCGCCGCCACGGCCATCGCCCTGGTGGTCGGCGGGCTCGCGGCCGCGGCCCTCACCCGGCGCGGCGGCCGTTTCGTACGGGGCTTCGACGCGCTGCTGATGCTGCCGCTCGGGGTGTCCGCCGTGACGGTGGGCTTCGGATTCCTGATCACCCTGGACGAGCCGCCGCTGGACCTGCGGACCTCGTGGATCCTGGTGCCCCTCGCACAGGCCCTGGTGGGCGTGCCGTTCGTCGTACGGACCATGCTGCCGGTGCTGCGCGCCGTGGACGGGCGGCTGCGGGAAGCCGCCGCCGTGCTCGGCGCGTCCCCGCTGCGGGCCTGGCGGGAGGTGGACCTGCCGCTGGTGCGGCGGGCGCTGCTGATCGCGGCGGGTTTCGCCTTCGCCGTCTCGCTCGGGGAGTTCGGCGCGACCGTCTTCATCGCACGGCCCGACCGTCCGACGCTGCCGGTGGCCGTGGCGCGGCTGCTGGGGCGGGCCGGAGAGATGAACTACGGGCAGGCGATGGCCCTGAGCACGATTCTGATGCTGGTGTGCGCGGTGTCCCTGCTGGTGCTGGAGCGACTGCGGCCCGACAAGACCTCGGGAGAATTCTGATGGCACTGCTCCGGCTGGACGGGGTGTCGGTCCGCTTCGGTGAACGCGCGGTCGTGGACCGGGTGGACCTGGAGGTCGCCGAGCACGAGATCGTGTGCGTGCTGGGGCCGAGCGGCAGCGGGAAGTCGACCCTGCTGCGCGTCGTCGCCGGGCTCCAGCCGGTGTCCGCGGGCCGGGTGACGCTGGGCGGCGCGGACCAGGCGGGCGTGCCCGTGCACCGGCGGGGCCTCGGCCTCATGTTCCAGGACCACCAGCTCTTCCCGCACCGGGACGTCGCCGGGAACGTCGCCTTCGGGCTGCGGATGCGGGGCGCGGGCCGCGGCTCGTACGAGGCCCGGGTCGCGGAGCTGCTGGAGCTGGTCGGCCTCCCCGGCGCCCAGGACCGGGCGGTGGCCTCGCTGTCCGGCGGCGAGCAGCAGCGGGTGGCGCTGGCCCGCGCGCTGGCGCCGTCGCCACGCCTGCTGATGCTGGACGAACCGCTGGGGCAGCTGGACCGGGGGCTGCGCGAGCGGCTGGTGGTCGAGCTGCAGGGGCTGTTCTCCCGGCTGGGGACCACGGTGCTGGCCGTCACGCACGACCAGGGCGAGGCCTTCGCGCTGGCCGACCGGGTGGTGGTCATGCGGGACGGGCGCGTCGCACAGGCCGGGACCCCGCTGGAGGTGTGGCAGCGCCCGGCCTCGGAGTTCGTGGCGCGCTTCCTGGGCTTCGAGAACGTGGTCCCGGCGGTGGTCTCGGCCGGGACCGCGGGTACCCCGTGGGGCAAGGTCCCGGTCCCGGCCGGCTCCCCGGAGGGCGACCGGCAGCTGCTGATCCGCCCGGCCGGAGTCGTCCTGGCCGCGGCCGGTCTGCGGTGCGAGGTCGTCTCCCGCACCTTCCGCGGCACGCACGTCGCGCTGTTGCTGCGCCCCGAGTCGGGGCCGGTGCTGGAGGCGGAGTGCGGGCTGGCGGGGGCGCCGGCCGCGGGGGACCGGGTCGCGGTGTCCTTCACCCCGTCCGAGGTGGTCGTCCTGCCCGCCGGCGCCCCCGGCCGCTAGTACTGCTCAAGCCACCGGTTCCGGTTCCGGTTCGGGGACCCGGGCTTCCACCTCCGGGTCGGCCCCCTCGTGCTTGCCGTACCAGGCGACCGCCACCGCGCCGGTGACGGCCAGGACGAAGCCGAAGGCCGCCAGCCAGGCCAGGCCCGGCCGGGAGGCGTCGCCCAGCCAGAGCACGCCGATCGCACCCGGCAGGACCGTCTCGCCGACGACCAGGGCGGCCGTCGCGCCGTTCACCGAACCGATCTGGAGGGCGACCGTGTGCAGGTACATGCCGCCGAAGCCCGCCGCGAGGATGGCGTACAGGGCCGGATCGGCCAGGAGGGTGCCCAGGTCGAACGGGTCGACGCCGTCCAGGATCCGGACGCCGACGCCGAGCGCGCCGAATCCCAGGCCGGACAGCAGGCCCGCCAGGATCGCCGCCCTGCCGCCGAGGAGGCGTACGGCCACCGTGCCGCCCACCATCAGCAGCAGGGTGATCCCCAGCAGCCACCAGTGCGTGGACATCGGGGCGTGGTGGCCGCCCTCGTGGCCCGCGGCCGTCGCCAGCAGCACCAGCGCCGTACAGACGACGCCGATGGAGGTCCATTCCTTGCGGCTCAGCCGGATGCCCAGCATCTTGACGCTCAGCACCGCGGTGATCACCAGGTTGGCGCTGATCACCGTCTGGGACAGGAACAGCGGCAGGAGGCGGGCCGCCAGGGCGCCCAGCCCGAAGCCCACGAAGTCCAGGATGGTGCCGACGATGAACTCCCAGGTCATCGCCGCCTTCGCAGTGGACGCCAGGTTGGGGCCGCCGTGCGCCGTCACCCCGGCGGCGGACGGGGACATCCGGGCGGCGCGGCGGGATCCGACGGCTTGCAGGACGGATCCCGTCCCGTAGCAGATGGATGCCGCGACAGCGGTCAGCAGGCCTATGAGCACCGAAGGCTCCGTTCACGTCTGGCAGGTTTGCGGTACCTCTGCCAGACGTCAGAACGCGCCGGGAAGTTGCCTCCCGGAGTCAGGCCATTGCGGCGAGTGCGTCCGGGACCGCGTCCACCGAGTCCACGAGGGCGATCTTGGACTCCATCGCCCGGCCGCGCGCCAGTGCCTGGAGCAGGGGCCAGGCGGGGAGGTGCTCGGTCCAGTGCGCCCGGCCGACCAGGACCATCGGCGCCGGCTCGCCCCGCGAGGAGTAGTAGTTCGGCGTCGCGCTGTCGAAGAGCTCCTGGACGGTTCCGGCCGCGCCGGGCAGGAACACCGTGCCCGCCGTGGACCGGGCCAGCAGCCCGTCCTCCCGGATGGCGTTCGCGAAGTACTTGCCGATGTGCGCCGCGAAGGCGTTCGGCGGCTCGTGCCCGTAGAACCAGGTCGGGATGCCCACCGAGTCGCCGCCGCCGGGCCACCGGTCGCGTACGGCGAAGGCCGCCCGCGCCCAGTCGGATACCGACGGGGCGAACGACGGCGCCTTGGCCAGCAGCTCAAGGGCTTCGGCAAGGGCCTCGTCCGGGGCCGGAGCCAGGTAGGCGCCGAGGTTGGCGGCCTCCATCGCGCCGGGGCCGCCGCCGGTGGCCACGGTGAGCCCGGACCGGGTCAGTGCCCGGCCGAGCTCCGCCGCGCCGCGGTACTCCGTACTGCCGCGGGACATGGCGTGGCCGCCCATCACCCCGACCACCCGGGCACCCCGGAGGTGCTCGTCGAGGGCGTCGGAGACGGCGTCGTCGTGGAGGGAGCGGAGCATCGAGGAGAGGACGTCGCCGTCGGCCTTGGTCTCCTGGAACCAGGCGTAGGCCAGGGCGTCCGGGGTGGCCTCGTATCCGGAGGGCAGTCCGGTGAACAGCTCCTCCGGCGTGTAGAGCAGGCCCCGGTACGGGTTGAACGGCAGGTCCGGCACGGGCGGGAAGACCATCGCGCCGTCGGCGCGGACCTTCGCCGAGGCGTCGGGCTCCATCGCGCAGCCGAGGAACACGGCGTCCGAGGTGTCGGCGGACAGCAGCGCGAAGGTCCGCTCCAGCAGGTTGACCGACTGGACGCGGTAGCCGCTGAGCGAGCCGCGGGCCACGACCTGGTCGAATTCGGCGAGCGTCTCGATCTCGATGTCTGCGTTGACCATTCGGCCCACCCTAAGGGCTGCCGTGTCAGCGGGTCAGGGCCAGTGACGTCAGCTGTGCCACACCCCAGCTGAGCGGTACGCACACGGCCAGCAGGGCAGTGGCCCGCAAACTCGCGGCCGTGCGCAGGACCTTGGCGGGAGCGCCGAGGTCGGTCAGGGCCTCGCGGTCGGCGGCGCGGCTCTGGCGCGCCTCCACCGCGGATGTGAGAAGGGTCGCGGCGGCGCACACGGCGACCAGGGCGGCGGCCGGTCCGGTCAGCGGACCGAGGGGGAGGAGCAGTCCCCCGCGGTCCCGCAGGGCCAGGGCGGTGAGGGCGGCCGCACCGACGGCGCAGAGCACCCCCAGCGGCGGGCCGACCCGGGGCGCCTCCTCCTGGAGGGCCCGGCCGGCCAGCAGCCGCAGCGCGCCGGGGCGTACGGCCTGGATCAGGGCGCCGCAGGCGTAGGCCAGGCCGGGCCCCGCGAGGGCCAGGCCGAGGGCGGTGAGCGACCAGCCGGCGAGCATTCCCGGCCCGCCCGGCCCGGCGTAGGCCAGGGCCGCGAGTCCGCAGGCGGTGATCGCGATGCCCCACGGCAGCCCGGTCTGCGGGGCCAGGGGCCTGCGCCGCGGCAGGGTGAGCACGGCGGCCGACGCGGTCAGCGGGACCAGGGCCAGGAGGGTGAGCGAAGCAGCCACGGGCAGCGGCTGGCCGGCGTGGAGCAGTGCGGCGCCGGCTCCGTCGAAGGGCAGCCCGGCCAGGTCCCCGCGCAGGTGGAGGAAGGCGGCCAGGGCCAGTGCGCTGCCCAGGGTGCAGGCGACGGCGGTGGAGATCGCCGCGACCATGCTGAGCCGTACCGGTCCCAGCCCGGCGGCGTCCAGTCCTTCGCGGGGCCGGGTCGCCGGGTCGGTACGGGCCACGGCGACGGCGAACTGGACGGTGGCGGCCAGCGGCACCAGGGTCCACAGCAGGCGACGGAACGATCCGCCGGGGTGGGCCACCGCCCCGGCGAGCACGTAGAGGAGGAGGAACCCGGTTCCGGCCGAGGCGGCGGCGACCAGCAGCCGGCGCAGCTGGACCAGCGGGCGGGAGCCGCGGGCTAGGCGGAGAGCGAGCACGCGGCCTGCCCCTCCGTGGTCTCGGCGGGCGGGGGGCCCTGCGGGCCCGCGGCGGCGGCCGTGGCGGCGGGCCGGCCGTCGAGGAGGGCCAGGCGGCGGTCGGCGGCGGCCGCGGTCTCCTCGTCGTGCGTGGCGAGCACCACGGTGATGCCGTGCGAGCGGGCCGCGGTGGTGAGCGTACGGAGCAGCAGGGCGCGCTCGGCCCGGTGCAGCGGAGCCGTGGGCTCGTCGCCGAAGATCACCGCGGGCTCGTTGACGAGGGCCCGGGCCAGCGCCACCCGCTGGGACTCGGGCCGGTTGAGGGCGCCGGGGCGCTTGCGGGCGAGCGCGCCGATGTCCAGGCGGTCCAGCCATTCGCAGGCGGCGTGCCGGGCGCTGCGGTACGAGGCGCCGGCGAGCAGCAGCGGCAGGGCCGCGTTCTCCCACACCTTGAGCTCGGGCAGCAGCTGCGGCTCGGGGCCGATCCAGCCGAACCGGTCGCGGCGCAGCCGCTCGCGGGCCCGGACCCCCATGGTGTGCACGGGGACGCTGTTGAACCAGACCTCGCCCTGCTCGGGGCGCAGCTGTCCGGACAGGCAGCGCAGCAGGGTGGTCTTCCCGCTGCCGCGCGGGCCGGTCAGGGCCAGGATCTCGCCCTGGCGGACCCCGACGGAGACCCCGACGAGACCGGGGGAACCTCCTCCGGATTTCGTCCGGCGGGACCTCCCGTGGGAGTAGTGCAGGGACCGCGCCCACAGAACGTCGTTGTCGGGTGGGGCTGAATCCGGTGGAGCCACCATGGCGTACACCTCCGTCCGGGGGAACGAAGCGGAACCGGTTCGGTCACTGGCGCCGCACTGCGATGTAAAGAGATGAACGTCTTGGATGGTGACAGCACACGGCCCGGACCCCCGCGTTCTCACTCGAACGGAGGATCCGGGCCGTGTGGTCGGACGATTTACAGCCTGGTCCGGCGGCTGATCAGAGCTTGGTCCACGCCTCGGTGAGCACCGAGCGCAGGATGCCCTCGATCTCGTCGAAGGTGCCCTGGTCGGCGATCAGCGGCGGGGCCAGCTGGATGACCGGGTCCCCTCGGTCGTCGGCGCGGCAGTACAGGCCGTTCTCGAACAGCGCCTTGGAGAGGAAGCCGTAGAGCACGCGCTCCGTCTCCTCGTCCGTGAAGGACTCCTTGGTGACCTTGTCCTTGACGAGCTCGATGCCGTAGAAGAAGCCGTTGCCGCGGACGTCGCCGACGATCGGCAGGTCGTGCAGCTTCTTCAGCGTCGAGAAGAAGGCGTCCTCGTTGTCCAGCACGTGCTGGTTGAGGCCTTCCTTGTCGAAGATGTCGAGGTTGGCCAGCGCGACCGCCGAGGAGACCGGGTGGCCGCCGAAGGTGTAGCCGTGCAGGAAGGTGTTGTCGCCCTTGTAGAAGGGCTCCGCGATGCGGTCCGAGACGATGCAGGCACCGATCGGGGAGTAGCCCGAGGTCATGCCCTTGGCACAGGTGATCATGTCCGGGACGTAGCCGAACTTGTCACAGGCGAACATCGTGCCGAGGCGGCCGAAGGCGCAGATCGTCTCGTCGGAGACGAGCAGGACGTCGTACTCGTCGCAGATCTCGCGGACGCGCTGGAAGTACCCGGGCGGCGGCGGGAAGCAGCCGCCCGCGTTCTGCACCGGCTCCAGGAAGACGGCCGCGACGGTGTCGGCGCCTTCGAAGAGGATCTCCTGCTCGATCTGGTCGGCACACCAGCGGCCGAAGGCCTCGGGGTCGTCGCCGTAGATCGGGGCGCGGTAGATGTTGGTGTTCGGCACCTTGTGCGCGCCGGGGACCAGCGGCTCGAAGGGGGCCTTCAGGGCCGGCAGGCCCGTGATGGACAGGGCGCCCTGCGGGGTGCCGTGGTAGGCGACCGCACGCGAGATGACCTTGTACTTGGTGTGCTTGCCCTGCAGCTTGAAGTACTGCTTGGCGAGCTTCCAGGCGGTCTCCACGGCCTCGCCGCCACCGGTGGTGAAGAAGACCTTGTTCAGGTCGCCCGGGGCGTAGTCGGCGAGGCGCTCGGCGAGCTCCACGGCCTGGGGGTGGGCGTACGACCAGATGGGGAAGAACGCGAGTTCCTGCGCCTGCTTGTAGGCGACCTCGGCCAGTTCCTTGCGGCCGTGACCGGCGTTGACCACGAACAGGCCGGCGAGGCCGTCGAGGTAGCGCTTGCCCTTGTCGTCGAAGATGTAGGTGCCCTCACCGCGCACGATGGTGGGCACGGGCGCGTTCTCGTAGGACGACATGCGGGTGAAGTGCATCCACAGGTGGTCGTACGCGGTTTTGGAGAGGTCCTGGCTCACGGGTTATCGAGTTCCCCACATGTAGGTCTGCTTCTTCAGCTTCAGGTAAACGAAGCTTTCGGTTGATCGCACGCCGGGGAGCGCGCGGATCTTCTTGTTGATCGTTTCGAGCAGGTGGTCATCGTCCTCGCAGACGATCTCGACCATCAGGTCGAAGGACCCTGCGGTCATCACCACGTACTCGCACTCGGCCATGGCGGTCAGGGCGTCCGCCACCGGGTCGAGGTCTCCCTCGACGTTGATGCCGACCATGGCCTGGCGTCGCAGGCCCACGGTGAGCGGGTCGGTGACGGCGACGATCTGCATGACGCCCTGATCGAGCAGCTTCTGCACGCGCTGGCGCACGGCCGCTTCCGACAGGCCGACGGCCTTGCCGATCGCTGCGTAGGGACGGCGACCGTCCTCCTGCAGTTGCTCGATGATCGCCAGGGACACAGCATCGACCGAAGGGGACGGTTGTCTGTTCCTGGAATCTGCGCTTCGACTGACCACGACCACACTGTGCACGAGGAGTCGTCTGTTCCGCAAGACGGAATCGATGAAATCCGTCGTTTGGCGACTCAGATCTCACCGATTTCGTAGTTGGTGGTCTCTGGCTCTGTCGAAAGCGTCCGCCGAGGGGCTACTCTTGGGAATCGTCTCAATCGTTGGACATGTGATCAGGAGAGTGGCTGTAGTGACCACCGAACTGCGTCGTCTGCGCAACTACATCGGCGGAGAGTTCAAGGACGCCGCCGACGGTCGGACCACCGAGGTGGTGAACCCGGCCACCGGCGAGGCGTACGCCACCGCCCCGCTCTCGGGTCAGGCCGATGTGGACGCCGCCATGGCCGCCGCCGCGGCCGCCTTCCCGGGCTGGCGCGACACCACGCCCGCCGAGCGCCAGAAAGCGCTGCTGAAGATCGCGGACGCCTTCGAGGCCCGCGCGGAGGAGCTCGTCGCCGCGGAGTCGGAGAACACCGGCAAGCCGCTGGGCCTCACGGCCAGCGAGGAGCTCCCGCCGATGGTGGACCAGATCCGCTTCTTCGCGGGTGCCGCCCGGCTGCTCGAGGGCCGCTCGGCCGGCGAGTACATGGAGGGCATGACCTCGATCATCCGCCGCGAGCCGGTCGGCGTCTGCGCCCAGGTCGCGCCGTGGAACTACCCGATGATGATGGCCGTGTGGAAGTTCGCCCCGGCCATCGCCGCGGGCAACACCGTGGTCCTCAAGCCCTCGGACACCACCCCCGCCTCCACCGTCCTGATGGCGGAGATCATCGACTCGATCCTGCCCAAGGGCGTCTTCAACGTCATCTGCGGTGACCGCGAGACCGGCAAGGCCATGGTCGAGCACTCCACCCCGGCGATGGCCTCCATCACCGGCTCGGTGCGCGCGGGCATGCAGGTGGCCGAGAGCGCCTCAAAGGACGTCAAGCGCGTCCACCTGGAGCTCGGCGGCAAGGCCCCGGTCGTGGTCTTCCAGGACGCCGACATCGCCAAGGCTGTCGAGGACATCGCGGTCGCCGGCTACTTCAACGCCGGCCAGGACTGCACGGCCGCCACCCGCGTGCTCGTCCACGAGTCCATCCACGACGAGTTCGTGTCCGCGCTCGCCAAGGCCGCCGCCGACACCAAGACCGGCCAGCCGGACGACGAGGACGTGCTGTACGGCCCGCTGAACAACCCGAACCAGCTCAAGCAGGTCGCGGGCTTCATCGAGCGCCTCCCCGCCCACGCCAAGGTCGAGGCGGGCGGCCACCAGGTCGGCGAGAAGGGCTACTTCTACGCCCCGACCGTGGTCTCCGGCCTCAAGCAGGACGACGAGATCATCCAGAACGAGGTCTTCGGTCCGGTCATCACCGTCCAGTCCTTCACGGACGAGGCCCAGGCCGTGGAGTACGCGAACGGCGTCGAGTTCGCCCTCGCCTCCTCCGTGTGGACCAAGGACCACGGCCGCGCGATGCGGATGTCCAAGAACCTCGACTTCGGCTGCGTGTGGATCAACACCCACATCCCGCTCGTCGCCGAGATGCCGCACGGCGGCTTCAAGAAGTCCGGCTACGGCAAGGACCTCTCCGCCTACGGCTTCGAGGACTACACGCGCATCAAGCACGTGATGACCTCGCTCGACGGCTGACCGGTCGCATCGGTCAGAGCCGACCGCTGACGGGGCGGGTCGTGGACACCATGTCCACGGCCCGCCCCTTCGCGTTCACCGAGGCCGCGCCTCAATGGAATTGAACATGTTCAGGAGATTGGCTGAACGCGTTCAGAAATGGGCGTAGGCTTCCTTCCATGAGCGAGAGAAGCGCCCTCCAGCGGCGTATCCGTGTCTGGCTGACCCTGTTCCTCGTCTGCCTCGTACTCAGCGGGCTCACTGCCTTCCCGCTGGTCACCGAACTCCGCTGGGCCAACGCCCTGGTGGACCACGAATGGCTCCGGCGGGTGGGTGACGGGCTGGAGCGGGCCGATGCCGAATACCCCTTCCTCCTCTACGGCACCGACTGGCTGGCCTTCGCCCACCTGGTCATCGCCGTCTTCTTCTACGGCGTCCACCGCGACCCGGTGCGCAACATATGGATCGTCGAAGCCGGTGTGATCGCCTGCGCAGGCGTCATCCCGCTCGCCCTGATCTGCGGCCCGATCCGCGGGATCCCCTTCTGGTGGAGCGTCATCGACATGTCGTTCGGGGTCTTCGGAGTCATTCCGCTCCTGGTGCTGCGCCGCATGATCAAGCGCCTTGAGGTCATGCCGGCTTAGCGAAGGCGGCCATCACGATGCCAAGGGCCACCGGGTTCGTGTCCCGGCCCTTGGCGTCGGTGGAGTTCACCGCGTACACGAGGGTGCGGGAGAGGTCGCGGGTCGCGCCTATCGCCGCGTTGTAGCCGTGCCGGCCGCCCGTCTTGCCCCAGGCCACGGTGCCGTCGGGCAGGACGAGCCGCGACAGGCCCGCCGTCAGCGCGGCGTCCTTCCCGGTGACGTAGTCCTTCACCGCGGGCACCGTGAACATCTCCTCCAGCTGCGCCCCGGGCACGATGCGGCCGCTGAACAGGGCCACGGTGAAGCGCTCCAGGTCGGCCGTGGTCGAGATGATGTCCCCGGCGGCCCACCGGTCCGAGGAGTTCCACTCCGTCACATCGCGCAGCTCCCGGGAGCCGTCCGCCCCCGCTATCGCCTGGTAGCCCCGGTTGTGCGGACCGTGGATCCTCGTCTGCGTCCGGGCCGGGAAGGAGGTCTGCCGCAGACCCAGCGGCCGCAGGATCCGCCGGGCGACCTCCTCCTCGTACGAGCTGCCCGTCACCTCCTCGATGAGCACGCCCAGCACCGTGTAATTGATGTTCAGGTAGTGCTGGGCCGAGCCCGGGGTGAACTCCGGCTCCTTCGCGAAGGCGTTGGCCAGCTGATCGTGCGGGTCCGTCACATCGAAGCGGTGCTCCCACTGCGCCTCGAAGGAGTCGCCCGGACCGTCCGCCGCCGGTATGCCGCTGGTGTGGTTGAGCAACTGCCGGACCGTGACCGCGCCGTAGGCATCGGGGACCGACCCGGGCAGGTACCACCGGACCGGCCTGTCCAGCTCCACCCGGCCCTCCGCCACCAGCTGGAGCACCACCGCCGAGGTGAAGGCCTTGGTCACCGACCCGGCCCGGAAGCGGCCCTGCTCCACGGCCTGACGCCCGGTGCGGATGTCCGCGACACCCGAACTCCCGCGCCAGCTGCCGCTCGTACCGCCGACCCGGACCAGTGCGGCCGTCGCATGCCCATGCTCCGGACCCAGAGCGGCGATCGCCTTCTCCAGTGCCGCCGCGTCGGGCGGCGTACGGATGACGGGCGCGGCCGGCGCGGCCGGCGCGGCGGAGACGGGTGCGGGCGCCGGCGCCGCATGGGCGACGACCGGACCGGAAGCGACCCCCAGCACCAGAGCTGCGGCGATCAGTGTGCGCGTACGAGCGTTCATGGCGATCCCCCTGTGAGACACCCGGGGCCACTGCGGCCCCCGGTCACCCCATGCTGCTGGTCGCAGGGCCCGTTGCGGATCACCCCACGGAGGGGTCTTCAGCAGTACGACAACTCACCGGCGCGAGGGAGCCGACACGCCCATCTCTCACTCCCCAGAGGGAGATACCCCAGAGGGATCCCCCGCCGCGATCAGGCCCGTCTCGTAGGCGCAGATCACCGCCTGGATCCGGTCGCGCAGCCCCAGCTTCGCCAGCACGTTCCCCACATGCGACTTGACCGTGTGCTCGCTCACCACCAGCGCCGCCGCGATCTCCGCGTTCGAAAGCCCCCGCCCCAGGTGCAGCAGCGTCTCCCGCTCCCGCGCCGTCAGCACCTCCAGCCGGGCCGCCGAGCGCGCCAGGACCGAAGGCCGCGCCGTCGCCGCCGTGTACTCCTCGATCAGCCGCCGCGCCACCGAAGGCGCCAGCAGCGACTCGCCCGCCGCCACCACCCGTACCGCGTGCACCAGATCGTCCCGCCGCACGTCCTTCAGCAGGAACCCGCTCGCCCCCGCGTGCAGCGACTCGTACACGTACTCGTCCGCGTCGAAGGTCGTCAGCATGACCGTCCGGCACGCGCTCCGCGCCGAGATCGCCCGGCAGGCCTCGATCCCGTCCAGCACCGGCATCCGGATGTCCAGCAGGGCCACGTCCGGCTCCTGCCGCACCACCGCCTCCACCGCCGCCGCGCCGTCCCCGGCCTCCGCCACGACCTCGATGCCGTCCTGCGCGTCCAGGATCATCGCGAACCCGCTGCGCACCAGCTCCTGGTCGTCCGCCACCACCACACGGATCGTCATCCGCCCACCTCCAGCGGGGAGGTTACAAGGACGGCCCGGAGAACGAATCCGCGTCCGCCCGGCCCCGGACCGGCCTCCACCGACCCGCCGTGCGCCGCCGCCCGCTCCCGGACCCCGATCAGGCCGTGCCCGCCGCCGCCCCTGACGGGACCCCCCGGACGCCCCGGACCCCGCCCGTCGTCCGTCACCGTGACCGTCAGCTCCTCCCGCGCGTGGTGGAGCCGGACCGCCACCCGCCGGGCCGCGGCGTGCTTCACCACGTTCGTCAGGGCCTCCTGCACGATCCGGTACACGGCCGTGTCCACCGCCGCGGGCAGCACCCGCACCTCGCCGGTCTCCTCGTACGACACCTCCGGACCGCCCTGCCGCACCCGGTCCAGCAGGCGGGGCAGCGCCGCCACCCCCGGCTGCGGCTCACGCGGCGCCGGACCGTCCTCCCGCAGCACCCCGAGCATCGCCCGCAGCTGCGCCATCGCCTCCCGGCCGGTCTCCGAGATCGCCTCGAAGGCCGCTTCGGCCCGCTCCGGGGCCCTTCGCACCGCGACCGGACCGGCCTCCGCCTGCACGATCATGATGCTGACGGCGTGCGAGAGGATGTCGTGCATCTCCCGTGCGATCCTGGCCCGTTCGCGCGCCACGGCCTGCTCCGCCTCGATCCGGTTCGCCCGCTCCAGCTGCGCCGCCCGGTCCTCGACCGCCGCGGTGTAGGCCTGCCGCGTGTACTGGAGCCGGCCCAGCGCATAGGCGGCCCCCGCGCAGAACAGGGTGAAGGACAGCTCCCTGGCCGTACCCGTCTCCAGCCCCACGGACGCGATAACGGCCGCCACCGAGAGCACCCCCACCGCCATCCGCACCCGTGCGGGGCACAGCAGGGCGACCGTGTAGAAGGAGATCAGCCCCGCGTACGGCAGCGGCTGGCCGGGACCGTCGAGCGCCAGCTTGTAGACGCCGCCGACGAGCAGGATCACCACCAGCACCGTGACCGGCCGGCGGCGCCGCCACACCAGCGGCAGCACCCCCAGCGTGGTCATCGCGTACGAGCCCCAGGTCACGGCCGGCAGCCCGGCCTCCCGGGGCAGTACGAACGGCATCGTGACGGCCAGCTGCACCAGCAGCGTCAGACCCAGGTCCACGCCCCACGGCCGGACCCGGTCCAGCCGCACGCGCGGCCGCACGCCCAGCCGCACCGCCCCCGCGCGTATCACCGGCCGAACTCGGCCCGTACGGCGGTCAGCGCGTCCATCCGGTTCGTGGTGACCGAGTCGACCCCGGCCCTGATGAGCGCCCGCATCGTCCGCTTGGTGTCCGCGGTCCAGGCCGAGACCAGCAGGCCGTCCCGGTGCAGCGCGTCCGTCAGCTCCCGGCTGACCAGACCGAAGCGGTAGTTGAGCCACCGGGGGGCCACCGCGTCGATCAGCACCCGCCGCGGCGGCGACAGCGTGGTCCAGGTCAGCGCGATCTCCGCACCCGGATCTGCGGCGCGCACCGCCAGCATGGTCTTCGGGCCCGCGCAGTAGAAGGTGCGCTCGCGCGCCCCGCACTCGCGGACCTGGTCCACGACGGTCCGTACCGCCTCGTACGAGGCACCGGGCAGGTCGAGCATCAGCCGGCCCGCCCCGGCCGCCAGCACCGCCTCGCGCAGGGTCGGAACCCCGCCCCCCGTCAGCTCCTTGAGCTGCGGGGACGTGACGGCGTCGAGCCGCACGTCATGCCCCCACAGCCGCTGGAGCGTGTCGTCGTGGAGCAGGACCGGCACCCCGTCGCGGGTCAGCCGCACGTCGATCTCGACCGCGTCCGCCCCGCGCGCGAACGCGGAGCGGATCGAGGACAGGGTGTTCTCACGGGCACGGTAGGGATCGCCGCGGTGGGCGACGGCAGTCAGGGTGCGCATGGCCCCATTCTCGGGGGCCGGCCGCGGGACGGGACGTCAGCGCGCGAGCCATTCGGCCGTGTACGCGTCGATCTCCGCGGTGATCGCCGCCTTGCCGGCCTCGTCCAGGAAGGAGGCCTCGACGGCGTTCTTCGCGAGCTGGGCCAGACCGCGCTCGTCGAGGTCGAGGAGGCGCGCCGCCACCGCGTACTCGTTGTTGAGGTCGGAGCCGAACATCGGCGGGTCGTCGCTGTTGATGGTGACGAGGACACCCGCGGCGACCATCTCCTTGACGGGGTGCCGGTCCAGGTCGGTCACCGCGCGGGTGGCGATGTTGGAGGTCGGGCAGACCTCCAGCGCGATGCGGTGCTCGGCCAGGTAGGCGAGCAGCTCGGGGTCCTGGGTGGAGCTGGTGCCGTGGCCGATGCGCTCGGCGCCCAGCTCGCGGATGGCGTCCCAGACCGTCTCGGGGCCGGTGGTCTCGCCGGCGTGCGGCACGCTGTGCAGGCCGGCGGCGCGGGCCTGGTCGAAGTACGGCTTGAACTGGGGGCGCGGTACGCCGATCTCGGGGCCGCCCAGGCCGAAGGAGACCAGGCCCTCGGGGCGCAGGTCCACGGCGAGGCGGGCGGTCTCGGCGGCGGCTTCCAGGCCGGCTTCGCCGGGGATGTCGAAGCACCAGCGCAGGATGACGCCGAGTTCGGACTCGGCGGCCTTGCGGGCGTCCTCGATGGCCGCCATGAAGGCCTTCTCCTCGATGCCGCGGCGGGTGGAGGAGTAGGGGGTGATGGTCAGTTCGGCGTAGCGGATGTTCTGCCGGGCCATGTCGCGGGCCACCTCGAAGGTGAGGTGGCGTACGTCGTCGGGGGTGCGGACGAGGTCGACGACCGACAGGTAGACCTCGATGAAGTGCGCGAAGTCGGTGAAGGTGAAGTAGTCGGCGAGCGCCTCGGGATCGGTCGGGACCTTCGAGTCGGGGTGCCGGGCGGCGAGCTCGGCGACGATGCGCGGTGAGGCGGAGCCGACGTGGTGGACGTGGAGTTCCGCCTTGGGCAGCCCCGCGATGAAGGGGTGCAGGTCGGTCATGAAGGTGCCTCCGGGAGGGCGCGCGTGCGGTCGGTTCGGCCTTCATCGTAGGCACGCCGGTGACTGTCGGTGGCAGCGCTTAGCATGGCCGTACGAGAGGGGGGTGCCGCATGACCGACCAGAGCCCTGAGCCGAGGGACCCGTGGGCGCCGCCGGAGCGGCCGGCGGTGGACCTGGGCAAGCAGCAGGCCGCGCCGGGAGTGCCGGGCCCGCCGTCCGTGCACGACCAGCAGACGGTCGCCGGGATGCCGGGGGCCGGAGCGCCATATTCCGCCCCCCAGCCGCAGCTCCAGCCCCAGCCTCAGCCCCAGCCCGCCGCGTCGCCGTCGCCGGCGACGGTGCCCATCGCGCCGCCCGCGTACGGGTATCCGGCCCAGCCGGAGCCGGGCGGGTACGGATATCCCACCGGGCCGTCCGCCCTGCCGGGCTACGGGTACCCTGGCGACACGGGATACCCGGGATATCCCGGATACCCGGGCGCGGCCTCCTACCCGCCGTACGCGGTGGCCAGGAGCAACGGCTTCGGCGTCACCGCGCTCGTCCTCGGCATCCTCTCCGTCGTCGGCTGCATCACCAGCGTCCTGGCCATCGGGATCGGGATCGGGGCGGTGGTCTTCGGCGCCCTCGGCAAGGGCAAGGCGAACCGCGGCGAGGCCGACAACGGCGGGATGGCGCTGGCCGGCATCATCCTCGGCGCGATCGGCATCGTGCTCGGCGCCCTGATGCTGCTCGCCATGTTCGCCCCGTTCATGGAAGACGGCTGGAACAGCGACTTCCGCGACGACAGCCCGTACTCGGACTCCCGGCAGCGCGAGAAGATATGAGCCCCGGGCCGAAGAACGGCCCGGGGCTCACGCTCATCCGCCGGCTCAGGCGTGGGACACCCACGGCCAGTCGGCGTCCTGGCCGCGCTCGATCAGGGACACCATGCGGAAGGCCGCGTCGGTGAGCCCGCCGAAGGCGTGCCGGTTCGCGGAACCGGACGGGGCGTGACCCACCCGGTAGCCCGCCAGGTTCCAGGTGTACACCGGCACCGTCTGCGGAACCTCCGCCGTCGGGTCACCGCTGTAGCCGTACGAGGCGGCCTGCTCGTCGGTGACGATCAGTACCCGGTCGTGACCGCGGTAGTGCTGCTTGACGGCCTTGGCCGTGTACGTCCCGCCGAGGTCCCCGAACCGCTCGAGCACCTTCAGCACGGACTCGCCCCGCGTGTACGGGACCACCGCACTGGTCGTCCCGAACTGCACCAGGTCCGCGTGCTCGGCGCGCAGCGCGAGGGCCGCCCCGAACACCGCTGCCGCGTCGGCCCGGTTGAGCTGCGAGCGGTCCGACAGCGGGGACCACATCGACCCCGACCGGTCCACGAGGACCAGCGTCCGGCCGGGCAGCGCCGGCACGTTCGCCAGCGAATGGCCGAGCGCCCGCTCCAGCGGGAACGCCCAGCGCAGCGACGGCGCGTGCTGGTAGGCGGCCAGGTAGCGGAAGGGGAACTGCCGCGACCGGGCGACGGTCTCCGGGTCGGAGATCTTCGCCGCGACCGCCGCTGCCACCTCGTCCGAGACCCCGGCCTGGTCGAAGTTGCGCAGGTTGCGCAGCAGGGCCATCGCACCCATGGACGGGATGACCGCCTCCCAGGCGGCCGCGTCCATGGGCCCCTGCAGCCAGCCGGCCAGCGCCTCCCAGGTCATGCCCGCCCGCGCGAGCCGCTCGGCGCCGTCCGGTGCGGTGAGCACACCGCGCCGCTCGGACACCGGGAGCGCCATCAGCGCCCGGTGGGCGGCGAGGGTCCGGTTGCCGGCCGGGACCTCGGCGGTCTCCGGGTGGTGCCGGCGGTCCAGCGCGTAGCGGAACAGCTCGCCCTGCCAGGACTTGGCCGGGTCGGGGGAGGCGTGCACGAGGTTGAGGACGTCACCGAAGCGGTAGCTCTTGGAGTCGGTGTCGTACTTCAGCAGCGAGCTGCCGGAGTAGAGGCGGCGTACCGCGTCGGCGATGCCGCGCTTGACGGGCTTGGGCACGTTCCGTCCGTAGGTCGCCGTCCAGTAGGCCAGCAGCTCGCCGGGCTCGTCCGCGCGCTGCAGTACGGAGTCCACGACCCGGCGGTTCGACGGCCCCTCGGCGACGTCCGCGTCGAGGCGTGCCTTCACGTACTCGGCGGCGCCGACGAGTGAGGCGGTCCGCATGTTCGCCTCCCCGCGGAGCCAGCCCAGCAGGCCGGCCGTCCACGCGGGGTCCTCGACGGCGAGCTGCCGCACGAGTGCCGCGAAGCGGTCGTCGCGGGCCTCGCCGCTCTCGTACGCGGTGCGCTGCGTCACGAAGTTGGCGACGGCGAGCAGGAACAGCTCGGAGCGCGGGTCGCGGAGGTGGCCGGGGCCGCCCTGGTGGGTGCGGGCGCGGCCGACCGAGCGCACGGGCGACGTGGGCGAGGCGGGCGCCGCCTTGGACGCGCGCAGGTTGAAGCGAGACATGTGAATCCCCCCGAATTCAAAGGAAAGCGGGGGAGGCGTGACGTGCGGGATGCCCGAGATCGGAAGTCGGCGACGGACTTGTGTCAGCTGCTCTAATCGTCTGAGCTACCGGCCGGAGCCGGGCGGGACTTGAACCCGCGACCCGCTGATGAAAGAAGTAACCGTTGCCTGCGCACCGGGCATCCCGCACGCGGCCTCCCGAGATCAAGGTGGCGGCGGCCTGGTGTCTTGGGAAAAGAAGGAGCCGCAGCCTGCGCACCGGGAGGTGCGTGACGTAGGTGTCCAGAGAACAAGGTCGGCGAAACCACGTGGTGCTCTGCCAACTGAGCTACACCGACCCGAAGTCGATGACGGGACTCGAACCCGCGACCGCCCCATTAACAGTGGAAGTATGTCTCACCTGCGCACCTGGACAGGGACAACGTTAGGTGCAGGGCCCGGGCTCCGCCACGCAATTAGCGATCAGCCTGGCGCAGCCGCTCGCGGGCTTCCATCAGGGCGAAGCCCAGCAGGTTCAGGCCCTGCCAGCGGGCCGGGTCCAGGGCGCGTTCGTCGTCGGCCGCCAGGCCGATGCCCCAGACGCGGTCCAGGGGGCTCGCCTCCACCAGGACCCGGTCGCCCGTGGTCAGCAGGTAGGAGCGCAGCGCCGGGTCGGAGCCGAACTTGTGCACGCTGCCCTCCACGACCAGGGCGAACCGCTCGCGCTCCCACACCGCTTCGTCGAAGCCGCGCACGAGCCGTCCGGCGTTCTTCGCCTCGGCCGGGGTCCGCGCGGAGAGGGCCGCCCGCTCCGCCTCCGCGTCCCCGAAGAGGCGCGCCTTCCCGGCCATCATCCAGTGCTCCGCCGTCGCATAGCGGACGTCACCCACAGTGAACTCGGACGGCCACCACTGGCTCAGGCAGCTCGGACCGAGGGTCCCGTCCGGCCTCGGCCGGTGCCCCCAGAACGGCAGGTACTTCACTCGCTCACCACGGCTGACCTGCCGGATCAGGTCGTCGATCATGTCCATGCACGCCAGTCTGGCAGTCGCCACGGACAACTCGTACGGGATTTCGGGCGTGCCTCGACACTTGGTCGACCGAATCCGTCGCGTAATCAAAAGGCAACAACGGAATCACTTGGACAGGGGAGCCTCCTCTGCCAGGATCGGCACTCAATTCGAGCTGTAGCTCGAACTGTAGCTACGGAGAGCGTGAGAGCGTGATGGGCAACCGCTTCCAGGTCAAGGACCGCTTCGCGGACGGCGCGCAGTACATCGACGGCCGGCTCAGGCCCGGCACTTCGGGCAGGTCACACACCGTGGTCGACCCGGCCACCGGGGACGAGGTCCTCACCTACGAACTCGCGGGCACGGCGGACGTGGACGAGGCCGTCGCCGCCGCCCAGCGGGCCTTCCCGGGCTGGGCGGGCGCCACCCCCGGGGAGCGGTCGGACGCCCTGCACCGCCTGGCGGCCGTACTGGCCGAGCAGGCCGAGGACTTCGCGTACGCCGAGTCCCTCCAGTGCGGCAAGCCGATCAAGCTGTCCACGGAGTTCGACGTGCCGGGGACCATCGACAACACGGCCTTCTTCGCGGGGGCCGCGCGCCACCTCCAGGGGCAGGCGGCCGCCGAGTACTCCGGCGACCACACCTCCTGCGTACGCCGCGAGGCCATCGGCGTGGTCGGCTCCATCGCCCCCTGGAACTATCCGCTCCAGATGGCCGCGTGGAAGATCCTCCCGGCCATCGCCGCGGGCAACACCATCGTCCTCAAGCCCGCCGAGCTCACCCCCCTGACCTCCCTGATGTTCGCGCAGGCCGCCAAGGACGCGGGCCTGCCCGACGGCGTGATCAACATCGTCACGGGCGCCGGCCGCGAGGCCGGCGAGCACCTCGTCGGCCACCCCGACGTGGTCATGACCTCCTTCACCGGATCCACCGCGATCGGCAAGCGGGTCGCCGAGATCGCCACCTCCACCGTCAAGCGGCTCCACCTCGAGCTCGGCGGCAAGGCGCCCTTCCTCGTCTTCGACGACGCCGACCTGGAAGCCGCCGCGCACGGCGCCGTCGCCGCCTCCCTCATCAACACCGGCCAGGACTGCACCGCCGCCACCCGCGCCTACGTCCAGCGCCCGCTCCACGACGCCTTCGTCGCGCGCGTCGCGGAGCTGATGGAGACCGTCCGCCTGGGCGACCCCTTCGCGCCCACCACCGACCTCGGCCCGCTGGTCTCCCACGCCCAGCGCGACCGGGTCGCCGGGTTCGTCGAGCGGGCCCGCGCCTACGCCACCGTCGTCACCGGCGGCGAGGTTCCGGGGGGCGAGCTGGCCGAAGGCGCCTACTACCGGCCCACCCTCATCACCGGCGCCGCCCAGGACAGCGAGGTCGTGCAGTCCGAGATCTTCGGCCCGGTCCTTGTCGTCCTGCCCTTCGACACCGACGACGAGGGCCTCGCCCTGGCCAACGACACCCCGTACGGACTCGCCGCCTCCGCCTGGAGCCGCGACCTCTACCGGGCGAACCGGGCCACCCGCGAGATCAAGGCGGGCTGCGTCTGGGTCAACGACCACATCCCGATCATCAGCGAGATGCCGCACGGCGGCTACAAGGCCAGCGGCTTCGGAAAGGACATGTCGGCCTACTCCTTCGAGGAGTACACGCAGGTCAAGCACGTGATGTACGACAACACCGCGGTAGCCGCGAAGGACTGGCACCGCACCATCTTCGGGGACCGTCCGTAACCATCTGCGGCCACCGCCGCGTGAAACCCACCCCGCCTGACCAGCGGCACACCTCCCGAAAGGGCACAGCGCATGGAGCAGTTCGAGCCCGACCGCCTCTCGGCGGCGCAACTCGCCGCGATGCGGCGCAGCCTCACCAGCGGGCGCGGCGCCCTCACCCGCCGCTCGCTGCTGCGCGCCTCCGGAGTCGGAGCGCTCACCCTCGGAGGCCTGTCCACCCTCGCCGGGTGCGGAATCCCGCCCGCCAAACGCGAGGGCGACGCGGCGGTGGCCTCCGACGACCACTCGGCCCAGGAGAAGGAGATCAACTTCTCCAACTGGACCGAGTACATGGACACCAGCGAAGACGAGAAGACCCGGCCCACCCTGGAGGAGTTCACCAAGCGGACCGGGATCGAGGTCAAGTACACCGAGGACATCAACGACAACGTCGAGTTCTTCGGCAAGATCCGCCCGCAGCTCGCCGCCGGCCAGGACACCGGCCGCGACCTGATCGTCGTCACCGACTGGCTCGCCGCGCGCATCATCCGCCTGGGCTGGGCGCAGAAGCTGGACCCCTCCCACCTGCCGCACGCCTACGCCAACCTGATCCCGCAGTTCCGCACCCCCGACTGGGACCCGGGCCGCGCCTACAGCTACCCGTGGACCGGCATCGACACCGTCATCGCCTACAACACCAAGGCCACCGACGGGAAGAAGGTGGACTCCGTCACGCAGATGCTGGACGACCCCACCCTCAAGGGCCGGGTCGGCTTCCTCACCGAGATGCGCGACAGCGTGGGCATGACCCTCCTCGACCAGGGCAAGGACCCGGCGAACTTCACCACCGCCGACTTCGACGGTGCGATCGGCCGCCTCCAGAAGGGCGTGGACTCCCGGCAGATCCGCCGCTTCACCGGCAACGACTACACCGCCGACCTCGACAAGGGCGACCTCGCGGCCTGTCTGGCCTGGGCGGGCGACGTCATCCAGCTCCAGGCGGGCAACCCGGACATCCAGTACGCGATCCCCGCCCCCGGCTACATCACCTCCAGCGACAACCTGCTGGTGCCCGCCAAGGCCCGGCACAAGGCCAACGCGGAGAAGCTGATCGACTACTACTACGAGCCCCCGGTCGCCGCCCAGCTGGCCGCCTTCATCAGCTACGTCTGCCCGGTCGAGGGCGTCAAGGACGAACTCGCCAAGATCGACCCCGCCCTCGCGGACAACCCGCTGATCGTCCCGGACAAGGCCATGGCCGCCAAGGCCCACGCCTTCCGCTCCCTGACCGGCGAAGAAGAGACGGCGTACGAGGAGAAGTTCGCCAAGCTGATCGGAGCCTGACGCCCGACGCCCCGCGCGGCGAGCCGTGGAGGACCGGGGCACAGCCCACCGGACGCCACCGGCGGCCGTGCACCCCGGCCGGCTCCGCCCCGCCCCTTGACCCTTCCCCACCCAACCCCGGGACCCACCCATGACTGACAAGACCGCGGGCGGCGACGTCCGCCTCGCCGGGATCAGCAAGCACTACGGCACCTTCACCGCCGTGCACCCGCTGGACCTCACCATCCCCCAGGGCTCCTTCTTCGCCCTGCTCGGCGCCTCGGGCTGCGGGAAGACCACCACCCTGCGCATGATCGCCGGCCTGGAGGAGCCCTCCACCGGCACGGTCAGCCTCGGCGAACGCGAGGTCACCCACCTGCCCCCGTACAAGCGCCCGGTCAACACGGTCTTCCAGAGCTACGCCCTCTTCCCGCACCTGAACATCTACGAGAACGTCGCCTTCGGCCTGCGCCGCCGCGGCATCAAGTCGGTCAAGAAGCAGGTCGACGACATGCTGGAGCTGGTCCAGCTCGGCCAGTTCGCCCAGCGCAAGCCGCACCAGCTCTCCGGCGGACAGCAGCAGCGCGTGGCCGTCGCCCGCGCGCTGATCAACCACCCCCAGGTGCTCCTCCTCGACGAGCCGCTCGGCGCCCTCGACCTCAAGCTGCGCCGCCAGATGCAGCTGGAGCTCAAGCGCATCCAGACCGAGGTCGGCATCACCTTCGTGCACGTCACGCACGACCAGGAGGAGGCCATGACCATGGCCGACACGGTCGCCGTGATGAACGGCGGGCGCGTGGAGCAGCTGGGCGCCCCGGCCGAGCTGTACGAGAACCCGGGCACCACCTTCGTCGCCAACTTCCTCGGCACCTCCAACCTCATCGAGGCCTCGGTGGAGTCCGCCGGCTCCGAGGTGGTGGTCGCCGCCTCCGGTACGAAGCTGCGGCTGCCCGCGGCCCGCTGCGCGACCAGCCCCCGCAGCGGCGGCAAGCTGCTGGTCGGAGTGCGCCCGGAAAAGATCTCCCTGGTCCACGCCGACGAGGAGCACACCATCGCGGCCGGCCGCAACCAGGTCCCCGGCCGGATCGCGGACTCCTCCTTCATCGGCGTGTCCACCCAGTACGTCATCGACAGCCCGGTCTGCCCCGGGCTGGAGGTGTACGCGCAGAACATCGAGCGGGACGGCCGCCTCGTGCCCGGCGCCGAGGTGATCCTGCACTGGAACCCGGAGCACACCTTCGGCCTGGACGCCGCCCAGGACATCGACGCGGGCATCGAGACGGTCGAGGAGTCCGCGTGACCGGGCCCGCGGTGAACACAGCGCCGCCCCAGGCGCCCGCCCCCGCCGAACCCCCGGTGCACAAGCCGTCCGCGCGCAAACGCCTCGTCCCGTACTGGCTGCTGCTCCCCGGCATCCTGTGGCTGCTGGTCTTCTTCGTGCTGCCGATGGTCTACCAGGCCTCCACCTCGGTGCAGACCGGCTCGCTCGAAGAGGGCTTCGAGGTCACCTGGCACTTCCGGACCTACTGGGACGCCTTCACCGAGTACTACCCGCAGTTCCTGCGCTCCCTGCTGTACGCGGGCACCGCCACCCTGCTGTGCCTGCTGCTGGGATACCCGCTGGCCTACCTGATCGCCTTCAAGGCGGGCCGCTGGCGGGGCCTGCTGCTGGTGCTCGTCATCGCGCCGTTCTTCACCAGCTTCCTGATCCGCACCCTCGCCTGGAAGACGATCCTGGCCGACGGCGGCCCCCTGGTCGCCGTCCTCAACGGCATCGGCTTCCTCGACGTCACCAGCTGGATGGGCCTCACCCAGGGGGAGCGGGTCCTGGCCACGCCCCTCGCGGTGGTCTGCGGTCTGACGTACAACTTCCTCCCCTTCATGATCCTTCCGCTGTACACCTCGCTGGAGCGCATCGACACCCGCCTCCACGAGGCGGCCGGTGACCTGTACGCCCGCCCCGCGACGGTCTTCCGGAAGGTGACCTTCCCGCTCTCCATGCCGGGTGTGGTCTCCGGGACCCTGCTCACCTTCATCCCGGCGAGCGGCGACTACGTGAACGCCGAACTGCTCGGCTCCACGGACACCCGGATGATCGGCAACGTCATCCAGTCGCAGTACCTGCGGATCCTGGACTATCCGACGGCGGCCGCGCTGTCCTTCATCCTCATGGCCATTGTGCTGATCATGGTCACCATCTACATCCGCCGAGCGGGGACGGAGGACCTGGTCTGATGCGTTGGCTTCGCCGCAATCTCGTAGTGATCGCCGGTCTCGGCACCCTCGCGTACATGATCCTGCCGAACGTGGTCGTCACCGTCTTCTCCTTCAACAACCCCACCGGGCGGTTCAACTACGCCTGGCAGGAGTTCTCGCTCGACGCGTGGAAGGACCCCTGCGGGGTCGCCGACCTGTGCGGCTCCCTCGCGCTCTCGCTCCAGATCGCCCTGTGGGCGACCCTCGGCGCCACCGTCCTGGGCACCGCGATCGCCTTCGCGCTCGCCCGCTACCGCTTCACGGCGCGCGGCGCGGTCAACTCGCTGATCTTCCTGCCCATGGCCATGCCCGAGATCGTGATGGCCGCCTCGCTGCTCGCGCTCTTCCTCAACATGGGCGTCCAGCTGGGCTTCTGGACGATCCTCATCGCCCACGTCATGTTCTGCCTCAGCTTCGTCGTCGCCGCCGTCAAGGCGCGGGTGCTGTCCATGGACCCGCGGCTGGAGGAGGCCGCCCGCGACCTCTACGCGGGCCCGGTGCAGACCTTCGTACGGGTCACGCTGCCGATCGCGGCACCCGGTATCGCGGCGGGCGCACTGCTCTCCTTCGCGCTCTCCTTCGACGACTTCATCATCACCAACTTCAACTCGGGCAACACCGTCACCTTCCCCATGTTCGTGTGGGGATCGGCCCAGCGCGGTACGCCCGTGCAGATCAACGTCATCGGAACGGCGATGTTCGTCATCGCCGTACTGGTGGTCCTCGCCGGCCAGATGGCCGGCAACCGCCGCAAGAAGGCACAGCCGAAGTAGAGCCCTGTAGGGAGTTGGAAGCCATGGCCCCAGTCGCCATGCGTAGCGTTGCGAAATCCCTTTCCGAAGCGAAGCCGGTCTCGTACTGGCTGGACGACCCCGGCAAGCCCGCCGCGCAGCCGGCGCTCACCACCGACGAGCGGTGCGACCTGCTGGTCATCGGCGGCGGCTACAGCGGGCTGTGGACGGCGCTGCTCGCCAAGGAGCGCGACCCCGGCAGGGACGTGGTGCTGATCGAGAGCAAGGAGGCGGGCTGGGCCGCCTCCGGCCGCAACGGCGGTTTCTGCGCCGCCTCCCTCACCCACGGATTCGCCAACGGGCTGGCCCGCTGGCCCGGCGAGCTCGCCAAGCTGGAGGAGCTGGGCGCCCGCAACCTCGACGCCATCGAGGAGGCGGTCGCCCGCTACGGCATCGACTGCGACTTCGAGCGCACGGGCGAGATCGACGTGGCCACCGAGCCCCACCAGGTCGAGGAACTGCGCGCACTCCACGAGGAGGCCCGGCGGCTCGGCCTCGCGGGCGGCTACGAGTGGCTCGACGGCGACGCGCTGCGCGCCGAAGTGGACTCACCGGCCTTCCTCGCGGGCCTGTGGGACCGAGACGGCGTCGCCATGCTCCATCCGGCGAAGCTGGCCTGGGGCCTCAAGCAGGCCTGTCTGGACCTCGGGGTGCGGATCTACGAGAACACCCGCGGCCTGAAGATGGCCTCGGCGGGCCGGGGCATGACCGTCCAGACCCCCTACGGCACGATCCTCGCGCGCCGGGTCGCCCTGGGCACCAACATCTTTCCTTCGCTGGTCCGCCGCATCCGCCCGTTCACCGTGCCGGTCTACGACTACGCGCTGATGAGCGAGCCGCTGGACGAGGCGCAGCTCGCCTCGGTCGGCTGGAAGAACCGGCAGGGGCTGGGCGACAGCGCCAACCAGTTCCACTACTTCCGGATCACCAAGGACCACCGGATCCTGTGGGGCGGCTACGACGCGATCTACCCCTACCGCGGGAAGCTCGACTCCGAGTACGACCACCGGCCCGAGACCTACCTCAAGCTCGCGGAGCACTTCTTCACCGCCTTCCCGCAGCTGGAGGGCCTGGGGTTCAGCCACGCCTGGGGCGGCGCGATCGACACCTGCTCGCGCTTCTCCGCCTTCTTCGGCACCGCGCACTCCGGGAAGGTGGCCTACGCGTCCGGATACACCGGGCTCGGGGTCGGCGCCACCCGCTTCGGCGCGGACGTGATGCTGGACCTGCTCGACGGGGTCCCCACCGAGCGCACCCGGCTGGAGATGGTCAGGTCCAAGCCGATGCCGTTCCCGCCCGAGCCCTTCGCCTGGACGGGCATCACCCTCACCAAGTGGTCGCTGGCCCGCGCCGACCGCCACGGCGGGCACCGCAACCTCTGGCTGCGGACGCTCGACCGCCTCGGCCTCGGTTTCGACAGCTGACCCGCCGCGAGCCGTCCCGGTCCGGCGGGATCCGCCGAGTGGACGCCCGCACGCCCCCGGCGCACACCGCCGCCCGTCCCGTGACCCGCTTCACCACCATGGAGTAACGGAACCCGCGTCATAGCCGCGCCCGGCCGCGCTCTCTCCCGGTGAGAACCCTTCACCGCACGAGACGAACGGAGGCCGGGCGATGACGACGCCGGGGGAAAAGACGGCAGTGGAATGGCTCGTATCGGTGGCGCCGGATCCCGACGCCTGCCGGTGGGAGTGGGAGCGCAACCCCCTCGGGGTGGTCCTCCTGCCCGCCGGCCGGCGCTGGGACGTGCTGATCCTGCCCGGGGAACTGGGGCAGGCCACCCTCGACGTACTGAACCTGCTCCTCGAACGGCCCGGCCCCGTGCTCGCCGACTTCGGCGACTCGCGGCTGGGCTTTTTCGTGCCTCCGGGCACCGCGTCCCGCTGGATCGGCACGGGCGTGCGGGGAGCGGGCCGCGGGACCTGGATCGTGGTCCCGTACCCGGGCCGGGCGACCGGCGGAGTGCGCTGGCTGGTGCTCCCCGACGGGCAGGGGACGCTCACCGATCCGGCCGTGCTGGAGCTCGCGATGCACGAGGCGGCCGCGCGCGTGGTGGCCGAGGAGGGCCGGAAGCCTTGACAAGGATATTGGTCTGGACCATGTTGGTCGCCGCTGACCCCCTCCATCCCCCCATGTTCCGGAGGCAGTTGTGCGCAGAGCCTGGTCCCTCCTTACGGCCGCCGCCCTGGCGGCGGCCGGCTTCCTCGCCGCGGGCCCGCCGGCCGCGGCGGCCGACGCCGACCTCGTCCGCAACGGCGGCTTCGAGGCCGGCCTGGACGGCTGGAACTGCTCGGCGGGCAGCGCAATGCCCGTCACCACCCCCGTCCACAGCGGGAGTTCCGCCCTCAAGGCGACCCCGGCCGGGCAGGACAACGCCCGCTGCGCCCAGACCGTCGCCGTCACGCCCGGCTCGGCGTACACGCTGGCCGCCTGGGTGCAGGGCGCGTACGTGTACCTCGGCGCGAGCGGGACCGGCACCACCGACGTGTCCGCCTGGACCCAGAGCCCGGGCGCCTGGAAACAGCTGACGACCACCTTCCGCACCGGCCCGTCGACCACCTCCGTGACCGTCTACACCCACGGCTGGTACGGCCAGCCCGCCCACTTCACCGACGACCTCACCCTGATCGGCCCCGATCCCGGCGGCCCCGGTCAGCCCCTGCCGCCGGCCGCCCCCACCGGCCTGAGCGCGAGCGCCACCTCGTCGACCTCGGTGTCCCTGTCCTGGCCGGCGGTGGCCGGAGCCACCTCGTACACCGTCCACCGGGACGGCGCCGCGCCCCTGTCCGTCCCCTCCGCCCCAGCGGCCGTCACCGGCCTCGCCCCGTCCACGACGTACACCTTCCGGGTCAGCGCGGTGAACGCGGCGGGCGAGTCCCCCCAGAGCGCGCCCGTCTCCGTCACCACGGCGAGCGGCGGCGGTGGGGGTGGCGGCCTGCCCCCGCACGCGCTCGTCGGCTACCTGCACGCGAGCTTCGCCAACGGCTCCGGCTACGTGCGGATGGCGGACGTGCCCGCCTCCTGGGACGTCATCAACCTCGCCTTCGGCGAACCGACTTCCGTGACCTCGGGCGACATCCGCTTCCGGCTCTGCCCGGTCGCCGAGTGCCCGAACGCCGAGACCCCGGCCGAGTTCAAAGCGGCCGTCAAGGCCAAGCAGGCCGCGGGCAAGAAGGTGCTGATCTCCATAGGCGGCCAGAACGGCCAGGTGCAGCTCGCGACCACGGCCGCCCGCGACACCTTCGTCTCCTCCGTCCGCACGATCATCGACGAGTACGGCCTCGACGGCCTCGACATCGACTTCGAGGGCCACTCCCTCTCGCTGGCCGCCGGGGACACCGACTTCCGGGCCCCCACCACGCCGGTGATCGTCAACCTGATCTCGGCCCTGAAGACCCTGAAGGCCGCCTACGGCCCGGACTTCGTCCTGACGATGGCCCCCGAGACCTTCTTCGTCCAGCTGGGCTACCAGTTCTACGGCTCCGGCCCCTGGGGCGGCCAGGACCCGCGCGCCGGCGCCTACCTCCCGGTCATCCACGCCCTGCGCGACGACCTCACCCTGCTCCACGTCCAGGACTACAACTCCGGCCCGGTCATGGGCCTCGACAACCAGTACCACTCCATGGGCGGCGCGGACTTCCACATCGCCATGACCGACATGCTGCTCACCGGCTTCCCGGTCGCCGGGAACACCGCCCGCGTCTTCCCGCCGCTGCGCCCGGAGCAGGTGGCCATCGGCCTGCCGGCCACGACGAACGCGGGCAACGGCCACACCCCGCCCGCCGAGGTGAACAAGGCCCTGGACTGCCTGACGAAGAAGACGAACTGCGGCGGCTACGCGACGCACGGCACCTGGCCCGCGCTGCGCGGCCTGATGGCCTGGTCGATCAACTGGGACCGCTTCGGCGGCGGGGAGTTCAGCCGGAACTTCGACGCGTACTTCCCGGGCGCAGCCGGCTGACCCACCGCACGCCGAGCAGCAGGGGCGCGCACAGCAGCAGGCTGGCCAGTACGTCCAGCGGCCAGTGCCAGCCCCGCAGGACCAGCCCGGCGGGTGTACGGGCGCACGAGCAGGGCCGCGCCGATGTACGCGACGGCCGCCGTGGCGGTGTGGCCCGAGGGGAAGTAGCCGGCGGCCCAGGGCTCCAGGGGGCCCGGGCGGGCGGTCCACTGCTTGAACGGGATGACCAGGGCCGGCACCAGGGCCATCGCCAGCCCGGCCGCCGCGGCCGCCCGGGCCGCGAGGCGCCGGCCGCGCCAGACGGCGCAGGCCATGGCGAGCACGAGGACGGGCACGGCGACGGGCACGTTGCCCAGATCCGAGAGGCGTTCGGTGACGGAGTCCGGGACCGTGCGCACCAGGGCGCGGCTCAGCGCGCGGTCCGGGGTCAGCAGCGGGCCGGAGACCAGCACCTGCCAGGTGACCAGGGAGAAGAGGAGGCCGCAGACCGCGGCGGCCAGGAGGGGAGTGGCCGGCCGTCCCGGAACAGGGGGGATGGTTCCGGGACGGCCGCCCGGATCGGGTTGCCGCTCGCCCCGGGGGGTTTGGGGCGGTCGGCCGTCCGATCGGTGAGGAGTGTGCGCGAACGCATGCCCAGTACGGCGCTGGGGAAGCCCGGTACTGGAATCGCCCCCGGTTGCCCGAGAGCGGGGTGTCTCACTCATCTGCAGAAACCGTACGGCAGCGAGAGGGGGGCCGACAGCAGGAACGCGCACCCGCCATCGGCCCCCCACACCTTCTTCACAGCGTCCGACCGTTACCGCCGGTAGGAACCGGGCGCTGCGCTCGCACGTTCTAGCACTTCGATCAGATGCCCGCGAACGCGGCCTCGAGGATGTCCAGGCCCTCGTTCAGCAGGTCCTCGCCGATGACGATCGGCGGGAGGAAGCGGAGCACGTTGCCGTAGGTGCCGCAGGTGAGGACGAGCAGGCCCTCGGCGTGGCAGGCCTTGGCCAGCGCACCGGCCGCCTCCGGGAACGGGGTCTTGGACGCGGGGTCCTTGACCAGCTCGATCGCGATCATGGCGCCGCGGCCCCGGATGTCGCCGATGATCTCGTACTTCTCCTGCATGGCCGTCAGGCGGGCCTTCATGAGGGACTCGATCTTCTTCGCCGCGGCGTTGAGGTCGAGCTCCTTCATGGTCTCGATGGAGCCGAGCGCACCGGCGCAGGCCACCGGGTTGCCGCCGTAGGTGCCGCCCAGGCCGCCCGCGTGCGCGGAGTCCATGATCTCGGCGCGGCCCGTCACGGCGGCGAGCGGCAGACCGCCCGCGATGCCCTTGGCGGTGGTGATCAGGTCCGGGACGATGCCCTCGTCCTCGCACGCGAACCACTGGCCGGTGCGGCAGAAGCCGGACTGGATCTCGTCGGCGACGAAGACGATGCCGTTGTCGTTGGCGAACTTCACGATCGCCGGGAGGAAGCCCTTGGCCGGCTCGATGAAGCCGCCCTCGCCGAGCACCGGCTCGATGATGATCGCGGCGACGTTGTCGGCGCCGATCTGCTTGGTGATCTGGTCGATCGCCTGGGCGGCGGCCTCGGGGCCGCAGTTCTCGGCGCCGGTGGGCCAGCGGTAGCCGTAGGCGACCGGGACGCGGTAGACCTCGGGGGCGAACGGACCGAAGCCCTGCTTGTACGGCATGTTCTTCGAGGTCAGCGCCATCGTGAGGTTCGTACGGCCGTGGTAGCCGTGGTCGAAGACGACGACGGCCTGGCGCTTGGTGTACGAACGGGCGATCTTGACGGCGTTCTCGACGGCCTCGGCGCCGGAGTTGAACAGCGCCGACTTCTTCGCGTGGTCACCCGGGGTGAGCTCGGCGAGGGCCTCGCAGACCTCCACGTAGCCCTCGTAGGGGGTGACCATGAAACAGGTGTGGGTGAAGTCCGCGAGCTGCGCGGAGGCGCGCCGCACGACGGCCTCGGCGGAAGCGCCGACCGAGGTCACGGCGATGCCGGAGCCGAAGTCGATCAGACGGTTGCCGTCGACGTCCTCGATGATTCCGCCGCCCGCGCGGGCCGTGAAGACGGGGAGCACGGAGCCCACGCCGCCGGCCACCGTCTCGAGGCGGCGGGCCTGCAGCTCCTGCGACTTGGGGCCGGGGATCGCGGTGACGATGCGGCGCTCCTGCGGGACAGCGGTCATAGAGGGCTCCTGGGGGGTGTTTTCGGACGCACTTGTGTCTTTGTCCGCAGGCTAGGCCCGGCGGAGGGGGTACTGCATGCTCCGTTCGGGAGTGGTGCCCGCGTGTCCTTGTCCGTGACGGCCATAGGAAGGACCGCGGAGCGGCTTCACCGGACTTGGGCGGACGCCGCGCGGCGAAACCCGTGCGGGTACGGCCCACGGCCGCCGCCCGGCAACTACATTGAGCGGCGCAGCGCAGGAACGGGCAGGGGGCAGGGGTTTCATGGACACCGACGGCACGCACGAGACGCGCCCGCCAGGGACCGGGCGGATCCCCCGGCCGGCAGGCCCGCCGGTCCCGGGTCTTCCCCCCAAGCCCTCCCACGCGCCCGCGGCCGGGCCGTCGCTCGGCGAATGGCTGCGCGTCCCGCGCGCCTCGGACGGGCCCGGCGTCTGGTCGTACGGACACGTGCCGCGGGCCGCCGAGGAGCCCGAGGAGACCCCGACCCGCCAACTGGTCAGCGGAGCCCTGATCGCCCTGCTGGCCGGGCTGCTCCTGTGGTCCCTGCTGTGGAACGGCTACCTCGGGGGCTTCTGGCTCTGGCCCCTCTACATGTTCACCCCCGACTCCTGGGCCGGGACGCTCCCCTCGGTCGTGGCCGCGTACGTCTGGTACGCGATCGTCGCCGGCATCCTGGCGACGGGCTTCGGACGCCTCGGCCGCTGGGGCGAGCTGGGCCGCCGCATCCTCACCAGCCGCCCCGTCCGCGCCGTGCACGCGGCCGCCCCGGACCGTCCCGAGGCGGGCGGCGCGGACGACCCCACGCGCTGGCCGCAGCTGCGGGCCGCCGGGCTGGCCGAGGCCGCCGACCGGCTGGAGGGGGAGGCCGGGGCCGGGCGGATGAACGACGTGGACTACACGCGCATCCGGCGGGCCTGGGACTCCGTACGGGCCGACCCCTCCCGCCTGCGGGCCTTCGCCGAGGCCGTGCGGGACAAGGGCGCCGGCGCCTGCGTGCACCCGTCCGGGGCCCGGGACCTGCCCGTCCGCGCCGCCCGCCACGACCTGCTGGCCCGGCAGGTGCGGCTCGGCACCGTCGAGGACGGCCCCCGCAACCCCTACGTCCGCCGCGGCACCTCGCTCGCGCTGGACCCCGACGTGCTGGGCACCTCGCTGCTCGCTGTCGGCCCCTCCGGATCCGGCAAGACCCGCCGCCTGGTCCGGCCCGTGGTCGAGTCCCTCGCCCTCCAGGCGCTCGCCGGCCAGGCCGCCGTCGTCGCCGTCGGCGCGGCCGGGGCCCAGCTCGGCCCGGACGCCGCCTACGACGTCGTGGTGCGCATCGGCGATCCCGGATCCGTCTACGACCTCGACCTGTACGGCGGCAGCACCGACCCGGACGAGGCCGCCACCCTCCTCGCCGAGGCCTTCGTCGGGGACGTACCCGGCATCGAGGTGCGCCGGGCCGCGACCGCGCTCGCCCAGCTCCTCGGCCCGTTCCGCACGGCCTACGGCCGCTTCCCCGCCGTGCCCGAGCTGCGCGAACTGCTCGACCCGCTGCCCGACGCCTTCGCCGCGCTGCGCCGGGAGCTGGCCGACTCCGGACACCACGCGATGCTGCGCGAACTCGACGCACGGGAACGGCAGCACCGGGCCCCCGGCGACCCCGGACCGGCCCTCGCCGACCGGGTGGCGCTGCTCGACCGGCCCGCCTTCGCCGCCTTCTTCGACACCACCGGCCAGAACCGGCCGTTCTCCCTGCGGACCCTCGAGCACCCCATCCGCGTCCGCGTCGACCTGCCCGAGCGCGGCCACGCCGACGCCTCGCGGATCCTGGCCCGGCTGCTGCTCGCCCAGTTCAACGCCGCCGCGGCCGCCCGCACCGACCGCTCCCTCTTCGCCTTCCTCGCCTTCGACGACGCCTCGCACACCCTGACCCCGCAGACCGTCCGGGGCGTGCAGCGGCTGCGCTCCGCGAACGCGGGAGTGCTGCTCACGCTGCGCACGCTGGACGACGTACCGGAGGAACTGCGGACGCCGCTGCTCGGCGCGGCCGGCTGCCGCATGGCCTTCTCCGGGGTCACCACCTGGGACGGCAAGCGCTTCGCCGAGGCCTGGGGCACCGAGTGGGTGGAGACGCGCGACGTCACCCACCGCACCGTCTTCGCCGACCAGCCGCTGACCCGGCTGATCCACGCCTTCCGCAAGCTCGTCACCGGCAAGGCCGTCACCACCGACGCGGTCACCGTGCGGCAGGTGGAGCGCGAACGGTGGTCGGCCTCGGACCTGGCGCACGCGGTGCCGCCGGGGCACGCGGTGCTGTCCCTGACCTCGGTGCAGGGCGAGAGGGCGGCTCCGCTGCTGGTCCGGCTCGGCGGAACGACCTGAACGGACCCGTACGAGGTGGCAGAATCGAGGGGAGCCGTTCATACGACACGGCGAAATCGGGCGCGGCTGCCCTGATGGCCTTGGCCTTCTGTCGCCCCCCTTCCGCCGTCCCCTCCCGCTAAGGCCCCGGTAACCGATGCCGCTCACCCTCGCCTCGCTCGTCCAGCACTCGGCGCTCAAACTCAGCGTCCGGGCGGGGGAGGGCCGCCTCGACACCCCCGTGCGCTGGGCCCACGTCAGCGAACTCGCCGACCCCGTGCCCTACATGGAGGGCGGCGAGCTGCTCCTGATCACCGCGATGAAGCTGGACGCGGAGGACCCGCAGGAGATGGGCCGCTACGTGCGCCGCCTCGCCGCGGCCGGGGTCGTGGGCATCGGTTTCGCGGTCGGCGTCAACTACGAGGCGATCCCCGAAGCGCTGGTCGAGGCCGCCCGGAAGGAGGACATGCCGCTGCTGGAGGTCCCGCGGCGGACCCCCTTCCTCGCCATCAGCAAGGCCGTCTCCGCCGCCCTCGCGGCCGACCAGTACCGGGCCGTGACCGCCGGTTTCGAGGCGCAGCGGGAGCTGACGCGCGCCGCGCTGTCCGCCGACGGGCCGGCCGAGCTGCTGTCGAAGCTGGCCGCGCACGTGCACGGCTGGGCCGCCCTCTACGACACGTCGGGGGCGGTCGTCGCGGCCGCCCCCGACTGGGCCGCCCGGCGCGCCGCCCGGCTCACCCCTGACGTGGAGCGGCTGCGGGAGCGGCCCGCGCCCGCGAGCGCCGTCGTCGGCGGCTCGGAGGACCGGGTCGAACTGCAGTCCCTGGGCACGGGCCGGCGGGCGCGCGGCGCCCTGGCCGTCGGCACCGGGGCCCCGCTGGGCACGGCCGAGCGGTACGCCGTGCATTCGGCGGTCGCCCTGCTCACCCTCACCACCGAGCGCTCCCGCTCGCTGCACGACGCCGAGTCCCGGCTGGGCGCGGCGGTGCTGCGGATGCTGCTGGCCGGGGAGGCCGAGCACGCGCGGGCCGTCGCCGGGGACCTGTACGGGGGCCTGCTGGAGGCGCCGTTCCGGCTGATCACGGCCGAGGCCGCGCTGCCGGGCACGGCCCAGCCCCAGGGGCTGGCCCTGCTGGCCGACGCGGTGGAGTCGGCGGCCTCCCGCAGCGGGGAGCCGCTGCTGGTGGTCCCCGAGCCCGGCCGGCTGGTGGTCCTGGCCGCCGACGGGGGAGCGGCCGTCCAGGCCTGCACGGACCACGCGGAACTCCTGGAGGCGCGGCGCGGGCGGGACGCCGCCGGCCCCGAGCCCGACGAACTGGTGGTCGGCCTGTCCGCGGCGGCCGGTCCGGGCACCGTCGCGGCGGCGCTCAAACAGGCCGACCAGGCCCTGGCCGTGGCCCGGCGGCGGGGACGGCCGATGGTGGAGCACGAGGAGATGGCGGCGGGCTCGGTCCTGCCGCTGCTGGCCGACGACGCCGTACGGGCCTTCGCGGACGGCACCCTGCGCGCGCTGCGGGAGCACGACGCGACCGGGCGCGGAGACCTGGTGGCCTCGTTGCAGGCCTGGCTCTCCCGGCACGGCCAGTGGGACGCGGCCGCCGCCGACCTCGGCGTGCACCGGCACACCCTGCGCTACCGGATGAAACGGGTCGAGGAGATCCTCGGCCGCTCCCTGGACGACCCGGACGTCCGCATGGAGCTCTGGCTCGCCCTCAAAGCCTCCCCGAGCCCGTCGTAGGCCGTTCGAGGCGCGGGCCCGGCCGGGCGGAGCCCCGCCAACGGCGCCGCGCCCGCACCCGTACCGCGTGCCCGCCGCAGGCGCCCGGCACGGCCGCGACCCCCACGGACACTGACAAAGCGGCGCGGCCCCCGCCGCGCGTACTACACCCCGGCTAAACGACGAATCCCGGAGCGGGTCCTACCGTGGAGGGGACAAGCCCCCACCGCACACTCCGAAGGGCCGGGATTCGCATGACTTCCACCCACGCCTTCTGGCTCGCCGGCCGCCTGGCCACCGGCGAGGACAGCTTCGACGTCCACTCCCCGTGGGACGGCCGCCTGGTCGGCACGGTCAGCGTGCCCACCGACGCCCAGGTCGAAGAGGCCGTGGCCGCGGCGTACGCCGTGACGGCGGAGTTCTCGGCGACCCCCGCCCACGTGCGCGCCGCCGCCCTGGACCACGTGTCCAAGCGGCTCGCCGAGCGCACCGAGGAGATCGCCCAGCTGATCTCCGCCGAGAACGGCAAGCCGATCAAGTGGGCGCGCGGTGAGGTCGGCCGTGCGGTGTCCGTGTTCCGCTTCGCCGCCGAGGAAGCCCGCCGCTTCAACGGCGGAGAGGCCCAGCGCCTGGACACCGACGCCGGTGGCGTCGGCCGTCTCGCGCTGACCCGCCGCTTCGTCAAGGGTCCGGTCCTCGGCATCGCGCCGTTCAACTTCCCGCTGAACCTGTGCGCCCACAAGGTGGCCCCGGCCATCGCCGTCGGCGCGCCGATCATCCTCAAGCCCGCCCCGGCGACGCCCCTGTCCGGGCTGATCCTGGGCGAGCTGCTCGCCGAGACCGACCTCCCGGCCGGCTCCTGGTCGGTGCTGCCGGTCGCGAACGAGAAGATGCCCGCCCTGGTCAAGGACGAGCGCCTGCCCGTCATCTCCTTCACCGGCTCCGACACCGTCGGCTACGCCATCCAGCAGTCGGTGCCCCACAAGCACTGCACGCTGGAGCTCGGCGGCAACGCCGCGGCCGTGGTCCTCGCCGACTGGTCCTCCGAGGCCGACCTCGACTGGGCCGCGACCCGTATCGCGACCTTCTCGAACTACCAGGCCGGCCAGTCCTGCATCTCCGTGCAGCGCGTGATCGCCGACGCCTCCGTCTACGACCGCCTCGTCGAGAAGGTCGTCGAGAAGGTCCAGGCCCAGGTCACCGGCGACCCCTCCGACTCCGCCACCGACGTCGGCCCCCTCGTCTCCGAGAGCGCCGCCCAGCGGGTCGAGTCCTGGGTCGACGAGGCCGTGTCCGCCGGAGCCAAGCTGCTCACCGGCGGCAAGCGCGAGGGCGCCTCGTACGAGCCCACCGTCCTCGCGGAGGTCCCGGCGGGCGTCAAGCTCGCCACCGAGGAGGTCTTCGGGCCGGTCCTCACCCTCACGAAGGTGGAGAACACCGACGAGGCCTTCGCCGCGGTGAACGACTCGAAGTTCGGCCTGCAGACCGGCGTCTTCACCCGCGACATCCAGGTCGCCTTCCGTGCCCACCGCGAGCTCGAGGTCGGCGGCGTGGTCGTCGGCGACGCGCCGTCCTACCGCGCCGACCAGATGCCCTACGGCGGCGTCAAGCAGTCCGGTGTGGGCCGCGAGGGTGTCCGCTATGCGATGGACGACTACACGTACGAGCGAGTCCTGGTCCTGACCGGCCTCGACATCTGATCTCGTACGGCCAAAAAGCCGACGGCCGGAGCCTACTGTGCGGGGGCTCCGGCCGTCCCCCTTTTCCATTCCGCCCACATTGGGTACGACTCACAGGTAGCACCGGCTGGTAATCCGGTGAACCACCCGACTCGGCGGCGAGGTGAGTCCCCTCATGTCCGCAACACAGCCCGTACAGCCCAAGGTGACCGAGCGCGAGGCACGGCAGGTCGCGGAAGCGGCCCGGGAACAGGACTGGCGCAAGCCCAGCTTCGCCAAGGAGCTCTTCCTCGGCAGGCTGCGCCTCGACCTGATCCACCCCCACCCGCTTCCCGCCGACGAGGACGTCCGGCGCGGCGAGGCCTTCCTGGCCCGGCTGCGGGCCTTCTGCGAGACGGAGATCGACGGCGCGCGCATCGAGCGCGAGGCGAAGATCCCCGACGAGACCGTGCGCGGACTGAAGGCGCTCGGCGCCCTCGGCATGAAGATCGACCCCAAGTACGGCGGCCTCGGCCTCACCCAGGTCTACTACAACAAGGCGCTCGCCCTCGTCGGGTCCGTCAGCCCCGCCATCGGCGCGCTGCTCTCGGCCCACCAGTCCATCGGCGTCCCGCAGCCGCTGAAGATCTTCGGCACGCAGGAGCAGAAGGACGCCTACCTGCCCCGCTGCGCCACCACCGCCATCAGCGCCTTCCTGCTCACCGAGCCGGACGTGGGCTCCGACCCGGCCCGGCTGGCCACCACGGCGGTCCCGGACGGGGACGACGCCTACGTCCTCGACGGGGTGAAGCTGTGGACCACCAACGGGGTGGTCGCCGACCTGCTCGTGGTGATGGCCCGGGTGCCCCGGAGCGAGAACCACCGCGGCGGGATCACCGCCTTCGTCGTCGAGGCCGACTCGCCGGGCATCACCGTCGAACACCGCAACGCCTTCATGGGCCTGCGCGGACTGGAGAACGGCGTCACCCGCTTCCACCAGGTGCGGGTCCCAGCCGCGCAGCGCATCGGCCCCGAGGGATCCGGCCTCAAGATCGCCCTGACCACCCTCAACACCGGGCGGCTGTCGCTGCCCGCCATGTGCGTCGGCGCCGGCAAGTGGTGCCTGAAGATCGCCCGCGAGTGGTCGGGGGTGCGCGAGCAGTGGGGCCGGCCGGTGGCCCGGCACGAGGCCGTGGGCGCCAAGATCTCCTTCATCGCGGCCACCACCTTCGCCCTCGAGGCCGTCGTCGACCTGGCCTCCCAGATGGCCGACGAGGACCGCAACGACATCCGCATCGAGGCCGCCCTCGCCAAGCTGTACGGCTCGGAAATGGCCTGCCTGATGGCCGACGAACTGGTCCAGATCCGCGGCGGGCGGGGTTTCGAGACCGCCGAGTCCCTCGCCGCCCGCGGCGAGCGCGCCGTCCCCGCGGAGCAGCTGCTCCGCGACCTGCGCATCAACCGGATCTTCGAGGGCTCCACCGAGATCATGCACCTGCTGATCGCCCGCGAGGCCGTCGACGCCCACCTGTCGGTCGCGGGCGACCTCATCGACCCCGACAAGGACCTCGGCGACAAGGCCAGGGCGGGCGCCCGCGCCGCCGGCTTCTACGCCAAGTGGCTGCCCAAGCTGGCGACCGGCCCCGGCCAGGTCCCCGGCTCGTACCGGGCCTTCCACCCCGCGGGCCACCCGGACCTCGCCATCCATCTGCGCTACGTCGAGCGCGGGGCCCGCAAACTCGCCCGGTCCACGTTCTACGCGATGTCCCGCTGGCAGGGCCGCATGGAGACCAAACAGGGCTTCCTCGGCCGGATCGTCGACATCGGCGCCGAGCTCTTCGCGATGAGCGCGGCCTGCGTCCGCGCCGAGCACCTGCGTGCCACGGGCGACCACGGCCGCGAGGCGTACCAGCTGGCCGACGCCTTCTGCCGGCAGTCCCGGATCCGGGTCGAGGAGCTCTTCGGGCGGCTGTGGACCAATACCGACGCCCTCGACCACAAGGTGGTCCAAGGCGTGCTGAGCGGCACCTACACCTGGCTCGAGGACGGCATCATCGACCCCTCCGGCGACGGCCCCTGGATCGCGGACGCCGCCCCGGGCCCCTCGACCCGGGAAAACGTGCACCGTCCCCTCCGCTGACCTGCAATCATCGACAGTAGTCGGACTGATGTACGGGTGCGTGTACAGGTACGGGTACGAGCGCGAGGCGGGCTGCGATGTCGACGGCCGAGGAAGACCGCAACAGCCGGCGGCTGGCCTGGTGCGTGGCGCACGTCCTGCGCCACGCACCGGACCACGTGGCCGCCGGACTCCTCGGCCGGCTCGAGCGCCACGACCCGGCGGCCCGCAAATACCTGTGCCGCGACGAATGGCTGCCCGCCTCGGCCGTCACCCTGCTCCTGCGCGACGGCAGCGCGCAGGACCGGCACTACATCGCCCGCAACCCGCGCGTCGTGGGCAGGCCGCTGCCGGGCCTGCCCGGCCCCGCGCGCTACGCGGCCCGCCCCGGGCCCTCCCCGGAGCTGCTGGCGCAGGTCGGCCCCGGCCCGTTCGGCCAGGACGAGCTCCTCGCGCTGCTGCGCCGGCACGGCCGCCGCCCCCGGATCCCCCTCACCCTGCTGCGCATGCCGCACGACCCCCTCGACCCGGAGCCCCTGCTGCGCGAGCACGCCCGCGCGCCGCTCCCGCCCGGCGCCGCCGAGGCCCTGCTGCTGGCCGGCGGCCTGCCCCTGGAGGCCTGCGAGGCGCTGCTCGACACCCGCGCGCAGGACGCCTACGGGCGCTCCTGGCACCGGCCCGCCGTCCGGGCCGTCCGCATGGGGCTGCTCACCTTCGACGAGCTCGTCGCCCACGTCGCCCCCGCCTATCGCACCCTGCTGCTCGCCTCGCTCGCCGAGACCAGCGGCCTGCGCTGGACCCTGCCCGAACGGGCGGGCATGCAGTCGGCCGTGGCGCGGGCCCTGCGCCCGCTGGGCGACGACCCCCGGCTCTGGGCCGAGCTGCTGCGGCACGCCCATGCCTACCGTGGCGCCCTGCCCGAACTCGTGGCCGGGGTCGTCCGCGACACCCTGGCCGAGCCGGCCGCCGCACCACCGGTCCCCGGGCTCGACACGGCGGTGGGCGGGCTGGCCCCGAAGGCCGCCGAGCCGTTCGGCGGCGTGGAGCGCGAACTGGCCCTGGCGAGCCTCGCGGTACCGATGGAATCCGTCCAGGAGGACATCCGCTGGGTGCGGGACTGCCTGGCCCGCGGGCTGCTCACCGGCGAGGACGTGATCCGCCACAAGCTGCCCGCCTGCTGGGCCCTGGACGAGGACCACTGGCTCGGGGACGTCGACCACCCCGACCGCCACGACCGGCCGGAGCCGGTGCTCGCCGCCCGGGCCGAGGCCGACCGGCTGTTCGCCGTGGCCCTCGGCGAGGACCCCGAAGCCTGGTGGCGCGTGGCCCGTACCCTCCCCGACTTCGGCGGAACGCTTCCGCACCTCCTCCTGCGGGTCACGGAAGGGGGCTCCGTGTCGGGCCGCTCCTGAGTTCCGGCAACAATGGGGGGCATGAGCGACAGCCCAGCCCCCCTTGCCGATCCGCACCTCCTCTTCGACCCCGCGGCCGGCCCCCGGGACATCGTCATCCTCGGGTCCACCGGGTCCATCGGCACCCAGGCCATCGACCTGGCCCTGCGCAACCCGGACCGGTTCCGGGTGACCGCGCTGTCCGCCGCCGGCGGGCGGGTCGACCTGCTGGCCGAGCAGGCCCGCAGGCTCCGGGTCCGGGCGGTGGCCGTCGCCCGCGAGGACGTCGTACCGGCCCTGAAAGAGGCGCTGGGCGCCCAGTACGGGACGTCCGGGCCGCTGCCCGAGATCCTGGCCGGGCCGGACGCGGCGGCCGAGCTCGCGGCCTCCGAGTGCCACACCGTCCTCAACGGCATCACCGGCTCCATCGGCCTCGCGCCGACCCTCGCCGCGCTCCGGGCAGGCCGCACCCTGGCCCTCGCCAACAAGGAGTCGCTGATCGTCGGCGGCCCCCTGGTGAAGGCCCTCGCGCAGCCCGGCCAGATCATCCCCGTGGACTCCGAGCACGCGGCGCTCTTCCAGGCGCTCGCCGCCGGGACCCGGGCCGACGTGCGCAAGCTGGTGGTCACGGCCTCCGGCGGGCCCTTCCGCGGCCGCACCCGCGCCGAGCTGGCCGCCGTCACCGTGCAGGACGCCCTCGCGCACCCCACCTGGGCCATGGGCCCGGTGATCACGGTCAACAGCGCCACCCTCGTCAACAAGGGGCTCGAGGTCATCGAGGCGCACCTGCTCTACGACATCCCCTTCGAGCGCATCGAGGTCGTGGTCCACCCGCAGTCCTACGTGCACTCGATGGTCGAGTTCACGGACGGCTCCACGCTCGCCCAGGCCACCCCGCCCGACATGCGCGGCCCCATCGCGATCGGCCTCGGCTGGCCCCAGCGGGTCCCGGACGCCGCCCCCGCCTTCGACTGGACCAAGGCCTCCTCCTGGGAGTTCTTCCCGCTGGACACCGAGGCCTTCCCGGCGGTGGACCTGGCCCGGCACGTGGGCACCCTCGGCGGCACCGCCCCGGCCGTGTTCAACGCGGCCAACGAGGAGTGCGTGGAGGCGTTCCTGGCCGGTCGGCTGCCGTTCACGGCAATCATGGATACCGTCTCTGCCGTGGTCGACGAGCACGGGACTCCGGAGGCGGGAACTTCCCTGACGGTCCAGGACGTCCTCGAAGCAGAAGCCTGGGCCCGGTCCCGGGCGAGGGAGAGGGCGGCTCGCGCCGCCGTGGAGGCGGGCGCATGACGATGCTGATGACGGTGCTCGGGGTCGTGATCTTCGCGGTCGGCCTGCTGGTCTCCATCGCCTGGCACGAGCTCGGACACCTGTCCACGGCCAAGCTCTTCGGCATCCGGGTGCCGCAGTACATGGTGGGCTTCGGCCCGACCCTCTGGTCGCGGCACAAGGGCGAGACCGAGTACGGGATCAAGGCCATCCCCATGGGCGGCTACATCCGCATGATCGGGATGTTCCCGCCCGGCGACGACGGCAAGGTCACCGCCCGCTCGACCTCGCCGTTCCGGTCGATGATCGAGGACGCGCGCTCGGCCGCGTACGAGGAGCTCCAGCCCGGCGACGAGAGCCGGCTCTTCTACACGCGCAAGCCGTGGAAGCGCGTCATCGTGATGTTCGCCGGCCCGTTCATGAACCTCGTCCTGGCCGTGGGGATCTTCCTCACCACGCTGATGACCTTCGGGCTGAACACCCAGACCACGACGGTCGCCACCGTCTCGGACTGCGTCATCCAGCAGAGCGAGAAGCGCGACAAGTGCGCCCCCGGTGACCCGGCGGCCCCCGCCAAGGCGGCCGGCCTCAAGGCGGGCGACAAGATCATCGCCTTCAACGGCCGCCCGGTCGAGGACTGGTCCGCCCTGCAGAAGGACATCCGCGCCACCGTCGGCCCCGCCACGATCACCGTGGAGCGGGCCGGCGAGAAGATCGGCCTCACGGCGCACCTGATCGAGAACAAGGTCGCCAAGACCGACGGCGACGGCAGGTACGTCAAGGACCAGTACGTCACGGCCGGCTTCCTGGGCTTCGCCCCCGCCTCCGGCTACGTCCCCCAGTCCTTCGGCCAGTCCGTCGACCGGATGGGCGACATGATGGCGGCCGGCGTGCAGTCGCTGATCGACCTGCCGTCCAAGGTCCCCGACCTGTGGAACGCGGCCTTCAACGGCGCCGAGCGGGCCCAGGACAGCCCCATGGGCGTGGTCGGAGCGGCGCGGGTCAGCGGGGAGATCTTCACCCTCGACATCCCCGCCCAGCACCAGCTCGTGTTCTTCCTCAACCTGCTGGCCGGCTTCAACCTCTCGCTGTTCCTGTTCAACATGCTGCCGCTGCTCCCGCTCGACGGCGGACACATCGCGGGCGCCCTGTGGGAGTCGGTGCGGCGGGGCGTGGCGCGCGTCTTCCGGCGCCCCGACCCCGGCCCGTTCGACGTGGCCAAGCTGATGCCGGTCGCGTACGTGGTGGCCGGGCTCTTCATCTGCTTCACGCTGCTGGTGATGGTCGCGGACGTGGTGAACCCCATCAAGATCACCTGAGGGGGGCGGGCACCTACCCGAGGAACGCGGGAGCCGGGCACGCATCGTGCCCGGCTCCCTACGTTCGGGTGGCGCGCCCCCTCGGATGCGAGGGCCGCACCGTCATTGGCGTAATCTCGGAGGCTGGAGCCCGCGCCGATCTCGGGACCTTGATCCACACCTTGGGGTTGCACAGCAGATGACTGCCATCTCTCTCGGAATGCCGTCCGTGCCGACGAAGCTTGCCGACCGCCGGGTCAGCCGCAAGATCCAGGTCGGTTCCGTGGCCGTCGGCGGTGACGCACCCGTCTCGGTGCAGTCGATGACCACGACCCGCACCTCCGACATCGGCGCCACGCTCCAGCAGATCGCCGAACTGACGGCCTCCGGCTGCCAGATCGTCCGCGTGGCCTGCCCCACGCAGGACGACGCGGACGCCCTCGCCGTCATCGCGAAGAAGTCGCAGATCCCGGTCATCGCCGACATCCACTTCCAGCCGAAGTACGTGTTCGCCGCGATCGACGCCGGCTGCGCCGCCGTCCGTGTGAACCCGGGCAACATCAAGCAGTTCGACGACAAGGTCAAGGAGATCGCCCACGCCGCCAAGGACGCGGGCACCCCGATCCGGATCGGCGTCAACGCCGGTTCCCTCGACGCGCGCCTGCTGAAGAAGTACGGCAAGGCCACCCCCGAGGCGCTGGTCGAGTCCGCGCTGTGGGAGGCCTCCCTCTTCGAGGAGCACGGCTTCGGCGACATCAAGATCTCGGTCAAGCACAACGACCCGGTCGTCATGGTCAACGCCTACCGCCAGCTCGCCGCCCAGTGCGACTACCCGCTGCACCTCGGCGTCACCGAGGCCGGCCCCGCCTTCCAGGGCACCATCAAGTCCGCCGTCGCCTTCGGCGCGCTGCTCTCCGAGGGCATCGGCGACACCATCCGCGTCTCCCTCTCCGCTCCGCCGGTCGAGGAGGTCAAGGTCGGCAACCAGATCCTGGAGTCGCTGAACCTCAAGCCGCGCCGCCTGGAGATCGTCTCCTGCCCGTCCTGCGGGCGCGCCCAGGTCGACGTCTACAAGCTGGCCGAGGAGGTCACGGCGGGCCTGGAGGGCATGGAGGTCCCGCTGCGCGTCGCGGTCATGGGCTGCGTCGTCAACGGCCCCGGCGAGGCCCGTGAGGCCGACCTGGGCGTGGCCTCCGGCAACGGCAAGGGCCAGATCTTCGTCAAGGGCGAGGTCATCAAGACCGTCCCCGAGTCGAAGATCGTCGAGACCCTCATCGAAGAGGCGATGAAGATCGCCGAGCAGATGGAGAAGGACGGCGTGATGTCCGGCGAGCCGACCGTCGCGATCGGCGTCTGATCCTCCCGAGCAGTGCCCCGGCCCCGTTCCCGCAGCTCGCGGGCGGGGCCGGGGCTTTTTCGTGACCTGGGAGACCGGGCATCCGCCGGGCACGGCGGGTACAGTGCGGAGATCAGCAGACTTGTACGGTGAGGCCCCAGTGTTGACGCAGACCACCACCCGGGTCCTAGAGCCCGGTGATCTCGACGCGGCGCTCGACGTCCTCGGACGCGAGCCGGTCGAGAACGCGTTCGTCACCTCCCGGGTCCAGGTCGCCGGGCTCGACCCCTGGCGCCTGGGCGGCGAGATGTGGGGCTGGTACGCCGACGGCGAGCTCCGCTCCCTGTGCTACGCGGGCGCCAACCTGGTCCCCGTCTGCGCGGGACCCGACGCCGTACGCGCCTTCGCCGACCGGGCCCGCCGTACGGGCCGCCGCTGCTCCTCCATCGTCGGCCCCGCCGAGCCCACCCGGCTGCTCTGGCAGCTCCTGGAGCCGAGCTGGGGGCCCGCCCGCGACGTGCGGTCCCACCAGCCCCTCATGGTCATCGAGAGCCCCTCCACCACGGTCGAGGCCGACCCGCTGGTCCGCCGCGTCCGCAAGGACGAGATGGACCTGATCATGCCCGCCTGCGTGGCCATGTTCACCGAGGAGGTCGGCATCTCGCCGATGGCCGGCGACGGCGGGCTGCTCTACCAGGCCCGGGTCGCCGAACTCGTCGGCAGCGGCCGGTCCTTCGCCCGCATCGAGGACGGGAAGATCGTCTTCAAGGCGGAGATCGGCGCCGCCACCGCCGGCGCCTGCCAGATCCAGGGCGTGTGGGTGGCCCCCGAGTTCCGCGGCCGCGGCTACTCCGAGACCGGGATGGCCGCCGTCGTCGAGTTCGCGCTGCGCGACGTGGCACCCGTGGTCAGCCTCTACGTGAACGACTTCAACACCGCCGCCCGCGCCTCGTACCGGCGGGTGGGCTTCCGCGAGGTCGGCGCGTTCATGAGCGTCCTGTTCTGAACCGGCCGAACCCGTACCGGCGGGTCCCTACCGCGAAGTAAGGTCGCCGCATGCTGCCTTCCGGAGTCCGCATCGGCCCCCTCGACCTCGCCGCACGGGTGGACGAGGCCCTGCGCGTGCAGGCCGTCGCCTTCGGCCTCAGCGAGGAGGAGGTCGGCATCCGGCGCTACATCGTGCAGCGCCACATGACCTGCCGCGGCGCCCGCGCACTGGGGGCCTTCGCCGAGGACGGCGCGCTCACCGGATTCGTCTACGGGATGCCCAACGACCGCACCCACTGGTGGTCCACCATCGTCGAGCCCTATCTGCGGGCGGGCGGCCACGAGGACTGGCTCGACGGCTCCTTCGTGATCACCGAACTGCACGTCCACCCCGGATTCCAGGGCCACGGCGTCGGCCGCGCCCTGATCACCGCCCTCACCGACGGCGCCGCCGAACCGCGCTCCATCCTCTCCGCCATCGACACCGAAAGCCCCGCCCGCGGCCTCTACCGGGCCCTCGGCTACGTCGACCTCGCCCGCCAGGTCCACTTCCCGAGCGCGAGCCTCCCGTACGCCGTCATGGGAGCCCCGCTGCCGCTGCCGAGGCCCTGAAAAACGCGGTACCCCCGGCCGCACGGCCGCCGGTAATCTCCCGGCATGTCCACTCATCACGTGCAGCGCATGTCCCGGCTCATGGCCAAGACCCTCCGCGAGGACCCGGCGGACGCCGAGACCCTCAGCCACCGGCTGCTGGTCCGCGCCGGCTACGTCCGGCGCACCTCGGCGGGCGTGTGGACCTGGCTGCCGCTCGGCAAGCGGGTCCTGGACAACGTCTCGCGCATCGTCCGCGAGGAGATGGACGCGATCGGCGCCCAGGAGGTACTGCTCCCCGCGCTGCTGCCGAAGGAGCCCTACGAGGTCAGCGGACGCTGGTCGGAGTACGGGGACCTGCTGTTCCGGCTCAGGGACCGCAAGGGTGCGGACTACCTGCTCGGGCCCACCCACGAGGAGATCTTCACGCTGGTGGTGAAGGACCAGTGCACCTCGTACAAGGACCTGCCGGTCATGCTGTACCAGATCCAGACCAAGTACCGGGACGAGGCGCGGCCCCGGTCGGGCGTGCTGCGCGGGCGCGAGTTCCAGATGAAGGACTCGTACTCCTTCGACGTCTCCGACGAGGGCCTGGCAGAGTCCTACGCGCTCCACCGCGCCGCCTACCAGCGCATCTTCAGCCGTCTCGGCCTGGACCACCGGATCGTCTCGGCGGTGTCGGGGGCGATGGGCGGATCGGCCTCCGAGGAGTTCCTGGCGCCGGCGGAGGCGGGCGAGGACACCTTCGCGGACTGTCCCGCCTGCGACTACGCGGCGAACACCGAGGCGGTGACCTTCGCCCTGACCCCGGTCGCCGGTGAGCACGGCCCGGTGGAGGAGCTGGACACCCCCGACACCCCGACCATCGAGACCCTGGCGGCGCTGCTCGGCGTCCCGGCCTCGGCGACCCTGAAGAACCTCCTGGTCACGGTGGACGGGGAGATCACGGCCGTGGGCGTGCCGGGCGACCGTGAGGTGGACCTCGGCAAGCTGGGCGAACACCTGGCCCCGGCCGTCGTCGAGCTCGTCACCGCCGAGGACTTCGAGGGCCGGCCCGACCTCGTACGCGGATACGTGGGGCCGCAGGGCCTGGACAAGGTCCGCTACCTGGCCGATCCCCGGGTGGCGCCGGGCACTTCGTGGGTCACGGGGGCCAACAAGGCCGACACCCATGCCCGCAACGTGGTCTGCGGGCGCGACTTCGAAGTGGACCAGTACCTGGACGTGGTGGTCGTGGAGCCGGGCGACCCCTGTCCGCGCTGCGGCGCGGGCCTGCGGCTGGACCGCGCGATCGAGATCGGCCACATCTTCCAGCTGGGCCGCAAGTACGCGGACGCCTTCGGCCTGGACGTGCTCGGCAGGGAGGGCAAGCCGGTGCGGGTCACGATGGGCTCGTACGGCATCGGCGTCTCGCGGGCGGTGGCGGCGCTGGCCGAGCAGACGGCGGACGAGCGGGGCCTGTCCTGGCCGGCCGCCGTGGCCCCGGCCGACGTGCACGTGGTGGCGGCGGGCAAGGCCGTGCCGCTGGCCCTGGCGGAGCAGGCGGCGGATGCCCTTGCACAGGCGGGCCGACGCGTCCTGCTGGACGACCGGCCCGGGCTGTCGCCCGGCGTGAAGCTCACCGACGCGGAGCTGATCGGCGTCCCGTGGATCCTGGTCGCCGGCCGCCGGTCGGCCGAGGGCATCGTCGAACTCCAGCACCGGGCCACGGGCCACCGCGAGGAACTCCCCTTGTCCGAGGCCCTGTCCCGCCTGGCGTGACCGCCGGGGGCGGACCGGACCGGCAGCTACTCGGCGCGGGGGTCGTTCCGCTCCGTCGCGGGCGGCGGCGACCCGTCCAGCATCAGCCCCTCGTCCGGCGGCGGGGCCGGCGCCTCGCCCAGAGCCGGGCCGGTATCCGCGCCGGTATCCGTGCCGTCGGCCGGAGCGGGCGCCTCGTCGAGCGCCGGGGCCTCGGCCGCAGTGACGGCGGGGGCCTCGGCCCCCGCGGCGTCGCCGGCCGGAGCCGTACGCGCGGGCGGGGCTCCGGGCGGGGGCGTTCCCGGGGGGAGCGGGGCCGCGCGTTCCAGGAAGCGGAGGAGTTCGACCGGGAACGGGAGGACCAGCGTCGAGTTCTTCTCCGCCGCCACGGCGATCACGGTCTGCAGCAGCCGCAACTGCAGCGCGGCCGGCTGCTCCGACATGACCCCGGCCGCCTCCGCCAGCTTGTGCGAGGCCTGGAGCTCCGCATCCGCGTTGATCACACGGGCGCGCCGCTCACGGTCGGCCTCCGCCTGCCGGGCCATCGACCTCTTCATCGTCTCCGGCAGGGACACGTCCTTGATCTCGACCCGGTCGATCTGCACGCCCCAGCCCACCGCCGGGCTGTCGATCATCAGCTCCAGGCCCTGGTTCAGCTTCTCCCGGTTGGACAGCAGATCGTCCAGGTCCGACTTGCCGATGATCGACCGGAGCGAGGTCTGCGCCATCTGCGAGACGGCGAAGCGGTAGTCCTCCACCGCCACGATCGCGTTCGCCGGATCGACGACCTTGAAGTACACGACGGCGTCCACCCGGACCGTGACGTTGTCCCGCGTGATGCCCTCCTGGGCCGGCACCGGCAGCGTCACGATCTGCATGTTGACCTTCCGGAGCCGGTCGATCCCCGGGACGATCAGGGTGAAGCCGGGCGGCCGGATCTCCTCCCGCAGCCGGCCGAAGCGGAACACCAAACCCCGCTCGTACTGCTTCACCACGCGCGCGGCAGCGCCCAGATACGCCGCGATACCCGTCGCGGCGGCGATTCCCGCTGTCAGCAGTTCTTCGACCATGACGGCCCCCTGCCGGGCATGCCCACCTACCTACGGTATGCCCTCACAACCAGGCGGCGAACTCCAGCAGCAGCTCCGCGTCCCGGCGCCGCCCGGCGGCCAGCGCCCTGTTCCCCGACTCCACCGCCCGGAACACCGTCCAGCCCCGCAGCCGCTCCCGGTCCACCTCCAGGGCGTCGGCCAGTCGCTGCACCCGGCGCCGGGCGCCCGCGGCCCCCGCCGAGGTGGCCACCTGGTCCTCCAGCCGGTCCCGCACCAGCCGCGCCAGGTCGTACGCCCGCTCGCCGACGACCGGGTCCGGGCCCACCGTCAGCCACGGCGCGCGCTCGCCGGCGAGGACCTTGCCCTGCCGGAAGTTCCCGTGCAGCAGCAGCTCCTCCGGCGCGGCCGCGACCAGCTCGTCACGCATCGCCAGGGCCGTGTCGGCCAGCGCCCGGACCTCCGCCGGAGCCGCCCGCAGCGCCGCCGACTGCAGCTCCGTCCGCTCCGCCACCGTCTCCCAGACGTGCCCGGCGGGCGGCGCCACCCACAGCCTGCGCAGCGTGCCGCTGGCCTCCAGCAGCGCCTTGGCGTCGGGCAGCGACCGCAGCGAGACCTCCGGGTGCAGCCGCTCCAGCAGCAGCGCCCCGTCCTCCTCGTGGTAGCGCGAGTCGAGGACCCGTACGGCCCCAAAACCGCCCCAGTGCGCCAGGGCGGCCAGTTCCCGGTCGGGCCGGGCGTGCGGGGGCGCCAGTTTCAGCGCGGCCGGCGTCCCGTCGTCGTACTGGACGAGGACGACCAGGCTGCTGCGGCCGCCCGGAGCCTGCACCCGCTGGGCCCGTACCCCGCGCCGTGACAGCGCGGCCTCGGTGAGCTTGGGCAGCTGCTCCAGCCACTCCGCGTCCTGCGCCGATTCCGGCATCTCGCCGAGCGCCCGTACAAGCCGCTGCGGCGGTTCGAAAGCCATGCGTGCGTGGTCCCTTTCAGCTGTGCCGGGCCCGTTTCGCCACTTCAGCGCTTTTCGGTGAGCCCAGGGAAGGCTACGCCGACCCCACGCCAGCGTGCCGCGCGCAGGGCCGCCGCGCTCAGCGCGTCGGCCGCCTCACGGCGCAGCGGCCCCTCCGCGGCCCGCACCAGATCGGAGTACGCGCCCGCCACCCGGTCCTCGATCTCGGCGGCCAGCCGCTCCGCGTCGGCGGGGGTGCGCACCTCGAACGGCAGGGCGTACGCCGCCTCCGACGGGCGCGGCGCCCCGCCCAGCTCCCGCACGGTGCGGGCCAGCGAGTCGCGCCGCGCGAGGTGGCCGCCGTACGCCTCGCGGGCTTCCGTCGCGCGGGCCCCGGCCGTCCGGGCGCCGATCACCCCGTAGCCGTACGCGGCCGCGTGCTCGGCGGCGAGTGCGGCCTGTGCGGCCTCCAGGGCCCGGCCGGCGGGGGAGGGTTCGGGCTTCACGGCGTGGCTCCGGGGGTCGAGGTCAGCAGGTACGCGTGGACGGCGCCGCAGGCGGCCACCGAGGCCAGCAGCCGGGCCAGCTCGCCCGGCGCCGCGGCGAGGTCGATGGTGCGGGCCTCCGACAGGCTGCGCTCGGCGTCCGCGAGGGCGGTCAGGGCGTCGGCGGGCTTCGGCGGCACCGGCTCCGCGCTCGGCGCGGGAGCGGCCGCCCCCGTACCGCCGGACGGGGAGGCGGAAGCGGACGGGGACCCGGCGTCCGGAGGGGTGAGGGCCAGGGCGTCCGCGTGCGCGGCGACGGAGGCGCGCAGCGGTGCGAGCCGGGCCGCCAGCGCCGGATGGGCGGCGGCGGTGGCGTCGTAACGTTCCAGCAGCCGCGCGCTCTCACGAACGGCCGCTTCCCGCATCCGCCGTTCGAGCGGAATCCCGAAATCCATGCCGGTGGAACCGGTGCCGGAGCACCCCGTGAGCAGGGCGGCGCCGGCCGCTCCGGCGGCACCGGTGAGCAGGCTCCTGCGCGAGGGCCTCGATGGCAGAGTCCAGGGCACGGCGACGTCCTCGGGGGTGATGGCGGGGCAGGTGTGATCACGGTACCCGGGGCCCCGTCCCCAGGGCGGACGGCAACACCCTCCGCGACCGGATACCCTTTGACCTGACGCACGACGGAAACCACAACAGCACACGCGGCCGAGGAGTCACCCGGATGAGCACCACCCAGAGCGACAGGCTGCGCGGGCTGCTGGAGCCGCTCGTCGCCGCCAAGGGACTGGACCTCGAGGAGATCGAGCTGTCCAAGGCGGGCAAGCGCCGGATGCTGCGGATCATCGTGGACTCCGATGAGGGTGTGGAGCTGGACGCGTGTGCCGAGCTGAGCCGTGAGGTCTCCGACAAGCTCGACGAAACCGACGTGATGGGCGAGGACGAGTACGTCCTCGAAGTCAGCTCCCCCGGCGCGGACCGCCCGCTCAGCGAACACCGTCACTACGTACGGGCGACCGGCCGCCTCGTGAAGTTCCAGTTGGCCGAGGGCGGGGAACTGATCGCCCGCATCCTCGGCGTCGACGACGAGGGAATGGACCTGGAGGTCCCGGGCGTGAAGGGCCGCAAGGCGACCGCCCGCCGCATTGCTTTCACCGACATCGCCAAGGCGCGTGTCGAGATCGAGTTCAGCCGCAAGGACAAGAAGGAAGAGGAGGCGTAGCCGTGGACATCGACATGAGTGCCCTGCGGGGTCTGGTCCGGGAGAAGGAGATCTCCTTCGACCTGCTCGTCGAGGCGATCGAGTCGGCCCTCCTCATCGCGTACCACCGGACCGAGGGGAGCTTCCGCCGCGCACGCGTCGAGCTGGACCGCACCAACGGTCACGTGGTCGTGTGGGCGACGGAAGACCCGAGGGACCTCGAAGAGGGCCAGGAGCCCAAGGAGTTCGACGACACCCCGTCGGACTTCGGGCGCATCGCCGCGACGACCGCCAAGCAGGTGATCCTGCAGCGTCTGCGCGACGCCGAGGACGACCTGACCTTCGGCGAGTTCGCCGGCCGGGAGGGCGATGTCATCACCGGCGTCGTCCAGCAGGGCAAGGACCCCAAGAACGTCCTCGTCGACATCGGCAAGCTGGAGGCCATCCTGCCGGTGCAGGAGCAGGTCCCCGGCGAGGAGTACACGCACGGACTGCGCCTGAAGGCGTACGTCGTGCGCGTGGCGAAGGGTGTCCGCGGCCCGTCCGTGACCCTCTCGCGCACCCACCCCAACCTGGTGAAGAAGCTCTTCTCGCTGGAGGTCCCGGAGATCGCCGACGGCAGCGTCGAGATCTCGGCGATCGCCCGTGAGGCCGGTCACCGCACCAAGATCGCCGTCCGGTCCACCCGCTCGGGCCTCAACCCGAAGGGCGCCTGCATCGGCCCGATGGGCAGCCGTGTGCGCAACGTCATGGCCGAGCTGCACGGCGAGAAGATCGACATCGTCGACTGGTCGGACGACCCGGCGGAGATGGTCGCGAACGCGCTGTCACCCGCCCGGGTGAGCAAGGTGGAGGTCGTGGACTGGGACACCCGCTCCGCGCGGGTGACGGTGCCCGACTACCAGCTGTCGCTGGCCATCGGCAAGGAGGGCCAGAACGCCCGCCTCGCCGCGCGGCTCACCGGCTGGCGCATCGACATCCGTCCCGACACCGAGGCGTCCCCGGACGCCGGCACGGACCGCGACGGGGAATAAACCGGTACCGCCCGCCGTTGCCGGGCGGTAGACAGGGACCACGTGAAGGCCGCTACACCGGCCCCGTGGATCACCACAACACAACATCCGTTCGATTTTCGCCCGGAACTTGTCGGGGGAGGGTCGGTGCGGGGAGGTAGACTTAGGCGTGTCTGGCCGGACGCAAGCCCGCGCATGCCCCGAACGCACCTGTGTGGGGTGTCGGGAGCGAGCGGCCAAGAGCGATCTGCTGCGCATCGTGGCGATCGAGGACGAGTGCGTCCCCGATCGACGCGGTACGCTGCCCGGCCGGGGTGCCTACGTGCACCCTGCCGTGGTCTGCCTCGACCAGGCGGTCCGCCGCCGGGCGTTCCCCCGGGCCCTCCGGTCCGCCGGAGCGCTCGACACGACGGAACTGCGCAACGCCCTGGCCGCCGAGGCCGAGGCGACACCGTAAGAAGAAGTAGTACGGCACGGATACCCCGTGCGGTCAGGTACCTCGCGAGTTGGAAGTAGGTCGAGATTGCGATGAGCACTCGATGAGTACGCGATGAGTACGCCCATGAAGTAGCGACGGTCCGGCGTAACCCGGACCTAAAAGGAGCGAAGTGGCTAAGGTCCGGGTATACGAACTCGCCAAGGAGTTCGGGGTGGAGAGCAAGGTCGTCATGGCCAAGCTCCAAGAACTCGGTGAATTCGTCCGTTCGGCGTCCTCGACGATCGAGGCGCCGGTTGTACGCAAGTTGACTGACGCACTGCAGGGGCCCGGCGGCAACGCCGGCAAGACCGCTGCAAAGCCCGGCGCGCCCCGCAAGGCCGCGCCCGCCAAGCCCGCAGCGCCCTCCCCGGCCGCTGCGGCACGTCCTGCCGCCCCGAAGCCCGGCGCACCGGCCCCCAAGCCGGCCGTCGCAGAGGCTCCGGCTGCCGGCACCCCGGTGACTCCGGCCGCATCCGGCCCGCGTCCCGGCCCGAAGGCTCCGGCCGCCCCGAAGCCCGCTCCGGCGGCTCCCGTGGCGACCGAGTTCTCCGCGCCTCCGGCGGCTCCCGCCGCCCCGACGCGCACCGAGCGTCCCGCCGCCCCCGGTCCCCGTCCGGCGCAGCAGCGTCCGGCCGCCCAGGGCGGTCAGACCGGCGCCCGTCCCGGCGCGCCGCGTCCGGCCGGCGCCACTCCCGGTGCCCAGGCGCAGCGTCCCGCCCCCGGCGGCCAGGCGCCGCGTCCGCAGGGCGCCCGTCCGGCGGGTCCCCGTCCGGGCAACAACCCCTTCACCTCCGGTGGCTCGACCGGCATGGCGCGCCCGCAGGCGCCCCGTCCGGCCGGCGCTCCGCGTCCCGGTGCCCCCGGCGCCGGCGGCCAGGGTGCTCCCCGCCCGCAGGGCGGTCCCGGCGGCGCTCCGCGTCCGCAGGGCCAGGGCGCAGGCCGTCCGACCCCCGGCGGCATGCCCCGTCCGCAGGGCGGCGCCCCGCGTCCGGGTGGTGCTCCCGGTGGTAACCGTCCCAACCCGGGCATGATGCCGCAGCGTCCCGCTGCCGGTGGTCCCGGTCCCCGTCCCGGCGGCGGCCCCGGTGGCCGTGGTCCCGGTGCGGGCGGTCCGCGTCCCGGTGGCGCAGGTCGTCCCGCGGGCGGCGGCTTCGCCGGCCGTCCGGCCGGTCCGGGCTCGCGTCCCGGCGGCGGTGGCGGCTTCGGCGGTCCCCGTCCCGGTGGCGGCGGCTTCGGCGGCGGTCCGGCCGGTGCCGGTGGCGGCGGTCGTCCCGGCTTCGGTGGCCGTCCCGGCGGTCCCGGTGCCCGCGGTGGCACGCAGGGTGCCTTCGGCCGTCCCGGCGGTCCGGCCCGTCGCGGCCGCAAGTCCAAGCGTCAGAGGCGCCAGGAGTACGAGGCCATGCAGGCCCCGTCCGTCGGCGGCGTGATGCTGCCGCGCGGCCAGGGCGAGACCGTTCGCCTGTCGCGCGGTGCCTCCCTCACCGACTTCGCGGAGAAGATCAACGCCAACCCGGCGTCGCTCGTCGCCGTGATGATGAACCTCGGCGAGATGGTCACTGCCACGCAGTCCGTCTCCGACGAGACGCTCGAGATGCTGGCCGGCGAGATGAACTACGTCGTCCAGATCGTCAGCCCGGAGGAAGAGGACCGCGAGCTCCTCGAGGGCTTCGACATCGAGTTCGGCGAGGACGAGGGCGGCGAGGAATACCTCATGCCGCGTCCGCCGGTCGTGACCGTCATGGGTCACGTCGACCACGGTAAGACCCGACTGCTCGACGCCATCCGCAAGACGAACGTCGTTGCGGGCGAGGCCGGCGGCATCACGCAGCACATCGGTGCGTACCAGGTCTCCACCGAGGTCAACGACGAAGAGCGTCGCATCACCTTCATCGACACCCCGGGTCACGAGGCGTTCACCGCCATGCGTGCCCGCGGTGCCAAGTCGACCGACATCGCGATCCTCGTGGTCGCGGCCAACGACGGCGTCATGCCGCAGACGATCGAGGCGCTCAACCACGCCAAGGCCGCCGGCGTCCCGATCGTCGTCGCGGTCAACAAGATCGACGTCGAGGGTGCCGACCCGGTCAAGGTGCGCGGTCAGCTCACCGAGTTCGGTCTGGTCGCCGAGGAGTACGGCGGCGACACGATGTTCGTCGACATCTCCGCCAAGCAGGGTCTGCACATCGACTCCCTGCTCGAGGCCGTCGTCCTCACCGCCGACGCCTCGCTCGACCTCCGCGCCAACCCGGAGCAGGACGCTCAGGGTATTGCGATCGAGTCCCACCTCGACCGCGGCCGCGGTGCCGTTGCCACCGTCCTCGTCCAGCGCGGTACTCTCCGCGTCGGCGACACGATGGTCGTGGGCGACGCCTACGGCCGCGTGCGCGCCATGCTCGACGACAAGGGCAACAACGTCGAGGAAGCGGGTCCGTCGACCCCCGTCCTGGTCCTGGGTCTCACCAACGTCCCCGGCGCCGGCGACAACTTCCTCGTCGTCGACGAGGACCGCACGGCCCGTCAGATCGCCGAGAAGCGTGCTGCGCGCGAGCGCAACGCCAACTTCGCCAAGCGCGTCCGCCGGGTGTCCCTGGAAGACCTCGACTCGGTCCTCAAGGCCGGTCTGGTCCAGGAACTCAACCTCATCATCAAGGGCGACGCGTCCGGTGCGGTGGAGGCCCTCGAGTCCTCGCTGCTCCAGCTCGACGTCGGTGAAGAGGTCGACATCCGCGTCCTGCACCGCGGTGTGGGTGCGGTCACCGAGTCCGACATCTCGCTGGCGATGGGCTCCGACGCCATCGTCATCGGTTACAACGTCCGTGCGGCCGGCCGTGCCGCGCAGATGGCGGACCGCGAGGGCGTCGACGTCCGCTACTACTCGGTGATCTACCAGGCCATCGAGGAGATCGAGGCGGCCCTGAAGGGTCTCCTCAAGCCGGAGTACGAAGAGGTCGAGCTCGGTACGGCGGAGGTCCGCGAGATCTTCCGCTCGTCCAAGCTGGGCAACATCGCCGGTGTCCTCATCCGGTCCGGCGAGGTCAAGCGCAACACCAAGGCGCGGCTCATCCGCGATGGCAAGGTCATCGCGGAGAACCTCACCATCTCCGGTCTGCGCCGCTTCAAGGACGACGTCACCGAGATCCGCGAAGGCTTCGAGGGCGGTATCAACCTCGGCTCCTTCAACGACATCAAGATCGACGACGTCATCGCGACGTACGAGATGCGCGAGAAGCCCCGCGCGTAAGCGCGAGGCGGTCGCACCGTGTCGTAACTCGTAGTACCGGGGCCGGTCGGCGGAATATCCGTCGATCGGCCCCGGCCGTTGCGTGTACGGTTCTGGTGACCCTGCCGAGCGACGGCCGGCAGGCCACCGAACCCGCACCGGCGGGACATCCGGAACTGCATGTACGTGGGGACTCTGTCCTTCGATCTGCTCCTCGGCGACGTCCACTCGCTGAAGGAGAAACGCTCCGTCGTCCGGCCCATCGTCGCCGAGCTCCAACGCAAGTTCTCCGTGAGCGCGGCCGAAGTGGGCGACCAGGACCTGCACCGCAGGGCCCGCATAGGGGTCGCTCTGGTGAGTGGGGACGCGGGGTTCCTCTCGGACGTACTGGACCGCTGCGAGCGGCTGGTCGCGGCGCGTCCGGAAGTGGAGCTGCTGTCGGTACGACGGCGCCTCCACGGTGATGAAGACTGATTGCTTGTCTGCAAGAAAAGAAGGAGACGGACCAGTGGCCGACAATGCGCGGGCGAAGAAGCTGGCGGACCTCATCCGGGAGGTGGTGGCGGAGAAGCTGCAGCGTGGTGTCAAGGACCCCCGCCTCGGTACGCACGTGACCATCACGGACACCCGCGTCACCGGCGACCTGCGGGAGGCCACGGTCTTCTACACGGTCTACGGCGACGACGAGGACCGGGCCAGCGCGGCAGCGGGCCTGGAGAGCGCCAAGGGCGTACTGCGCTCCGCGGTCGGCCGGGCGGCGGGCACCAAGTTCACGCCCACCCTGACCTTCGTCGCGGACGCCCTCCCGGAGAACGCCAAGACCATCGAGGACCTCCTCGACAAGGCGCGCGCCTCCGACGCCCAGGTGCGCGAGGTCTCCTCCGGCGCCCAGTACGCCGGCGAAGCCGACCCGTACAAGAAGCCGGGCGAGGACGACGACGAGGACGCAGCCGCGGAATGAGCAGCAACGCAGGGAAGACGCCGGACGGTCTTGTCATTGTCGACAAGCCGTCCGGCTTCACTTCGCACGACGTGGTCGCCAAGATGCGCGGGATCGCCAGGACCCGCCGCGTCGGCCACGCCGGCACGCTCGACCCGATGGCGACGGGCGTGCTGGTCCTGGGCGTCGAGAAGGCCACCAAGCTCCTCGGTCACCTCGCGCTCACGGAGAAGGAGTACCTCGGCACGATCCGCCTGGGCCAGAACACCCTGACGGACGACGCCGAAGGCGAGATCACCTCCTCCACGGACGCCACCGGGGTCACCCGGCAGGCCGTGGACGCGGGCATCGCCCAGCTGACCGGCGAGATCATGCAGGTCCCGTCCAAGGTCAGCGCCATCAAGATCAAGGGCGTGCGCTCCTACAAGCGCGCACGGGACGGCGAGGACTTCGAGATCCCGGCCCGGCCGGTGACCGTCTCCTCGTTCCAGGTGTACGACATGCGCGAGGCGGAGGCCGAGGACGGCACCAAGGTCGTCGACCTCGTCGTCTCCGTCGTCTGCTCCAGCGGCACGTACATCCGGGCGCTCGCCCGTGACCTGGGCGCAGGCCTGGGCGTGGGCGGACACCTGACCGCGCTGCGGCGCACCCGGGTGGGCCCGTACAAGATCGACCGGGCGCGCACGCTGGACCAGCTCCAGGAGGAGCTGACCGTCATGCCGATCGGCGAGGCGGCGGCCGCGGCCTTCCCGCGCTGGGACCTGGACGCCCGGCGCGCCTCGCTGCTCGCCAACGGCGTGCGGATCGACATGCCGGACGCGTACGGGCCCGGCCGGACCGTGGCGGTCTTCGGACCGGACGGAACGCTGCTCGGGCTCGTCGAGAACAAGGGCGGCAAAGCCAAGTCCCTCGCGGTCTTCGCCTGACCCACCGCCGTTCCGTGGGGAGCGGCGGGCGGTTGTCGACGTGGAGCGGTGAGCGCACGATCACCGGCGCTCACCGCTCCACGACCCCCCTCGGGTAGGTCTCTATCCACCCGGACCCCGTAATTCACCCGTCCGAGCAGGCGCTCGGAGTGAATCGAGGGAGCGCAAGGGGGCGCGTTCGCCTCACGTGCTTTTCGTGCTGATCTTCACCTGCCTACCGTCATGAGCACGGGGCGTTGCGGGGGAGTGGTGCGGCCATGGCGGAGCTCGTCACGATCTGCGATCTCGCCGGTCGGTCACGCGGCAGTGGATTCGTCGCCGACGACCGCGGGACGGTGGTCACCAGCCACGAGGCGGTCGACGGACTGGGCGGAGTGGTGCTGCACGCGCCCGGCCCGGCCGGCCGGACCTGGCTGGCCGAAGCCGGGGACGTGACCGCGCTGCCGGGGCTCGCGCTGGCGCTCGTACGCACCGACGGGCTCGGGGTGCGGCCGCTGCCGGTCGCGATGCGCGAGGCCATCGCCCCGGGGACGTACGTACGGCTGCCCGCGCGGGGATGGCGGCAGGCGCGGGTCCTGGGCGGAGCGGAGGTCACCTATCCGGCGGCGGGCGGGCCGCACGCCGTGCCCGCGTGCGCCGCGATGGAGCTGGCGATCGGAACGGACGGGCGCGACGCGCTGAGCCAGGGCGGGGAGGCGTGCGGCGGCCCGGTCCTCGACGCCGAGACCGGAGCGGTGCTCGCCGTGCTGGGCACCGCGCTGCGGGCGGAACACCGGTCCGGGGGCTTCGCGGTGGCCCTGCGCGCCGCGGCCGCCGCCGACCCGGCCGGTCCGCTGGCAGCGCTGCTCGCACGCAACGCCGCGACCGTGCCCGCGTACGGGCCCGACCTGAACCTCGCCGGGGTCCTGGAGCTGACCGGTACCACCGTGGGCGCGGCCTTTCCCCCGTCCGGGGACGGGCCCGGCCTTGACCCCGTGGAGCGACCGGCGACCACCGCCGAACTCGAGGCCTTCGCGGCGGGCGACCGGCTCGTCCTCGGCCTGGTCGGCGCACCGGGCACGGGCCGCACCACCGTGCTCGCGGCCCTGGCCCTGCGCCGGGCCCGCGGGTCGCGGCCCTCCCCGACGCTGTGGCTGCGCGGCGCCGACCTGACCGGCCGGGACACCTCGCTGGCCGACGCGGTGACGCGGGCACTGGCCGCGGCGGGCCGGGTCGTCACCGCGGCGGGACCGGCGGCGGCCGCCGGACCGGGCGGGGGTGGCGGCCGGTCCGCCGGCGCCGGAGCCGGCCCCGGATCCGGGACATCCGCGGCGGCAGCCCCCGCCGCGGACACCGCGGCCGCCGACGCCGACCAGGTCGCACGGGTGGCCGCAGCGGCCGGGCGGGCCCTGCTCGTGGTGCTCGACGCCCCCGAGGAGATGCCGCCGGAGCTGGCCCACCGCCTGGGGTCCTGGACCGGCGCCACCGTCGACTGGCTGCGCGCGGCCGGGGCGCGGCTGGCCGTCGCCGCCCGGCCCGAGCACTGGGAGCGGGCCGGCGCCCTCTGCCCGCCCGAGGTGCTCTATACCCCCGCCCGCCCGGCCCGCCGGCTGCCGCCCGCGCTCCCGCTCGGAGACCTCACCGCCGCCGAGGCCGAGACCGTACGGGCCCGCCTCGGCATCCCCGAGGGAGCCGTCCGGGACGCCGACGCCCGGCACCCGCTCACCCTGCGGCTGCTCGCCGGGATCCGGGCCGCCGAGGTCACGGACGGCCGCCCCGGCCGCGACGAGGTCTTCGCCGCCCACCTGGACCTGCTGTGCCTGCGCGCCGCGGTCCGGATCTCCGCCGACCAGGCGGCGGGCACCGGGGGCGCCCGGGTGCACGGCCCCGGAGTGCGGCGGCTCGCCGCGCGGGTGGCCGGCCGGGTCCACGAGGCCGCCCGGCGCTGCCTGGGACCAGGACAGGGCGCGCTCTCCCGGGACGACTTCGAGGAGCTGTTCCCATGGCGCACCGGCTGGGCCTCCGCCGTGCTCACCGAGGGCCTCCTGGTGCCCGCCGGACCCGGCTACCGCTTCGCCCACGAGGAGCTCTCCGACTGGATCCAGGCCTTCCACCTGGACGTACCGACCGCCCTCGCCTCCCTCGTCCACCGGCCCGCCGGGCCCGGCCTGCCCGTGCCACGGCACCGGATCGGGCCCGTCCTGGAAGCCCTGCGCCGACTGCCCGCCGAGACACTGAGCAACGAGCTCGAGCGCCTGGTCCGCCGTCTCGACGCCTTCGCCGGGGACGAGCCCGGCGCGACCGGGCCCGACCGGATCTGGTGGGCCGCCCGGCTGCTGCGCGAGACCCTGCTGCGGGCACCCGACGCCCGCCCCCACCTGCCCGTCCTGCACGCCCTCGCCGAGCACCTGGCCGGCGCCGGCCAGGGCGAGTTCGGCGGCTGGTTCTGGAACCGGCTCCGGCTGCCCGAGCCCGACCGCCTCGACCTGCTGCGCCGCCTGCTGCCCGCCGACCCCGCCGAGGCCGCGCCCGGTGACCGCTGCCTCGACGCCGCGGCCCGCCGGCTCGCCCGCGACGCCCGCTCCGCGCAGCCCCTGATCTGCGCCTGGTTCAGCGACGAGCGGCGGCTGCACGGCAGGCCCGGGGCCACCGTCGCCACCGCCGCCCAGGCCCTCCTGTACACCCACCGCCGCCTCGCCCTGGACGACCTCGCCGAGGCGCTCGTCACGGCCGCGCACCCCCGCGCCGACGAGCTGCTCACCGTACTCGCCGAGGAGGAGCCCTCCGCGATGTGCCGGGCCGTGGACCGCTGGGCCCACGACGAACGGCCCGCGCGGCGGGTCGCGGCCGCCGCGTACGGTCTCGCCACCGCCCCGCACGTGCGCACCCCCGCCGACCGCGAGCTGCTGCGCTACGCCGCCCAGGCGCTGCTGGCCCGCCCCGCCGACGCTGCCCTGCACGGCAGCGCGCTGGCCACACTGCTCCGCGACCCGCAGGTGCGCGGCCGCTACCTGCCCGCTGCCCTCGCCTGCTTCCGCGCCCCCGAGCACGGCCCCCGGCTCCCCGCGTCGGCGCTGGTCGCGGCCCTGCCCGTGCTGCCCGACCCCGACGCCGTGTTCGACGCGCTGCGGGTCCGGGCCGACGGGGAGGTGGTGCGGGCCCTGGCCGCGCTGACGACGCCCGGGCTGGCCCGGCGCGCGGGGGACCTCGTACGGGAGCACCTCGCACGCCGTCCCGAGGACGCACCGCACGCCGCCGCCTTCGTCGACCGGCGCCTGGAGCAGGGCCCGGCCGCCGGCCCGGTGCTGCGCCCGCTGGTCCTGGACCTGCTGCGGACCGCCCCGGCGGAGGTACGCGCCGAGCTGGCCGCCGTACTGGCCGCGCCGGGCTCGGAGCCCTCGTACGCGCTGCGGGACGAGCTGGCCGACGTACTGCTGCGCAAGGAGACGGACCCGCGGGTGCTCGACGCGTTCCTCGGGGCCGTCGCGGCCGGGGCCGCCGCGCGTCCGGAGGACCGTACGCGGGAGCTGCTGCGGCGCACCGGGCGGCAGCTCCTGGGCTCGCCCGGCGGGCCCGCGGTGTTCGAGCGGCGGACGGTGGAGCTGGCCCGGTCCGAACCGGCCTTCGGGGCGCTCGTGGCGCGCTGGCTGGCGGAGGCGCGAGGGGAGGCGGCGGCCCTGCTGGGCCCGAGCGCGCGGCGGACGGTGGAGACGCTGATCAGGGCTGCCGCGGACAAGCGGTGAGCGCGGAGCCGCAGTGGCGGGGCGGCCGGTCCCACGAGGACGCCGATGCGGGGCCCGGGGCAGCGGCATGGCAGTCTTAGACCTGTAATCGGCAATCAGTACAAGGCCTACACGGGTTCGGGCGAGGAGCGGTCACAGTGCAGCGCTGGCGTGGCTTGGAGGACATCCCCCAGGACTGGGGACGCAGCGTCGTCACCATCGGCTCCTACGACGGCGTGCACCGGGGTCATCAGCTGATCATCGGACGGGCCGTGGCCAGGGCGCGCGCCCTCGGCGTGCCGTCCGTCGTCGTCACCTTCAGCCCGCACCCGAGCGAGGTCGTCCGGCCCGGCAGCCACCCGCCGATCCTGGCCCCGTACGACCGGCGTGCCGAACTGATGGCCGGGCTGGGCGTGGACGCGCTGCTGATCCTGCCGTTCACGGCGGAGTTCTCGAAGCTGTCCCCGGCCGACTTCATCGTGAAGGTGCTCGTCGACAAGCTGCACGCGCGGGCCGTCATCGAGGGCCCCAACTTCCGCTTCGGCCACCGGGCCGCGGGGAACGTGGACTTCCTGCGCGAGCTGGGCGCCACCTACGACTACGAGGTCGAGGTCGTGGACCTGGTCGAGCGCGGCGAGGCGGGCGGCGGCGTGCCGTTCTCCTCGACGCTGGCCCGCCGGCTGGTCGCCGAGGGCGACATGGAGGGCGCGGCCGAGATCCTGGGGCGTCCGCACCGGGTCGAGGGCGTGGTCGTGCGCGGTGCGCAGCGCGGGCGCGAGCTCGGGTACCCGACGGCGAACATCGAGACCGCTCCGCACACCGCGATCCCGGCGGACGGGGTGTACGCGGGCTGGCTGACGGCCGACGGCGAGCGGATGCCCGCGGCCATCTCGGTGGGCACCAACGTGCAGTTCGACGCGACCGAGCGGACCGTGGAGGCGTACGCGATCGACCGGATCGGGCTCGATCTGTACGGGAAGCACGCGGCCGTCGACTTCCTCGCGTACGTGCGGGGGATGGCCCGGTTCGAGTCGCTGGACGGGCTGCTGGAGGCGATCGCGGACGATGTGAAGCGGGCGCGGGTGCTGACGGACGCGTACGACGCGGCGCACTGACGACGCGACGTGGCGACGGGCAAGGGCCCGTACCTCCCCGGTTCCGGGGGTGGTACGGGCCCTTCCTGCTGCCGGCCGGTCAGCCGAGGCGCGGGTCCCGAGGCTGCTGCGGCTGCTGAGGCTGCTGCTGCGGCGGGGCCGGGGGCTGCTGCCAGGGCTGGCCGGGCTGCGGGTAGGGCTGCGGGTACGGCTGCTGCGGGGGCTGCTGGTACGGGGGCTGGGCCTGGGGCTGGCCGTACGGCGGCTGCTGTTGCGGTTGGGGCTGCTGGGGGTGCTGCGGGTGCTGCTGGTGCGGGGCTCCCCAGTGGCCCTGCGGGGCCTGCTGCTGGGCCCGCAGGAAGTCCTCCGCCACGAGGGCCGAGAGGTTGAAGTAGGCCTCGCGGGTCTTGGGCCGCATCATGTCCAGATCGACTTCGGCCCCGGCCGCGAGGTGCTCGTCGAACGGCACGACGACGACGCCGCGGCAGCGGGTCTCGAAGTGCTGCACGATGTCCTCGATCTTGATCATCTTGGCGGTCTCGCGGACCCCCGAGATGACGGTGAGCGAGCGGGAGACGAGGTCGGCGTACCCGTGGGCGGACAGCCAGTCGAGGGTGGTGCTGGCGCTGCTGGCGCCGTCCACGGACGGGGTCGAGATGATGATGAGCTGGTCGGCCAGGTCCAGGACCCCGCGCATGGCGGAGTAGAGCAGTCCGGTGCCCGAGTCGGTGAGGATGATCGGGTACTGGCGGCCGAGCGTCTCGATGACGCGGCGGTAGTCCTCGTCGTTGAAGGTCGTCGAGACGGCCGGGTCCACGTCGTTGGCGATGATCTCCAGGCCGGAGGGCGCCTGGGAGGTGAACCGGCGGATGTCCATGTACGAGTTCAGGTACGGGATCGCCTGGACCAGGTCCCGGATCGTGGCCCCGGTCTCGCGGCGCACGCGACGGCCGAGGGTTCCGGCGTCGGGGTTCGCGTCGATGGCCAGGATCTTGTCCTGGCGCTCGGTGGCGAGGGTGGCGCCGAGGGCGGTGGTGGTCGTGGTCTTGCCGACGCCGCCCTTGAGGCTGATGACGGCGATGCGGTAGCAGGACATGACCGGGGTGCGGATCAGCTCCAGCTTGCGCTGGCGCTCCGCTTCGGCCGCCTTGCCGCCGAAGCGGAACCGGCCGCCGGCGTTGTTGTTGTTGCTCTTGGGCTTCTGCTTGTTGCGCAGGAGGCGGTCGGAGGAGAGCTCGACGGCGGCCGTGTAGCCGAGCGGCGCCCCGCCGGCCGGCTGGCCGGAGTAGCGGGGGTCGTGCGGCTGCGGGGGCTGCGGGTGTGGTTGCTGCGGTCCCCCCGTGGGCCACTGGACGCCGGAGCGGGGATCGTGCTGCGGTACCGGGGCCGGGGCCGGGGGGACCGGAGCCGGAGCGGGCGGCTGGAACGTGTAGTCGTCCGAGGCCGCGAACGAGGGCGGCTGCGGCGGCAGTTGAGCGCCGGGTCCCCCGAACGGGTTCTCGGCACCGGCGTGCGGTACGTCCGAAGGGCTGACCGGCGCAGCCTGCTCCACGGCGGGCGCGGGCGCCTCGGCCTCGGCCTGCGGCAGCGCCGGGGCCTCGACGGGCGCGGGTGCGTCGGCCGGGGGAAGGGCCGGGGCCTGGTACGCCGGAGGTTCGACCGGGGCCGGGGCCGGGGCCTCGACGGGCGTGGGCGCGGGCGATTCGGCCTGAGGCAGCGCCAGCGCCGGGTACGCCGGTGCCTCGATCCGGGCCGGGACCTCCGCCGGTGCCTGGGGAGCGGCCGGTGCCGGCTCCTCGGCCTCGGCCGGGGCCCGGAACGCCGGAACCTCGACCGGGGTCATGGCCGGAGCCTGAAACGGCGGGGCCGCGTCGACCGGAGCCGGAGGCTCGACCGGGGCCGGGGCCGGGGCCGGGGCCTGAGGCGGCACCGGGGTGGGCAGGCCCGCACCGTCGGACGGGGGCCGCGGAGCCGGCGGAGCCATCCGCATCGTCGGGGGCGAGGCCACGTCCGACGGGCGGTGGGGCTCAAAGCCGCTGCCCTCGGGCAGCCCCGGTACCTGCGCGGCCGGAGCCGCGCCCTGCGTGTACCAGGCCGGCGGGGTGTAGTCGATGGTGAACTCGCCCGTCAGCTCGGGCTCCGCGTCGGACTGATCGTCCGTCGGGACGTCCCACGTCCCGCCGCGCCTCTCGTTCCGATCGCCGTTCACTGGTCCTCCTGGTCTGTCGAACACTGGTCCGGCGCCCACCTCGCGCCGCGCCCACGCTCAGCCTAATCGCGGCCCGGTACCGGTGTCCGCCCCCGTCTGCCCTGTCCGCGCTCAGTCGATCCGCCGGGCCGTGCCCAACAAGCCCGTCTCCGCTTCCGTCCCCTGCGTCATCACGAACTGCCGGTCCCGTGGCGTGCACCACAGGGTCACCCCGTCGCCGAGCGTCGGCAGGGAATCCACCGCGGGCCGCGGCAGGCTCATCAGCCGGCCGATCTGCTCCGCCTCGTCCGGCGACACCCGCTGCACGCCCACCAGCGAGGACTGCTGGAGCAGCCGGGGCGCCGTCGGGCTCAGATACGGCAGCAGCGTCAGCACCGACTGCCAGGGCCCGGCCACCACGCGCCCGCGCGGCGGCCGCATCCCGCAGTCCCGGATCACCAGCACCGGGCTGCCCGCCGACGCGCCCTGCGGAGGCACCCGGCCGACCTCGTGCAGGGTCACGCACTGCTGCCCGCCGCCCGCCGTGCGGGCCAGTCCGGCCCATACGTGCGCGCGCCCGGTCTCCACCGCCACCCGGGCACCGGTGGCCGCCGCGCGCAGCGCCAGCACCTGCGCCGTCCACAGGCCGCCGATCAGCGTCACCTCGTACGGTGTGGGCCGGTTGACGCCGAGCACCGCGGACCGCCCCTCCGCGTCCACGCCGATGACGACCCCGTCGTCACCGACGGGCAGCGAGAGCAGGTCGAGGTCCACCGCGGGCACCACATGGCGCTCCCGCCGCGGGCCGACCAGCCCGAAACCGCCCCTCATCGCGCACCTCCCAGCGGCAGCGAAGCCAGCAGCCCCGGCACCTGTTCCCGGTCGAGCCGGACCAGCCCGGTCTTCACGCCCCGCGCCGTCCGCTCCAACTCGCGCCGGGCGGCGACCAGTTCCTCGTCGCTGCGTCCCGTCACCCGGACGTGCCCGGTCAGCGTCACGCCCTGGCGCTCCGCCGGGGCCAGCGTCAGGCTGAAGTTCGTCGCGAGGGCCGGCAGCGAGGTCAGCAGCGCCACGAACTGCGGCAGCGGAGCCGCCCCCGCGCCGCCCAGCTGCGGCCAGCGGCCTATGCAGTACGTGGTGTGCCGCCGGTCGTCGCAGCGCCAGGTCCGCGGGGTCTCCTCCGTACGCCGTCCCGTACTGGCCGAGCGCCCTGCCTGGGTGATGGCCATCGGGTTCGCGCACGAGGAGGTGGCCAGCGCCGCGGTGAGCTCCTGCTCGGTCAGGACGGTGGCCGTGAAACCGGCCCCGGCCAGCCGGCTCGCCAACTGGTCGGCCGCCCGCACCACACACCGCTGGGCACCCGCCAGCCCTCCGCCGCGCGCGGTGACCGCCTCGGGGCACAGCTCCGGGTCGAGCTTGAGCGCGATCCAGGTGAGCCGCACCGCCGGGGTGCCGGTCCGGGCCTGCAGCGGCGCGTAGTTGCGCGTGGCCATCGACTGGGCGGGCAGGTGCGGGGCCGGCGCGGGCTGCGTGTGCTGCACCAGCTGCGCGGACTCCAGCCGGATCCCGTCCACTTCGAGGATGTCCCGTACGACGGCCAGCGGCAGCGGCCGCGCCCCGCGGTCGGGCCGCAGCGCGGTGGCGTCCGTGTCCACCTGGACGACCGCGGTCAGGAAGGTCCCGTCGCCGATCATGCCGACCGGCCGCCGGTCGCGGTCGCTGAAGGTCAGGGTGCGCAGCGCCGGATCGGCCTCGACGAGCGGGGCCAGCCCGGGCTCCGTACCGGCGGGCACGGTGAGGGACGCGGCCCGGCGGCGCCGTGCGCGCAGGGCGAGCGCACCGGCGATCCACTCGGGCAGGGAGCGCTGGTGCCGGCGTACGACCGCGAGCATCACCAGCACGAGCGCGAGGGCGCCGGCGGGAACCAGCAGCACCGGTTCGACCACCCAGGCCACCAGCAGCACGGCCGCGGCCACCTGGAGCAGAACGAGCTGTTGCAATCGGAACGGGCCGAAGCGGCCGGGGCTGGACTTCGGATGCGGCGTCACTCCGCCGCGTGCGGGTGCGGCCGCGCCGGTCTGCGGCTGCGTTGCCGTGGCCATCACTCGCGCACTTCCCCTTTCCAGGGCCAGACCCCGTGAGTTCCGGCCCGGCGCGACGGCAGCCGCACGGCCCCGGAACCTCCCCAATCCACCCCAACAAGCCCTGATGCCCTGATGACCCCTGAATGCTGCGGTGCGGAAGGCGCTGAGCGGCAACCTCACCCTACCCGGCCCCTGCATACCGTCGGTCAAGAGGCATAGTAGGTGCCCGGTCCGACAAACGAGGCTCGGGGACCGTACTCACCGACCGGGCCGTGCGGGGAGAAGCAGACGGTCATGGCATCACGACGTGATGAGCTCAACGCGTACACCTTTGCGAAGCGGCGCACGGTGGCGGCGTTCCTCCAGCCGTCCGCGACGGGCACCGAGGAGGGCGCTCCGCGCCCGCTGCGCGCGGTCGTCCCGGGCGTGGTCATCGCCGCCGTCCTGCTCGCCGCCTTCGGCGCCTGGGGCATGTTCAAGCCCACGGCCCCCAAGGGCTGGGCGGAGCCCGGAACCAAGGTGATCGTCGGCAAGCAGTCGACGACCCGCTACGTGGTCCTGACGACGAAGGTGAACGGCAAGGACCAGACCCGCCTGCACCCGGTCCTGAACCTGGCCTCCGCCCGACTGCTGCTGGATCCCTCGAAGTTCAAGGTGATCCAGGTGGACGACAAGGTCCTGGACGCGGGCAAGCCGCCACGCGGCCCCATCATCGGCATCCCGTACGCCCCCGACCGGCTCCCCGCCAAGGAGGACGCGGGCAAGCCCAAGCGCTGGGCCGTCTGCCAGCAGCCGGGCGGCAACAACCGAGGAGTGCAGACCGCCACGTTCGTGCTCGCCGACCGCGAGGCGCACCTGACGGACGACCCGCGCAGGCTCACCGACACCCAGATGCTGTACGTGCAGAGCACCGGCGCGGGCAAGGAGCGCTACGTCGTCGACGCGACCGGCACGAAGTACAAGTTCCCCGAGGGCACCCCGGCCGCGGGCACGATGACCAACGCCCTCGTCGGTACGGGCGCCACCCCGCAGCCGGTCACCGAGCAGTGGCTGGCCACCCTCAACTCCGGCGACGACCTGTCCTTCCCGCAGCTGCCCGGCAAGGCCGGCGCCAACGCCGACGTCAAGGGCCTGGTCACCGCGGACAACAAGGTCGGCATGGTGCTCAGCGCCCAGACGGGCTCCGGCACCCAGCACTACGTCGTCCTGCCCGGGAAGGTCGCGCCGGTCTCCGAGTTCGTCGCGTGGCTGCTGATCTCCGCGCCCGCGACCGACGGCCTCAACATGCACGGCAAGGCCCGCGAGGTCGACCTCCAGGCCCTCAGCCCGGACCCCGCCCCGTTCGGCGGAGACCTCAAGTGGCCGCAGCGGAAGACGGAGCGGGTCAACCAGAGCGCACCGGCCGCCGCGTCCCAGGCCGGCGGCCCCGGCGGCCGCGACACCGTCTGCAACGTCCTGCGCACCGTCGACGGCCAGGGCAACCAGACCCTGAGCACCTGGGCCGGCACCGGCTTCCCCATCGACATCACCGCCAGCGGCACCAGCGCGTACGTCACCCCGGGCTCGGGGCTGCTCTACACGCAGATCCAGGGCAAGCAGACCACCGCCGGCGGCTCCCTCTTCCTGGTCGCCGACACGGGCCTGCGCTACGCCGTCCAGGCCAACGGCGACAGCGACGCCGAGCAGTCGAAGATCGGCGCCCCCGACCAGCAGGCGAAGGGCGCCGCGGGAGGCACCCCCGGCGCCCCCGAGCCCAGCCAGGCGCAGATCCGGCTCGGCTACGCGGGCGTCACCCCGGCCATGGTGCCCATCGCCTGGTCGGAGTTCCTCTCCAAGGGCCCGCGGCTGGACACCAACTCCGCCCGCCAGCCGCAGGGTTCGTGAGGTAGCCGCCGATGAACCGGATGCCCTGGCGGCGGCGCGCTCCGCTCGCCGCCGCAGCCTTCGCCCTCGTCGGGGTCTGCGCCGCCGCGCCCGCGGCCTCCGCCGCCCCGCCCGAGCCCCCGCACACCCTGCGCCCCGACGGCGCCGGCGAGTGCACCTTCCCCATGAAGAAGCAGATCGCGGACCGCCCCTGGGCCCTGCAGCGGCTCCTCCTCGACGAGCTGTGGGCCCACACCAAGGGCAAGGACAAGAACGGCAACAGCGTCCGCGTCGCGGTCATCGACACCGGTGTGGACCGGGCGAACCCGCAGCTGAGCGGCGCCCTCGACATCGGCGCCGGCAAGGACCTGATCGACCCCAAGGGCGGCGACGGCACCACCGACACCGTCGGCCACGGCACCAAGGTCGCCGGGCTGATCGCGGCCCGCCCCCAGGAGGGCACCGGCTTCGTCGGCCTGGCCCCGGACGCCACGATCATCCCGATCCGGCAGAACGACGGGCAGGGCAAGGGCAACGCCCTCTCCCTGAGCCAGGCGATCGACCACGCGGTCGCCAAGGGCGCCCAGGTCATCAACATCTCCCAGGACACCGACGTGCCGCTGACCGCGGACTCCGAGCTCGGCAAGTCGGTGCAGAAGGCCATCGACGCCAAGGTCGTGGTGATCGCCTCGGCGGGCAACGACGGAATGAGCGGCGAGAAGCGCAAGACCTACCCGGCGGCCTTCCCCGGCGTGCTCGCCGTGGGCGCCTCGGACCGCAACAACGAGCGGGCCGCGTTCTCCCAGCCGGGCGACTTCATCGGGGTGGCGGCGCCCGGCGTCGACATGGTCTCCACGGTCCCGGGCTTCGGCCAGTGCATCGACAACGGCACCAGCTTCTCCGCCCCGTACGTCGCCGGGGTCGCCGCCCTGCTCCGCGCCAAGCACGGGGACTGGACGGCGCAGCAGATCGTCTGGCAGATCCAGAACACCGCCGAACGCTCGGTCAAGGGCCGCGACGACTACGTCGGCTGGGGGATCGTCGACCCGGTGCGCGCGCTCAGCCAGGACCGCGAGGCTCCCAAGGCGCCCGTCCCGGACCCCGGCCCGCCGCCGGCCGCCGCCCCGGAGGCGGCCGCGCTCCAGGTCACCGAGACGGCCCAGGAGCGGGAGGAGCGGTTGGGCACGTACGCTCTGGGCATCGGCGCCGTCCTGATCGCCGTGACCGCGGGGACGGCGACCGTCGTCCGGGATGCCCGGAACCGCCGACGCCGTTTGCAGTGAACGGTCACAGTTCGTCTACGGAAGCAACCCACTGGTGTTGGGCCGTGAGGCTGAACTGACTAGAGTGACGGCAGGCTTCACGAATGTGATCGGGGGATCGCGTGAAGCGGAGGGGGATGTCCGGGGCGCGTGACTCAACGCCGTGCCGGGAACCTCCGCTCCGCCACGCAATCCGCCGGTTCTGCCGGCGAATTGAGAAGTGAGGAGCATCGGATGACCATGAACACCTTCGGTCTCGCGGACGATCCGGTCGTCAAGGCGGCCAACAGGATCTCCGAGACGGCCAACGCCGTCACCACCCAGGCCCGCGAGCTGGCGGACATCATCGCCACCGTCAGCGCCGGCTGGACCGGTGTCGGCGCCGCCGGATTCGCCAAGGCCCAGTCGGACCTCAACGTCGAGCACGACGAGATCCGCCGGCTGCTCGGCGTGCTGCACAACGCCGTCTCGCAGACCAAGAACCTGAGCAACGCCCAGGACGAGGACGTGCGCGCGGCCTTCCGCGCCGTGGCCCCCTCCGGCGGCGGCACGGGCGGCGCCCGCTCCGGCCTCGACGGCATCTGACCGGCGTCGTTCCCAGCCACCACCCGAGCGAAGGAGAAGAGCATGTCCGCAAACGACGGCAACACCCGGGTACGGTACGAAACCGTCCAGCAGATGGCGGACCGCATCCGCGTCGTGTCGAACAACATCATCAAGGACCTGGCCGAGATGGAGCAGGCCGTGAAGGTGGTCACCGACACCTGGGACGGTGAGGCGCACCGCGAGTACGTCACCCTCCAGACCAAGTACAAGCGCATCGCCGACGAGATGCAGAAGAAGCTCGAGACGGTCGCCAAGCTCATCGAGCAGGGCAAGGGCGACTACCGCGCCACCGACGTGAAGGCCTCGCGCCTGTTCACCGAGGCCTACTGAGCCTCGCCGCCGAGCCCGTACGCGCCGAAGGGGCGCGCCCGCACCGGGCGCGCCCCTTCGCCGTGCACTGCCGTCCCGCCGGGCCGCTCAGGGCCGGTGGCGGTCGAGGTCGAACTCGCCGTCCCGGGCGCCGAGCACGAAGGCCTCCCACTCCGCCGCGGTGTACCGCAGCACCGTCTCCCGGTCCAGCGAGGACCGCATGGCCACCGCACCCTCGGGCAGCCGGGCGATCTCGACCCGCTCCTCGTCGGGGCTGGTCCCGGGCGGGCCCTCCCACTCCACGCCGCTGATGTCGAGCGCGTACAGCTCGTCCTTCTCCTGCTGGGTGCCCATGGTGCGGCCTTTCCCCTCGGTGGCGCGGTCTTCACCGCCGATTATCGGCCCTGCGCCGCCCGGGGGGACGGCTTTGCTCACATCCCCGGCATCCGCCCGAGCTGCACCAGCGAGGTACCGCGCCGGCGCGAGGAGAAGTACGCCCGGCCCGGCGGCATCGGACGCGGCCGCACGGTGCCGATCAGATCGCCCTCGGAGGGATCGCCGGACAGGACGACGCCCTGCGCGCCCAGCTCCTTGATCCGCTGCATGAACGGCTCGTACATCGACCGCGAGGCGCCCGCCGAGTTCCGCGCGATGACGAAGCGCACGCCCGTGTCCCGGGCGAAGGGCAGGAACTCCACCAGCGGTGCCAGCGGATTGCCCTGGCTCGTGGCCACCAGGTCGAAGTCGTCGATGAGGATGAACACGTCCGGACCCGTCCACCAGCTGCGGTCGCGCAACTGCTGCGGAGTGACGTCGTTCGGCGGCTGCCGGCGGGAGAACACCCCGCCCAGCGCCTCCATGTGCATCTGCAGCGAGCTCGCCATCGGCGCGTACTCCAGCAGATGCGCCTCCGGAAGCGCCCCGAGCAGGCCCCGCCGGTAGTCGCCCACGACCAGGCGCGCCTGTTCCGGCGTGTAACGCTCCGAGATCTGCCGGGCGATGAGCCGCAGCAGGTTCGTCTTGCCCGACTCGCTCTCGCCGAAGACGAGGAGGAAGGGGTCGGTGTCGAAGTCGACGAACACCGGCTCCAGGTCCGTCTCGTCGATGCCGATCGCGATCCCGCGGCCGGGCTGGTCCCCGCCCCTGGGCAGCTGGTCGGCATGGAGCAGCCGCGGCAGCAGCCGCACCCCGGGGGCCGCGGCCCCCGCCCAGTGCCGTTTCACCGCGTCCACGAACGCGGCCGTGGCCTCCGACAGGTCCGCCGGGTCGTGCGAGCCGTCGATCCGCGGGAGCGCGCCCAGGAAGTGCAGCTTCTCCGGGACCTGGCCGCGGCCCGGCATCCCGGTGGGGACGTTCGCCGCGACCTTCCGGTCGAACTCCGAGTCCATGACGTCGCCGAGCCGCAGCTCCAGGCGGCTGAGCATCTGGTCCTTGAGCGCCGCGCGCACCTCCATGTACCGCGCCGCGGTGATCACCACGTGGATGCCGTAGCCCAGGCCGCGCGCGGCGATGTCCGTGACCACCTGCTCCAGGCCCTCGTACTCGCCGCGGAAACCGCCCCAGCCGTCCACGACCAGGAACACGTCGCCCCACGGCTCGCCGGGCAGCTCGCCCGCCGCCCGCCGGCGCCGGTACGTACCGATCGAGTCGATGTTGTTCGCGCGGAAGAACTCCTCGCGGCGGTTGAGGATGCCCCCCACCTCCGCGACGGTACGGCGCACCCGCTCCGGGTCCAGCCGCGAGGCGATCCCGCCCACGTGCGGCAGCTCGGCGACCGACGACAGGCTGCCACCGCCGAAGTCCAGGCCGTAGAACTGCACTTCGCGCGGAGTGTGCGTGAGCGCGAACGAGGAGATCAGCGTCCGCATCAGCGTGGACTTGCCCGACTGCGGACCGCCCACCACCATCATGTGGCCCGCCGCACCCGAGAAGTCCCGGTACAGCACCTCGCGCCGCTGCTCGAACGGCTTGTCGATGAGGCCGAGCGGTACGACGAGCCCGCCGGGCCGCGTGTACCCCTCCGCGTGCAGCCCGCGCTCGGCGCTCGGCGCCAGCGCCGGCAGCAACTGGTCCAGCGGCGGAGCCTGGTCCAGCGGCGGCAGCCACACCTGGTGCGCCGGCACGCCCTGCCCCTCCAGCCGGCTCACGATCACGTCCAGCACCGTGTCGGCGAGCGCGTCGTCCTCCCGCGCCGACTGCGCCGCCAGGTACGCCGGATCGGGAGCCGCGTACACCACCGGCACCGGCGCCGCGGTGAACAGTGCGGGCCGCCGCTCCACCGGGAACAGGCCCACCGACAGGTCCGGCCCGCCCGAGCGGTAGGTGCCCGAGACGTACGCCGCCTTGAAGCGGGTCATCTCGTCCGTACCGAACTTCAGATAGCCCGAACCGGGCACCGACGGCAGGTGGTAGGCGTCCGGCACACCGATCGCCGTCCGCGACTCCGCCGCCGAGAAGGTCCGCAGACCGATCCGGTACGAGAGGTACGTGTCCAGCCCGCGCAGCTTGCCCTCCTCCAGCCGCTGCGAGGCCAGCAGCAGGTGCACGCCCAGCGACCGGCCGATCCGGCCGATCTGGATGAACATGTCGATGAAGTCCGGCTTCGCCGTCAGCAGCTCGCTGAACTCGTCGATGACCAGTACCAGCGAGGCCAGCGGCTCCAGCGGGGCGCCGGCCGCGCGGGCCTTCTCATAGTCGTGGATGTTCGCGTAGTTGCCCGCGGCGCGCAGCAGCTCCTGCCGGCGCTGCAGCTCGCCGCGGATCGAGTCGCCCATCCGGTCCACGAGCGTCAGATCGTCCGCCAGGTTGGTGATGACGGCCGCCACGTGCGGCATCTGCCCCATGCCGGTGAAGGTCGCACCGCCCTTGAAGTCGGCGAGGACGAAGTTCAGCGTCTCCGAGGTGTGCGTGACCGCCAGACCCAGCACGAGGGTGCGCAGCAGTTCCGACTTGCCGGAACCCGTCGCACCCACGCACAGGCCGTGCGGACCCATGCCCTCCTGCGCGGCCTCCTTGAGGTCCAGCATCACCGGGGTCCCGTCCTCGCCGACACCGATCGGCACGCGCAGCCGCTCGCCGGCCGACCGCGGCCGCCAGGTGCGGGCCACGTCCACGGCGGCCGCGTCGCCCAGGTTCAGCAGGTCCGTGAAGTCCAGGTTGGCCAGCAGCGGCTCGTCGTCGTCCCCGCCGCCCGTGCGCAGCGGGGCCAGCTGGCGGGCCAGCGCCTCCGCCGCGGGCAGCGACAGGGTGTCCGGCGTGCCCTCGTACGCGACGCCCGCGCCCGACTCCAGGCGCAGCCGGCCCGGCCGCACCACGACCGACAGCCCCCCGCGCGGCTCGTCCAGCTCGCCCGCGACCACCTCCACGATGGTCACACCCTGCAAACCCTCCGCGGCCGCGAACACCGAGTCCGGCGGCACGAGACCGCCGCGGGGCGAGTTGGTGTCCAGGACCACCACCAGGTGCGGCTGGTCCAGCACCGGCGACACCTCACGGCTGAACCGCGGCCGCCCCTCCAGCCGGGGCGCCAGCAGCCCCTCCAGCTCACCCAGGTCGTCGCCGAACAGCCGCTTCGTACCGGCCCCGTCCACCTGCCCGGGTACCTGCGTGTGCGGCAGCCACTTCGTCCAGTCCCACGACGGCACCGCGCCCGGCGCGGCCACCACGGCCACCACCAGGTCCTCGGGGGAGTGCAGCGTCGCCAGCTGCGCCACCAGCGCCCGCGCCGTACCGCGCGCCGACTCCGCCTCACCCGACACGGTCACGTGGTAGAACGCCCGGATCGACACCGCCATCGGCAGCCCGTCCAGCGAGGAGTGCACCTTCAGGAACCGCTGCATCGCGCCCGCCGTCAACGGCTCCAGCTCGTCCACCGGCGCCGTGTCCGGCGCCACCAGCGGAGTCGCCAGACGCTGCGAGCCCAGCCCGAGCCGCGCCTGGCCGAAGTCCGGGTCGCCCACCCGCCGTTCCCACAGCCGCGACCCCTCGGCCACCACCGACCACAACTGGTCCGGAGCAGGGTGCAGGTACAACTGCGCGTCGCGCTGCGCCCGCGCGGTCCGGCGCACCTGACGGCGCGTCTGCGCAAGGTATTTGAGGTAGTCCCGGCGCACATCGGCCATTTGCCCCTGCGTACCCCGGCGGTGCCGCACCAGCTGCGCCACGACCATCGCCACCGTCGACGCGAGCATCAGCACACCCATGATGCGCATGAACGGCGCGGCGCCCGGCATGAAGAAGAACACGGCGGAAGAGCCCATGCCGAGCATCGGCAGGAGCTGCATCAGCATGCCCTCCTGCTGCCCCCGGGGAAGCTCCGGCGGCGCCTCCAGCCGCAGCTCGTCCGAAGGCACTTCGGGCGGCAGGGACCGCGGCGGTCGTTTGACGACGATCTGGCTCACCGGAGCATCAATCCCTCGAAAACGGACGGGACACCGCATCCGGCGCCCCCAAGTCCCGGGCGCGGAGGGGGTCTCCTCCACGCGACGGTGATCCTACTTGCCGACAGTCGGGCAAGAGCCCGGTAGGGTGACGCGCGCAGCATGCGCATCCGCGAATCGCCCGCCTCCGCGGGCACCTACACGGGGGGTCACACAGGTGAGTACGGCCGGGGCGACGGGTTTTTGCAGGGTCACCGTCGTGGCTCCCGACAGCCGGATCGACGTCGCCCTCCCCGAGGACATCGCCGTCGCCGACGTCTACCCCGAGCTGCTGCGCCTCACCGGCCAGACCCAGCCCGTCGGCGCACCGACCGGCTTCCACCTCGTACGCCGCTCCGGCACCGTCCTCGACGGCGCCCGCACCCTCGCCGCCCAGCAGGTCCTCGACGGCGAGGTGCTCAGCCTGCGCCCCTTCGCCGAGTCCCTGCCGCCCGCCGTCTTCGACGACGTCTCCGACGCCGTCGCCTCGGCCGTCGTCCGCGACCGGCACCGCTGGAGCGACGACATGCTGCGCGGCGCCGGCCTCGCCGGAGCCGCACTGCTCCTCGTCATGCTCGGATTCGTCCTCTGGTACGCCGACCCCCTGCGCCACGACATGCACGGCCTGCCCGGGATCATCGCGGCCGCCGTCGGCGTCCTGCTCACCGCCGTGGCCGGCGTCCGCGCCCGCGTCTACCGCGACCGCGGCTCCGCCGTCGCCCTCGGCCTCAGCGCCCTCCCGCACCTGCTGATCGCCGGCAGCGGGATCATCGCCCCCGCCGCCGGCCAGGGACCGGGCCGCCTCCAGTTCCTGCTCGGCTGCGTCTGCGTCCTCGTCGCCTCCGTGGCCCTGGTCGCCCTCACCCCCAGCGGCGACGCCCCCTTCGTCGCGGCCACCTTCGTCGCCGCCACCGGCACCCTGGCCACCTTCACGGCCATCGCCACCGAGGCCTCCGCGACCGCCACCGCCGCCGCGTGCGCACCCGTCGCGATCGGCCTCGTCGCCTTCCTGCCCGGCCTCTCCGCCCGCTTCGCCCGCCTGCCGATCGGCTACGCCGCCCCGCGGAGCGCCACGGAGGAGTACGTCGACCACGCAGGCACCCCCGACCGCTACGAGGCCGACCCGTACGGCGACCAGTCCGGTCCCGACCAGCACGACCAGGGCGCCCCGCTCGACGCCGAGGCGATCGCCGCCCAGGCCCGCCGCGGCCACGAGATGCTCCTCGGCCTGGTCGGCGGCTGCGCCGCCGTCGCCGTGGGGGCCGCCGCCGTCCTCGGTTTCTCCGACAACACCTGGGGCCGGCTGCTGGCCCTCGCCACCGGCCTCGCCATGCTGCTGCGCGCCCGGCTCTTCCGCTACACCTCCCAGGTGGTGTGCGCGCTGACCGCCGGGATCGTCGCCGTAGCCCTGCTGATCCTGGGCCTGGCCCTGCACCCGCCGGCCGACCTGATGGAGGCCCTGGTCCTGAAGCAGGACCACAGCGGCCTGGAGCTCCGCACGATCTGGCTGACCGCCGCCGTCGCCGCCGGTGCGGCCCTCCTCGCGGGAATTGCGCTTGTCATCCCGCGCAAGGGCCTGTCACCCTTCTGGGGAAGGCTGCTCGACCTCACCGAGGCGGCGGTCCTGCTCAGCCTGGTCCCCCTGGCCCTGGCCGTGCTGGACGTCTACTCCCGGGCCCGCGCTCTCACCAGCTGAGACGCCGCGACCCGGCAGCCTGGTACGCTGTGTGACGGCCGTTTGTGTACGCGCCCCCGGAACTCTCTGGAGGCTGCGCTCAGCGGACCCCGCCTCCCGAGTTACGGAAGATCCCCAGAGAATTCGACCTGGGGCACTCGGTGGCAACGAAGACCTAAACGAGGAGTACGCGTGCCGCTCGACGCCGCTACGAAGAAGCAGATCATCGCAGAGTTTGGTGCCAAGGAGGGCGACACCGGCTCCCCCGAGGTCCAGGTCGCGATGCTGTCCCGCCGCATCTCTGACCTGACCGAGCACCTCAAGACGCACAAGCACGACCACCACTCCCGTCGTGGTCTGCTGATCCTGGTCGGCCAGCGTCGCCGCCTGCTGCAGTACCTGGCCAAGAAGGACATCCAGCGCTTCCGTACGCTGGTCGAGCGCCTCGGCATCCGCCGCGGTGCGGCCGGCGCCAAGTAAAGCGCTGTGAAGGGAGCGGTTCCCACATCCGGGGGCCGCTCCCTTTGCTGTACGTGCGGACCGCACCGGACCCTTTGTAGTCTGGAAACGACGCACGTGCGCGTCTGAGTCAGACGCGCACAACTGAAGAGGAGGAGCGCCCTCCCTACGCCGCCGGTCCTCGGTAGTGGCACCCGGAATGCCCCACGGGCACCGAACCGGGTGCTTCGATCGAAGACCGGCCCGCACCCAAGGCGCGCTTCTCCGCACCGTCCACCGCCACACGGGCGGCGGACGGAGACGACGAATATGGAGAAAACGCTAGTGGAGAACGAGACCCACTACGCCGAGGCCGTCATTGACAACGGCACCTTCGGCACCCGCACCATCCGCTTCGAGACGGGCCGTCTGGCCCGCCAGGCCGCTGGCTCCGCCGTTGCCTACCTGGACGACGACACGATGGTGCTTTCCGCGACCACCGCGTCGAAGAAGCCCAAGGACCAGCTCGACTTCTTCCCCCTGACGGTGGACGTCGAGGAGCGGCAGTACGCCGCCGGCAAGATCCCCGGCTCCTTCTTCCGCCGCGAGGGCCGGCCCTCCGAGGACGCGATCCTCACCTGCCGCCTGATCGACCGCCCGCTGCGCCCGTCCTTCAAGAAGGGCCTGCGCAACGAGATCCAGGTCGTCGCCACGATCATGGCGCTCAACCCGGACCACCTGTACGACGTCATCGCGATCAACGCCGCGTCCGCGTCCACCCAGCTGGCCGGCCTGCCCTTCTCCGGCCCGATCGGCGGCGTCCGCGTCGCGCTGATCCGCGGCCAGTGGGTGGCCTTCCCGACGCACACCGAGCTCGAGGACGCCGTCTTCGACATGGTCGTCGCGGGCCGCGTCCTGGAGGACGGCGACGTCGCGATCATGATGGTCGAGGCCGAGGCCACCGAGAAGACCATCGCCCTCGTCAAGGGCGGCGCCGAGGCGCCGACGGAGGAGGTCGTGGCCGCGGGTCTCGACGCCGCGAAGCCGTTCATCAAGGTCCTCTGCAAGGCCCAGGCCGACCTGGCCGCCAAGGCCGCCAAGCCCGAGGGCGAGTTCCCGGTTTTCCTGGACTACCAGGACGACGTGTACGAGGCCCTCGCGGCCGCCGTCAAGGGCGAGCTCTCCCAGGCGCTGACCATCGCGGGCAAGCAGGACCGCGAGACCGAGCTGGACCGCGTCAAGGAGATCGCCGCCGAGAAGCTCCTCCCGGCCTTCGAGGGCCGCGAGAAGGAGATCTCCGCCGCCTACCGCAGCCTGACCAAGGCCCTGGTGCGCGAGCGCGTCATCAAGGACAAGGTCCGCATCGACGGCCGCGGGATCACGGACATCCGTACCCTCGCCGCCGAGGTCGAGGCCATCCCGCGCGTGCACGGCTCGGCGCTGTTCGAGCGTGGCGAGACCCAGATCCTGGGCGTCACCACCCTCAACATGCTCCGCATGGAGCAGCAGCTGGACACCCTCTCCCCGGTGACCCGCAAGCGCTACATGCACAACTACAACTTCCCGCCGTACTCCGTCGGTGAGACCGGCCGCGTCGGTTCGCCGAAGCGCCGCGAGATCGGCCACGGCGCGCTCGCCGAGCGCGCGATCGTGCCGGTCCTCCCGACCCGCGAGGAGTTCCCGTACGCGATCCGCCAGGTGTCCGAGGCCCTCGGCTCCAACGGTTCGACGTCCATGGGCTCGGTCTGCGCCTCCACCATGTCGCTGCTGAACGCCGGTGTGCCCCTCAAGGCCCCCGTCGCCGGCATCGCCATGGGCCTGATCTCCCAGGAGATCGACGGCAAGACCCACTACGTCGCCCTCACCGACATCCTCGGTGCGGAGGACGCCTTCGGCGACATGGACTTCAAGGTCGCCGGCACCAAGGAGTTCGTCACCGCGCTCCAGCTCGACACCAAGCTGGACGGCATCCCGGCCTCCGTCCTGGCCGCGGCCCTCAAGCAGGCCCGCGACGCCCGCCTCCACATCCTCGACGTGATGATGGAAGCGATCGACACCCCGGACGCCATGTCCCCGTTCGCCCCCCGGATCATCACCGTCAAGATCCCGGTGGACAAGATCGGTGAGGTCATCGGCCCCAAGGGCAAGATGATCAACCAGATCCAGGAGGACACCGGCGCCGAGATCACGATCGAGGACGACGGCACCATCTACATCGGTGCCTCCGACGGCCCGGCCGCCGAGGCCGCCCGCGCCACGATCAACAGCATCGCCAACCCGACCATGCCGGAGGTCGGCGAGCGCTACCTGGGTACGGTCGTCAAGACCACCACCTTCGGTGCCTTCGTCTCCCTGCTCCCGGGCAAGGACGGCCTGCTGCACATCTCGCAGATCCGCAAGCTCGCCGGTGGCAAGCGCGTGGAGAACGTCGAGGACGTGCTCGCGGTCGGCTCCAAGGTCCAGGTGGAGATCGCCGAGATCGACCAGCGCGGCAAGCTCTCCCTGATCCCCGTGATCGACGGCGAATCTGCAGGTGACGCCGACAATGACGCTGACAAGGACGACTCCGACAAGTGATGTCGCGTAGTTCCCGTGTGACGGCCCGCCCCTCTTCGGAGGGGCGGGCCGTCGCCCGTACCCAAACCCTTCTCAAGGGGCAGAACGGCATCGGCACCGTCCGGCGCACCGTCCTGCCCGGCGGACTGCGCATCGTCACCGAGACGCTGCCCTCCGTCCGCTCCGCCACCTTCGGCATCTGGGCGCACGTCGGCTCCCGTGACGAGACGCCCACCCTGAACGGCGCCACGCACTACCTGGAGCACCTCCTCTTCAAGGGCACCGCCCAGCGCAGCGCCCTCGACATCTCCTCCGCGATCGACGCGGTCGGCGGCGAGATGAACGCCTTCACGGCGAAGGAGTACACCTGCTACTACGCCCGGGTGCTCGACACCGACCTGCCGCTGGCCATCGACGTGGTCTGCGACATGCTCACCGGCTCGCTGATCCGCGAGGAGGACGTCGACGCCGAGCGCGGCGTCATCCTCGAAGAGATCGCGATGACCGAGGACGACCCGGGCGACATGGTCCACGACCTGTTCGCGCAGACCATGTACGGGGACACCCCCCTGGGCCGGCCCGTCCTCGGAACCGTGGACACGATCAACGCCCTGGGCGCCGACCGGATCCGCCGCTTCTACAAGAAGCACTACGACCCGACCCACCTCGTGGTGGCCGCCGCCGGCAACGTCGACCACAACAAGGTGGTGCGCCAGGTCCGCGCCGCCTTCGAGAAGGCCGGCGCACTGACCCGCACCGACGCCGAGCCGATCGGCCCGCGCACCGGCACCCGGCGCATCCGCACCTCCGGCCGCGTGGAGCTGGTGGGCCGCAAGACCGAGCAGGCCCACGTGGTCCTCGGCATGCCCGGCCTCGCCCGCACCGACGAGCGGCGCTGGGCGATGGGCGTGCTGAACACCGCCCTGGGCGGCGGCATGTCCTCCCGCCTCTTCCAGGAGGTCCGGGAGAAGCGGGGCCTGGCCTACAGCGTGTACTCGTACACCTCGGCCTTCGCCGACACCGGCCTCTTCGGCGTCTACGCGGGCTGCCGCCCCAACCAGGTCCACGACGTGCTCCGGATCTGCCGAGACGAGCTCGACAAGGTCGCCTCCGACGGACTCGGCGACGAGGAGATCAAGCGGGCCATCGGCCAGCTCTCCGGCGGGACCGTCCTCGGCCTGGAGGACACCGGCGCGATCATGAACCGGATCGGCAAGAGCGAGCTCTGCTGGGGCGACCAGATGTCGGTCGACGACATGCTGGCCCGGATCGCCTCCGTGACCCCGGACGACGTCCGCGCGGTCGCACAGGATGTACTGGCCCAACGGCCCTCGCTCGCGGCGATCGGCCCGCTGAAGGAGAAGCAGGCGGCCCGTCTCGACGAAGCGGTCGCCTAGTCCGTACGCACGTAAGGAAGCAAGCAACATGAGCAAGCTGCGCGTGGCAGTCCTCGGCGCACAGGGCCGCATCGGCTCCGAAGCGGTCAAGGCGGTCGAGGCCGCGGACGACATGGAACTGGTGGCCGCCCTCGGCCGCGGCGACAAACTGGAGACGCTGGCCGAGGCCGGCGCCCAGGTCGCCGTCGAGCTGACCACCCCCGCCTCGGTGATGGAGAACCTGGACTTCCTCATCCGCCACGGCATCCACGGAGTGGTCGGCACCACCGGATGGACCGAGGACCGCCTCGCCCAGCTGGACACCTGGCTCGCCGCTTCGCCCGGCACCGGTGTGCTCATCGCGCCGAACTTCTCCATCGGCGCGGTCCTCACCATGAAGTTCGCCGCCCAGGCCGCCCGCTACTTCGAGTCCGTCGAGGTCGTCGAGCTGCACCACCCGAACAAGGTCGACGCCCCCTCGGGCACCGCGACCCGCACGGCGCAGCTCATCGCGGCCGCCCGGGCCGAGGCCGGCCTCGGCGCCCAGCCCGACGCCACCGCCACCGCACTCGACGGCGCCCGCGGCGCGGACGTCGACGGCGTCCCGGTGCACGCGGTCCGCCTGCGCGGCCTGCTGGCCCACCAGGAGGTGCTGCTCGGCGGCGAGGGCGAAACCCTGACCATCCGTCACGACTCCCTGCACCACAGCAGCTTCATGCCGGGCATCCTGCTCGGCGCCCGCCGTGTGACGCAGACCCCGGGCCTCACCTTCGGCCTGGAACACTTCCTCGACCTCGGCTGATCCGGTAGTCCTCCCATGCGCGCGAAGATCACGTACTTCCTCACGGCCGCCGTCCTGGTCGTCTACTTCGTCCTGGTCGGCAGCCGGGGCCTGATGCTGATCCGGCAGGGCACCTGGCTCACCGTCACCTTCGGTGCGGCCGTGCTGGTCCTGCCGGTCATCGGCGTCTGGTTCCTCTGGAAGAACACCCAGTTCGTCACCAGGGCCAACCAGCTCGCGACCGAGCTGGAGGCCGAGGGCGGGCTGCCCGTGGACGAGCTGGAGCGGGACCAGTACGGGCGGATCCTGCGGGACTCCGCCGACGAGGTCTTCGCGCGCCGCAAGGCCGAGACCGAGGATGCGCCGGGGGACTGGCGCAGCTGGTTCCGGCTCGCCGTCGCCTACCACGACGCCCGTGACACCCCGCGGGCCCGCAAGGCCATGCAGCGCGCGATCGCCCTGCATGACAGCCCGGCCCGGTGAGTCCGCCCGTACGGGCCTGACGGCCGTACGGGCTTCCCGTGCGCGTGGGGCGTCGGATCAGGCGAGCGCGGGCCGGTACTCGTCGGCCCAGGCCCCGACCGTGTCGGCGGCCCGGTCGAAGGCCTCGGCCCGCGACAGGAAATCGGCGTTGTGGTCGGTCAGCAGCGCCGGCAGCTCCGAGCCCCCGCGCGTGGCCACGGTCAGGGCCTGCCCCTGCACGGTCCGCGGCAGACCCAGCCAGCGCACCGGCTGCTGCACCGTGCGCAGCTCGGTGATCTCGCTCCACGCGATCGAGCGGGTCCCGAAGAACCCCACCCGGCGCAGTCCCGTACGGCTCACCCAGACGCCCGCGCGCAGCAGCCGCAGCGCCGAACCGATGACGGCGAGAGCGGCGACGAGGCAGACCGTGGCCCCGCCCCAGGCGCCGGCGAAGGCGACGATCATCGTCGACAGCAGCATGAACGCCGACAGCAGGAGCAGCAGCGCGGCGACGCCCACCCGCCAGGGGCCCGGCCGGTAGGGGCGCCGCCAGCGGTCGTGGTCGGCATGGTCCGGCACCTCATCGCCGTAGTCGTCCGTCTGGGACACACCGTCGGCCGTCAGGAAGGGCAGGGGCACGGCTGGACCTCACTCACATGCACGTTCGGTTGGGCTGTGACCGTGAGGCTACCGCCCCTGGGAGGCCTCCGACTGCTGCGACTTCTCCGGTGCCTTGCTCGGCTGCAGTGCGGGCATGCCGAAGACCAGCGAGCCGGCCAGCCCGGCAACCACGGTCAGCCCGACCAGACTACGGGCGGCGAGCTGGGTCTTGCTCAGGCGCTCGCGCGGCGGCGGAGTGACGTTGCTGCGGAAGCGGTCGGCCTCGGCGACGAAGGCGAACGGGACGGCTTCCCGTCGGCGGAACATGGGGCCACTCTCCTCACGATCGGTGTGCGTTCTCTTACGTAGGACGTCCCAGAGGCCCAATCGGTGCCGGGTTTGGGCACATTAACGAAAATCCATGGCACCGAGGGCCGCAGGCGGCGACGTAGAGTGGGCGCGCCCCAGGACGCACGTTTGGAAGGACCCCCGGTGAGCGAGACCACCGCTTCAGATCTGAAACCCAGCTTCCGCAGCGAGGTGACGGTGGAGCTGGTGAAGCACTCCGCCGCCGACTCCGACGTGCTCTGGGCCGCCCGCGTCTCCACGGCCGGCGAGCAGTCCCTCGAGGAGCTGCAGAAGGATCCGGAGCGCTCCAAGGGCCTGATCAACTACCTGATGCGGGACCGCCACGGCAGCCCCTTCGAGCACAACTCGATGACCTTCTTCATCAGCGCCCCGATCTTCGTGTTCAGGGAGTTCATGAGGCACCGCGTCGGCTGGTCCTACAACGAGGAATCCGGTCGCTACAGGGAGCTCGAGCCGGTCTTCTACGTCCCGGACGCCGAGCGCAAGCTCGTCCAGGAGGGCCGCCCGGGCAAGTACGTCTTCGTCGAGGGCACCGAGGCGCAGCAGGAGCTGACCGGCCGGGTCATGGAGGACTCGTACCGGCAGGCCTACGAGGCCTACCAGGAGATGCTCGCCGCGGGCGTGGCCCGCGAGGTTGCCCGTTCGGTCCTGCCGGTCGGGCTTTTCTCCTCGATGTACGCCACCTGCAACGCCCGCTCGCTCATGCACTTCCTCGGCCTGCGGACCCAGCACGAGCTCGCGAAGGTGCCGTCCTTCCCGCAGCGGGAGATCGAGATGGTCGGCGAGAAGATGGAGCGGCACTGGGCGAAGCTCATGCCGCTCACGTACGCGGCCTTCAACGCCAACGGTCGCGTTGCCCCGTAAGGCCTGATACATGCGTAACGCACGCATGTGCGACTCAAGTCCTAAGTGTCCGTATTGCGGCGTTTCGTAAAGTTCATCTAGGCTGATCAAACGGACCCGGCACTGCTTGAACCCCCGAGCAGGCAGTGCCGGTGTCCAACACTCGGACCCACGTCCCCCGAGGGGACACTGCGAGCATGGCAGCGAGTAGCGTGTTACCCATGGCTCCGATCTCGACTCCGCAGACCCCCTTCGGGCGGGTCCTCACCGCCATGATCACGCCGTTCACGGCGGATGGCGCACTCGACCTCGACGGCGCGCAGCAGCTCGCCGTCCACTTGGTGGACGCAGGCAACGACGGCCTGATCATCAACGGCACCACCGGTGAGTCGCCGACCACCACCGACGCGGAGAAAAACGACCTCGTACGAGCCGTCCTCGAAGCCGTCGGAGACCGCGCCCACGTGGTCGCCGGCATCGGCACGAACGACACCCGCCACACCCTCGAGCTCGCCCGCCAGGCGGAGCGCACCGGCGCCCACGGCCTGCTCGCCGTCACCCCGTACTACAGCAAGCCGCCGCAGGAGGGCCTCTACCGGCATTTCACGGCGATCGCGGACGCCACCGGCCTGCCGGTCATGCTCTACGACATCCCCGGCCGCAGCGGTGTCCCGATCGAGACGGAAACTCTCGTCCGGCTGGCCGAGCACCCCCGTATCGTTGCCAACAAGGACGCCAAGGGCGACCTCGGCCGAGCCGGCTGGGCCATCGCGCAGAGCGGCCTGGCCTGGTACTCCGGCGACGACATGCTGAACCTGCCGCTCCTGTCGATCGGCGCGGCCGGCTTCGTCTCCGTGGTCGGCCACGTGGTCACCCCCGAGCTGCGCGCCATGCTGGAGGCCCACCTGGGCGGAGACGTCCAGAAGGCCACCGAGATCCACCAGAAGCTGCTCCCGGTCTTCACCGGCATGTTCCGCACCCAGGGCGTGATGACCACCAAGAGTGCGCTGAACCTGCAGGGCCTGCCCGCGGGCCCGCTGCGGCTCCCGCTGATCGAGCTGACCGCCGAGGAGACGGAGCAGCTCAAGCGCGATCTCGCCGCCGGCGGGGTACAGCTCTGACAACAGACTTCACAACTGAACAAGCACGACCGAAACAGACAACAGCAAGTGCACGAATGTCATGCGCGCCACGTGCCTTCAGGCACGTGGCGCGTGTGGTGAGGAGAGACTTTTGAGCCATCCGCATCCTGAACTCGGTCCGCCGCCGAAGCTGCCCAAGGGCGGCCTGCGGGTCACCCCCCTGGGCGGCCTCGGCGAGATCGGCCGCAACATGACCGTCTTCGAGTTCGACGGCCGTCTGCTGATCGTCGACTGCGGCGTCCTCTTCCCCGAGGAGGAGCAGCCGGGCATCGACCTGATCCTGCCGGACTTCACGTCCATCCGGGACCGTCTCGACGACATCGACGGCATCGTGCTCACGCACGGTCACGAGGACCACATCGGGGCCGTCCCCTACCTCCTGCGGGAGAAGCCGGACATCCCGCTGATCGGCTCCAAGCTGACGCTGGCCCTCATCGAGGCGAAGCTCCAGGAGCACCGCATCCGCCCCTACACCCTCGAGGTGAAGGAAGGCGAGCGCGAGAACCTGGGCCCCTTCGACTGCGAGTTCATCGCCGTCAACCACTCCATCCCCGACGCCCTGGCCGTCGCGATCCGGACGCCCGCGGGCCTGGTCGTGGCCACCGGCGACTTCAAGATGGACCAGCTTCCGCTGGACAAGCGCCTCACCGACCTGCACGCCTTCGCGCGTCTGAGCGAGGAGGGCATCGACCTCCTCCTCTCCGACTCGACGAACGCCGAGGTCCCGGGCTTCGTCCCGCCGGAGCGGGAGATCTCCAACGTCCTGCGCACGGTCTTCGCGAACGCCCACAACCGGATCATCGTGGCCAGCTTCGCCAGCCACGTGCACCGCATCCAGCAGATCCTCGACGCGGCCCACGAGTACGGCCGCCGGGTCGCCTTCGTCGGGCGCTCGATGGTCCGCAACATGGGCATCGCCCGCGACCTGGGTTACCTGAAGGTCCCGCCGGGTCTCGTCGTGGACGTCAAGACCCTCGACGACCTGCCGGCCCACGAGGTCGTCCTGGTCTGCACGGGTTCCCAGGGCGAGCCGATGGCGGCCCTGTCCCGCATGGCCAACCGCGACCACCAGATCCGGATCGTCCCCGGCGACACCGTGATCCTGGCGTCGTCCCTGATCCCGGGCAACGAGAACGCGGTCTACCGCGTGATCAACGGCCTGACCCGCTGGGGCGCCAACGTCGTGCACAAGGGCAACGCCAAGGTGCACGTTTCCGGCCACGCCTCCGCGGGCGAGCTGCTGTACTTCTACAACATCTGCAAGCCGCGGAACCTGATGCCGGTCCACGGCGAATGGCGCCACCTGCGCGCCAACGCCGAGCTCGGTGCCATGACGGGCGTCCCGAAGGACCGCATCGTCATCGCCGAGGACGGCGTGGTCGTCGACCTGATCGACGGCAAGGCCCGGATCTCCGGCAAGGTGCAGGCCGGCTACGTGTACGTGGACGGCCTCTCGGTCGGCGACGTCACCGAGGCCTCGCTCAAGGACCGCCGGATCCTCGGCGACGAGGGCATCGTCTCGGTCTACGTCGTGGTCGACAGCACCACGGGCAAGGTCGTCAGCGGCCCGAACATCCAGGCCCGCGGCTCCGGCATCGAGGACTCGGCCTTCGGCCCGGTCGTCGCGAAGATCGAGGAAGCCATCGCCAGGGCCGCCGCCGACGGCGTGGCCGAGCCGCACCAGATCCAGCAGCTCATCCGCCGCACGATGGGCAAGTGGGTGTCGGACAGCTACCGCCGCCGCCCGATGATCCTCCCCGTCGTCGTCGAGGTCTGACCCCCGCCGTAGCGACGTCACCGGAGCGGGGCAACCGGATTTGCATCCGGGGGCCCCGCTCCAGTACGTTTACGTCTCCACCCCAGCACGACAACCGGGCGCACACGTGTGTCCGGCCGCGTCATGCGGGCGCGTGGGAATCCAGACCAAGGAGACCTGATAAAGTCTGGTCCACCCGAAAGGGAAAGGCCCCCCGAAGGCCATCGGAATTCCAATCCAGCCGGAAACGGCAGGGAAATGAATCTGATAGAGTCGGAACCGCCGAAAAGGAAAAGCGCGAAAGCGTCTGGACCTGGAAAGCACCGAGGAAATCGGGCCCGAAAGAGTCTGATAGAGTCGGAAACGCAAGAACAGAACGAAAGCCCGGAGGAAAGCCCGAGAGGGTGAGTACAAAGGAAGCGTCCGTTCC